>BNZQ01000088.1 GCA_026001225.1 Clostridia bacterium
TTTATTATGCTATCAGCTCCTTACCCGCCGGCCAACTATCTTTTTACGGTTATTCGGCCGAAATTTTCAGTTTTCAGTTTTCAGTTTTCACTTGTTCAACTTTCTATTTTGATATGCACCTTCTTGCCCTTTTTAAACTGAAAGATGAAAACTGAAAACTGAAAATTATTGACCTCGAAGAAGCAGTTTTTATTATGCTATCAGTTCCTTACCCGCCGGCCAACTATCTTTTACGTTATTCGGCCGAAATTTTCAGTTTTCAGTTTTCACTTGTTTAACTTTCTATTTTGATATGCACCTTCTTGCCCTTTTTAAACTGAAAGATGAAAACTGAAAACTGAAAATTATTGACCCCGAAGAAGCAGCTTTTATTATGCTATCAGCTCCTTACCCGCCGGCCAACTATCTTTTTACGGTTATTCGGCCGAAATTTTCAGTTTTCAGTTTTCACTTGTTTAACTTTCTATTTTGATATGCACCTTCTTGCCCTTGTGCAGCACAAAGCTCTTCGGATTCACGCCCGGCAAATCCTTCAGCGCGCAATCCGGGCTTGTCACTTTCACATCGTCCACGCTGACCCCGCCGCCCTCGATCAAACGCCGCGCCGCGCCCTTGCTTTCCGCCGCGCCCGCCAGCACTAAAACGTCTGTGATTTTGCTCTCGTTCGTCACGTCCAGCATGACCGCGGGCATGTCCGACGCATCGCCCGAAAACGCCGCCCGAGCCTGTGCCTGCGCGGCAATTGCCGCCGCCTTGCCGTGCACGACGGCGGTGACCTCGTAAGCGAGGCGTTCCTTGGCGGCGTTCATGCGCTCGTCGTTAAACGCCGTCAAAGCCCGAATTTCGGCCGGCTCCACAAAGGTCAAGAGGTACATGCACTCGCGCACCTTAACGTCCTCGACATTGCGGAAATATTGATAGAACTCGTACGGCGGGGTCTTTTCGGGATCGAGCCACAGCGCGCCTTTCGCGGTCTTGCCCATCTTTTCGCCGTCGCTTTTAAGCAGCAGTTTAAAGGTCATCGCAAAGGCGTCCCTGCGCTCCTTTCGGCGGATCAAATCCGCCCCCGCCAGAATGTTGCTCCACTGGTCGTTGCCGCCGACCTGCAGGGTCACGCCGTATTTTTGATTGAGCACCAAAAAGTCGTATCCCTGCATCAGCATATAATTGAATTCGAGAAAGGAAAGCCCCTTTTCCATACGCGTTTTAAAGCAGTCGGCGGTCAGCATTTTATTGACCGAAAAGTGCGCGCCCACGTCGCGCAGAAACTCGACGTAATTCAATTGCAGCAGCCAGTCGGCGTTGTCCGCGATGACGGCGGCATTTTCGCCCTCGAAGCTCAAGAATTTGGACAATTGCTTTTTAAAACACGCGACGTTTTTTTCAATTGTTTCGCGCGTCATCATCTGACGCATGTCGCTCTTAAACGAGGGATCGCCGACCATAGCGGTGCCGCCGCCGACGACGATGTACGGTTTATGACCGCACCGCTGCAAATGGGCCATCGCCATGACGGGGATATAGTGTCCGATATGCAGGGAATCCGCCGTGGGATCGAAGCCGCAATAATACGACACCGTCCCCGTTTCAAAGGATTTGTACAAATCCTCGGGGTACACGGTCTGTTCAATAAAGCCGCGCTCGGTTAAGAGATCGATGGGGTTTGTTTTTTTCATGTTAACGTCCTTTTTTAAGTGAAAACTGAAAATTATTGATTTATCGTTTATTAACTGAAAGATGAAAACTGAAAACTGAAAATTATTGATCTGTCGCAAAAGAAACTTTTATTATGCTATACGTTCCTTGTCCGCCGACAAACTTGTTTCACGATCATTCGACCGAAATTTTCAGTTTTCAGTTTTCAGTTTTCAGTTATTTAAGTTTTCATTTTGATTGAATCTTGCTCTTAAAGAATCTCCCCAACGCCTCGATGCCCCTCTCGATATCGCTCTCGCTCGGATTGGAGAAATTCAGCCGTATGCAATCATGCCCGCTTCCGTCGGCGTAGAATACGTTGCCTTGCACATAAGCGGCTTTGCAGGTTTCGATCGCCTCGGGCAATAAGGCTTGGGTGTCGAGTTTCGCGTCCTCGAATTTGCCCCAAATAAAGAGGCCTCCCTCGGGGTTCGTGTGCCGGTAACAATCGGGGAAATACTTGTCCAAACATTCCACGATCAGCTTTTGTTTCTTTTTGTAGATCGGCAAGACCTTTTCCACGTGCCGTTTGATGATCCCGCGCTTTAAAAATTCCCCGATCACCGCGACCGCCAAGCTGTTGGTATGCACGTCGATCCCCTGCTTGCAAACGGTCATCCGCCCGAGCAGTTCCGGCGCGGCGCACGCCGCCCCGATCCGCATTCCCGGCGACACGATCTTACTGAACGAGGTCAAATAAATCACATTGCCGGCCGTATCCATGCTCTTGATACTCGGTACGGCCGATCCCGAAAACCGCAATTTCGCGTACGGATCGTCCTCGACGACCACAATATTGTATTTCGCGGTGATT
This sequence comes from Clostridia bacterium, assembly GCA_026001225.1. Taxonomy (GTDB): domain Bacteria; phylum Bacillota; class Clostridia; order Christensenellales; family DUVY01; genus BNZQ01. The sequence goes on from BNZQ01000088.1 coordinate 2,510, forward strand.
TCCGCTATCCGTTTACGGTTTTCCGCCGAATACGTTCCGCCCGTCGGGTTGGAAAACGTCGGGACGACGTACAGCAATTTCGGGTTGTATTTTTTGATTTTGGCTTCCAAATCGTTTAAATCCAAACCGTCCGAAACGGCCTTCACGCCCACGGGCACGGCCTCGTAGGACGTGATGATTTGCAGCGCCGCCAAATAGGTCGGATCCTCGACGAGAGCGTAATCGCCCTTATCCAAGAGCGCGCGGCAAGACAAGTCGATTCCCTGCTGGCCGCCGCTGATGATCTGAACATGGTCCGCGCCGATCCCGTGAATCCCGAAATCCCCCAGATATTCGGCGATCTCCGCGCGAACCTCGGGCGCGCCCTCGGTCACGTCGTACTGCATGATCTCTTTTACGCGCGGGGAATTTAAAATCTCGTCCGAAACGGCGGCCAGTTCCGCCGCGGGGAGCATATCGGCCGCCGGCAATCCGCCCGCAAAGGAAATGACGCCGCCGCGCTTGATCAGCTTTAAAATCTCGCGCGTCGCGCTGCCCGAGAGTTTGTTCATTCTGCCGGAGAATCTGTAATCCATACCGTACCGCCTTTTCATTTAAAAATATAGGATTTGAGAATTTCGGATAAGATATCTCATTATAGTATAAATATCTGAAAAAGTCAATCGTGAAAGAAGCCGGTTTAGGGCGCCGGCATAGCCTTTGGGGGAAAGCGATTTGGATATCATTCAGAGCGAAGCCGAGAAAGCCATGACCTTGACGGGCCCGGGCATAGCGAATGCGCTTTTGTTCTAAAAAATGAGACCGCCGTTTTTTCATGCTTTTATTTTTCTTTTTTGTTAAAAATTGACAAATTTTGACGATTCATAAAATTGCTTGACAAATAAAAAATGCATGATATACTATATGCAAATACTCATTAACGAGTGTTTGTTAGGAGAAAAAAGCGATGAGGAACTTTATCCATAAAGTTCAACGGTGTTTATTCTCGGACGACTTGCCCGTAGATGCGCGCCTCGCTAACGTCGTGTTTTTGGCCGGAATCCTCGGCTTTTTTGCAAATGCGGTGTTGTATATCTTTTTGCAAGCGCCCTGGCCCGCGCTCACGATTTTATTCGCTTTCTTCCTCTTGTTTCTGTTCATGCTGTTATACTGCGTCCGCAAACCGGACGGAAAGCGCGTTGCGGTTTGCACCGTTTTGACCCCTATTCTGTACGCCTTCGTTTTGTGTCCGGCCGCGTTTTTCTTTCTCGACGGGACGTCCAGCCCCATGGAGCCGTTTTTTGCGTTCGGGCTCGTCCTGCTCGCCTTGCTGCTGCGCGGAAAAACGCGCGTTATTGCGGGTATCGCCCATATCGCGATCGTAACAAGCCTGTACTATATCAGCGACTTGGAAGCGGTCAAAACGCTCATCAATACTCTAAGCACGAACACGGCGTATTTGGAGAACCGCGTATACGCGCCTTTTATCGTTTCCTATATCATCGTCGGGCTTTGCACCTGCGCCGTCATTATGTTTCAAATCCGCATCCGCGCGCAAACCATCCGCGCGCTGGAAAAAAGCGGCGACATGATTGAAACGATTCTGGAAACGACGCCCAACATCAACGTCATTTTCGACGATAAGTTTAACGTGATTTTCGGCAATCCCGCGGCTCAAAAGATGGCGGGCTTTGCCGATGAAAAAGAATTCTGCGCCGGTTTCGCCGCGTGGATGGCTCAGCACTCCCCCGCGGTTCAACCGGACGGACGGCCCAGCCGTACGCTGTCCGATTGGCTCAATGACGCCGCCGAGCAAGGCACCGTTAAATTTGAAACGCAAGTTTTCGCCGCGGGAACAGGCTTGATTCTCGGCGTGACGCTCAAACGTATTTTCTACAAAACCACCTTCGTGATTATCGGCGTTTGCGTCAATCTTACCACCCTGCTCGAAGCGGAAAACAAGCTGGTGCAAAAAGATAAAATGCTGCGCGCGGTGAACGACGCGGCTCAGCAGCTGTCGCTCGGCGGCAACCGCGTCAGCAGCGGCGGCTTTGAAACGATCGTGCGGGACTGCTTAAAGCAGTTGGCCGTCAGCGTGGACGCCGACCGCATCTACGTTTGGAAGAATATCAAATCCCGCGACGAATTGCAATATGAATTGACGGCCAATTGGTGCAGCAACATCGGGCTGTCCTATCCGCACGCCACGGACGGCGCGCGGTTTCCCTATGCCGAAACCGTCCCCGAATGGGAGGAGCTTTTCCTGATGGGCAATTACGCCAACGGGCCGATCGACCGGTTTTCCGATACGACGCGGAGCTATTTTGCCTCCTACGGCGTCAAATCCGTTTTGGCGATTCCGTTGTTTATACGGAACAATCTTTGGGGCTTTGTCAGCTTCCACGACTGCCGTACCGACCGGACCTATGCGGAGGAAGAAATTCAGATTCTGAAATCCGGCGGCTTGATGGTCGCGAGCGCGATCCTGCGCGAGGAGGCCGCGGAGAAACTCACAAAAAACGATAAAGCGCTGCATACGGTCAACGAAGCGGCGCAGCTGCTGATTTCGGCAAAGGGCAACTTTGAAACGATTATGCACGACAGCCTGAAGCTGTTGGCTGAATGTACGGATTGCGACCGGATATACGTTTGGAAGCGCCGCACTTTCTCGGACAGGGGAACCGACTATTTGCCGCTGTACTGCTGGCTGAACGAGACGGGCGCGACGCAAAACACGCTGCAAGTCAGCGAACTGCTCCCCCACCCGGATCTTATAGGGACTTGGGAAACGATTTTTCAAAAGGGCCGGTTTGTCAACGGGCCGGTCGCGTTTCTTTCCGAGGTGGAACAAAGGGTTCTTCCGCTGTACGGTTTAAAATCCATTTTAACCTTGCCGATCTATTTGCAGGACGCGTGCTGGGGGTTCGTCAGCTTTGACGACTGTCATTCCGAGCGGGCTTTTTCGGAGGACGAGGTCAAGATTTTACGGTCGGGCGGCATGATGCTGGCCAACGCGATTTGGCGCGAGGACGCCTCTAAAC
>BNZQ01000089.1 GCA_026001225.1 Clostridia bacterium
GTATCCCCGATTTCTACGCCGCCACCGTCGCCCGTTCCCACCCGAATGTACACCGCGCGAAGTGGCCGCACGGCCCCGAATGGTATCTTGTCCTTGTCGACCGCTCCTTCTCCGACAAGGCCGCCGTTTTCAATATCCTCTCCGCCGCTCGCTCCTTCGTTTCGGGTGAAAGATTGTAAAGGATAGAAACGAATATACAATCCTTGAAAACGGAAAGATAGCCTATGCCGGTAATCCCCTACACAATCGAAAAGAGCGTTTGCAAGCGCGCGGGCGGGCGGCAGTATTGGCAGTATGCGTATGAACATATCCTTGTCGAGGTGTCGGACGCGGTGGCGGTGTTTTTAGCCGAGGACGATAAACGGGAACGGCGGTATCGGTGGAAAATAAAAAAGCAAATGCAAGCCGCGAATATACGGACGGTATTTTCCCTCGACGAATTTGTAAGGTCTGACGACGGCGAGGAACGTCCCGCCGCTGATTATATAGAGGACACCGTCAACCCCGAAAACCGCAACCCGCTAACAATTTTAATCGAGAAAGAATTTACCGACGGACTTTATCATTTATATTCGTTGGTTATGCCGTCGAAACAATCCGATGTTTTTAAACTGCATGAGCGGGGCTATACCACTACCGATATGGCGGAGATGTTCGGCATTGACGAAAGTTCCGCAAGGGAACGGTTGCATAATGCTTTCAAAAAAGCGGTTGAGTTATATATCGTGCGCAAGAACTACGATATATTAAACGGATTGGAGCAATTCTTTTTCAAGGATTTACACGGGAAAATATCCGATACAAAGTATAATAGACTGTTCGCGGCGGTGTTCAGATTCTTTGTCGCGTATACAAATCCGCACCAAATCAATCTGTTGAAATTTGTCATTGACGGCGAGTACGAAAGAGAAATAAAAAAATATTTAGAAAAATCAAATCCAACCCCCGAAACACCCCCTTAATTTTCCTTATATAATAGGGACATAGTTTTGTCCTTTATTTTTAACAAGACGCAAGCGGAGTCCGATTAAGGATTCCGTTTTTGTTTTGTAAAGGGAGGTTCAAAATGTTTAACACGTCTTAATCTTTATATTTGTTTCCGCCGCGCGGAAACGGGCGGCCCCGCAGGGCAAGTTACCAAAATGCCGCAGGCAAGCGCAAGCGATTTTGGTTAACTTGCTAACCAAAATCCTTTGGGATATTGCGCCCCGGCTTTACAAGTCAAAAAGGAGGTTTTCATAGATAGGGAATAAATCGGATTTAATCAATTCAACGACAAGGAGGATATGAATGGCGCACTTGGAAAAGTACACGCAAAAGGATTATCGGAAATTACTCATGCACTATGAGCGGGCAAAGGACGGGAACGGACAATACCATAAGTACAAAAATCAGGACGTCGATTTATCCCGAACCTATCAAAACTACAACGTTGCAAACTTCCAAACGCTCCCGCAAGCCGAGTTCATGGACAAACGGCTTGCTCAACTGAAAATCTTCAACCGTAGCGACGTTAAGTATCTGTGCGATTGGATTGTCACCCTACCCAAACTTTTGGGTAACGGCGACGAACGGAAATTCTTTGATGCGGTTTTCAGGTTTTTAGCCGGCAAGTACAAACGAGAAAACGTCGTATCCGCTTACGTTCACAAGGACGAAACGCAGCCGCATATGCACTTTGCTTTCATTCCCGTTGCTATGGATAAAAAGAGGAATATCAAAAAACTCTGCTCGAAAGATATTGTCGGCCGCGACGATCTGTTGAAGTTTCATGAGGAATTGGACGATTATCTGACAAACGTTTTCGGTTGCAATACGGGCGTTCGGAACGGCGCGACCATAGACGGCAACCGCTCTATCGACGAATTGAAACGCGGCACGGCGGTCAAGGCATTAAAGGAAGTACGGGCGGCGCGGGAAACGGAGGAAAAGCGGATTGACGGCTTACGTTGGGGCGATAGGATCACGCCTGTCAAGGAAAAACGGGACGCCGTCGTCATATCCAAAGCCGATTATGACTCCGCGAACGACGCTTTAACAAAAAGGTATCTGCTTGAAGAACGGGCGCGGGAAGCGGAAACGGAAAAGCGGAAAGTCCTCGATAAAGATTACCGAAAGGATAATTTCCGATTGGAAGTAACCGCCAGAAAACTCAAAGCCGAGAAAGCCGCGCTTGAAACCGAGAGAAATAATTTGAGTAACAGACTTCAACGGTATGACAAGGTGTTTAAAAAGAATCCCAATCTTTTGGAAGAATTTTTACGCCTTGCCGCCGAGTTAGAGCGTATCGAGCAACTTGAACAACGTATCGCCCAAGCCGAACGGCAAGCCCGAAAGCAAGCGGAAAAGGAGGAAATGCAAATGTAGGAAAACGTGCTTTTAGGACTGCGGCGGCGTGTCCATGAGAAAAGTATCGGGGACGTTTTTCCCGTGCCGCTCAATCAAAGAAATTGCCCAAAAGGGTAGTCTAAACGGGGGTAAAACTGAAAGCGTTTGAATTGTACCAAATAACAGAAAACATATAAAGGAGTAATTAAAAAAAATGTATGAACAAGACCCGACTGCGGAAAACGAACTTACCCAAATTTTTGGGGCGGCTCGACGCAACCGGCACGACCGGGAAACAATGGCCAAACTTGCAAAGACGCAAAACTTTTCCCGCGAAACCTTGCGTAAAGTTGAGAAGGTAGACAACACGGCGCCGCAAATCATCAAGGACGCAATGGGCAAGGTCATCTCGATTCACAAGGCGTATGCGTTTAACAAATACCTGCAAAGTATGCCCGAAGAGGAACGGGACGCTATCGCCGTTTGGTTGCTGCAAAAGGAGATCGGGAACAGAACAACCGGCGCATCCAAAGAAAGGGCTATCGTCAAGAATCTGTCCGACGTTATGACCATAGCGCGGCGGTACGAGAAAATCCTAACCGGCGAATCCGTTGACCTTTATCTCAAACACAATCCCGTGGGGCTTTCGCAACTTGCGGAAATGCTCGACGACGAGATTTTTCGGCTTTCGCGGTTTAAACTGATCATCCAAAAACGCATACTGAACAGGGCGTGATTGCTGTAAAGCGCAGCCGCGCAAAATCAATGCAAATCCAAAGGAAAGGAGAAAACCGTATAGAAAAAACTCATTTTCCAAGCCGCTGTCGCGGCTTTTTTGTACCTTGAAAATTGAATATTTCTAAACACGCCCGTAAAGCGGAGCAAAAATTTAGGAGCAAACGGAATGAACCAAGCGCAAACAATAATGTCGGAAAATTTACTTCTTTCTTACATCTTTTCGGACTTTAAGCCCAAAACTGAGAGCCGGAAAGGAAAGCGGTATCCGAGAGAAAAGGTTTTTATCGTAAACGAAAGTTACGCGGGAATTAAAAACCTTTCGGATATATTCGCGGATTTGCTGTATGCGGAGTATTGCCAACAAGAGCCGATTCGTCCAAGCGGCGCGGCGCGGGGATATTTCCCCGACGGCGGCAATCAAATCCGTAACGGCAAAACCGACAACTAAATATTAAAACTGAATAACAGGAGCGCGGGAGCCTTTCGTCAAGATTTGACGGAAGGCTCCCCAAACTTCTAAAAACTGAAATCCAAACACCCCTAAAAAATAGCTGCACAAAAGGAACAACTTATGGTATAATGTCCGTAGCGACTATCCCTAATTACGTTGTTCCTTTATGGAGGAAACATGGAACAACAAGGAATCTTAACAAACAACCACTGCACGGGAAATCTTAACGGCAACCGAATTTATACCGCCGCGCTTTATTTAAGGTTTTCCAAAGACGACGGAAACGCTTGCGACAGTTCGAGTATCGAAACCCAACAAATGACGCTTGAAAAGTATTGCCAAGACAACGGGTACAGAATCCATGACGTTTACAAGGACGACGGTTACACGGGCTTAAATTTCGACAGGCCGGATTTCCAAAGGCTGCTGAGCGACATTGACAATAAAAAAGTCAATCTTGTTATCACAAAAGACTTGTCAAGGTTGGGGCGCGACTACATCAAAACGGGATTTTACAGCGAAATTTTCTTTCCCGACAACGGTGTGCGGTACATAGCGATTAACGACGGTTTTGACAGCTTGAAATCCGACAACGACATTGCGCCGTTCAAGAATATCTTGAACAATATGTACAGTAAAGATTTGAGCCGCAAGGTCAAATCTGCGCTCCGGCAAAGGCTCAATCACGGATTGTACTGTTTCGGGCAAGTACCTTACGGTTACAAAAAGCACCCCGATAACAAGAACAAACTCGTCGCCGATGAAGAAACGGCGGCGACGGTACGGGAAATCTACCGCATGGCGTTAGAGGGCAAGGGTACTCGCGTTATATCGAGAGAGTTATCCGGCAGACAGATTTTGGTGCCGTCTGCGTACAAGGCTCTCCACGGAAACGCGAAGTATACGCGACACCACACGGGCAAGGAAATCTCGCCGTACAAATGGAGCGTAGTAACCCTAACAAAAATCTTGCGCGACCGCATTTATGTGGGCGATACCGTCGGCGGCAGGTGCGAGGTAGTCAACACCCGAACCGGCAAAAGGCAGATGAAACCGAAAGACCAGCTTATCTTTGTCGAGAATACTCACGAACCGCTTGTCAGCCGCGAGGATTACGATCGCGTACAACAAATTATGACCGCAAGGCACAGACCGGCTTGGCGACACAATGAAAACATTTTCCGCAGTATCCTGTTTTGCGGGCAATGCGGCAAGAGAATGCACTTGGGCGTATATGAAATTAAGACAAAGAAAAAGGCCGTCGTTACGAAGGTAATTTACCGTTGTCACAACCACACTCTTAACCCGCAGGAATGTACACAGCATAATCATATCTATTACGACGTTTTAAAAGAGCGGGTATGGGAATCGGTCAAGAAAGTGTTAACCCTCATGCAATCCGACAGCCGTATGCTCGAAGCCGTGAGAAAAAGAATCGCCGGAAATAACAACTCGGAAAAGATGCTTGCCGAAAAGACCAAAATCGAAAAACGGCTCCACGCTTTAATGACAATCGTCCGTAAACTTTACGAGGACTACGCCGCCGAGCGGCTTGACGAAAGCGGGTATCAAGACTTGCTCGCGGGCTATCAAGCGGAAAAGAAAACGCTGACCGAACGCTTAACCGCCCTTGTCGCTGAACTCGGCAAAACGACCGACCACGAGGAAAGCCTTAAAAAGTTGAGAACGCTGGCCGCCGCTTACGCCGACAGCAAGGAACTCACTTCCGAAATTGCACACAAGTTTATCGAACGGATAGAGTTGAAACGGGCGGAAATCATCGACGGGAAAGAAGTCAGAGAATTAAACATCGTTTACAGGTTTATCAATATCAATTTATAACCGTTTAGGTAGTGTATATCTATACTCGTCCAATGACGAGAAATACAGTCAGCGATTAAGTAAGCGAGTGCGTGACGGTTTCGATACAAGTGTGGCAAACGGCAATTTTACGGGTGGTGTCATTATTTGGGGCTATAAACTTATTAAAGAGCCGATACCGA
>BNZQ01000090.1 GCA_026001225.1 Clostridia bacterium
GTTTATCCCTCGCCCGTTTCCTCAGGCGGCTTCGCGGCGGCGGCGACGTTTCGCGATCAAGGCGGTCAAGGCCGAGAAGTAACGCACCGCCGAAAAAGGAGATTCACGTCACTATGAACAATGCAGTTGTCTACGCGAGATTCAGTTCCCACTCGCAAAATGAGCAATCAATCGAGGGCCAAATGAAAGAATGCCGCGCTTTCGCGGAACGGTACGGATACAAGATTATCGGGGAGTACATTGATCGCGCCTTGACGGGCACGACGGACAAACGCCCCGAATTTTTGCGCATGATTGAGGACAGCCGGAAGAAACAGTTTCAGTTTGTTATAGTCTATCAATTAGACCGTTTTGCCCGAAACAGGTACGATTCCGCCACGTATAAAGCGAAGTTAAAGAAAAACGGCGTTCGGGTGTTGAGCGCGAAAGAGAACATCACCGACGACGCGAGCGGTGTTCTTGTAGAGGGCGTGTTGGAGAGTATGGCGGAATACTACTCCCTCGAATTGAGTCAGAAAATAAAGCGCGGGATAGGCATATCCGCTTCCAAATGCAAGTTCTTCGGCGGCAGCATCGCCCTCGGCTACAAGGTAGACGAAGAAAAGAATTACGTCGTGGACGAGCATACCGCGCCTCTTGTCAAGACAGTATTCGAGATGTTTGTCGGCGGCCACAATTACGCTACCAAGATTAAAAACCGCCGCGACTTGATTGACACCTTAATTTACAAGGTTATTCTTTACGACGATAAGATGAAAATCCTATTCAACCTGAAAGGCGGTCAAAAAGGCGAATTGCTTTTAAACCTCATTTTTCCCGATTATCCCGACGGCGACGACCACAACGGAACTTATGACGGCGGGAGCGATAAAAACGGCGGTGATGGCAATCATGGCGGTTTAGGTGATGGCGCACATGAAAAGACCGGCTTAAATGAAAAAGAAACCAGCAATGCGGTTTCTCTTTCGGAGAGGTGTGCGTATACCTCTCGTGTGGTGGAGATAAGGGGATTCGAACCCCTGACCTGTACGTTGCGAACGTACCGCTCTACCAACTGAGCCATATCCCCAAAAATAGGATTGTGTTATTATATCCTATTTCCCTACCTTTGTCAATAAAAAATCAATCAATACGCCCGCGCGAAATAGACCGTCGTGACCGCGGGCTTGCCGCATACCGCGCAAACCTTTTTAAAGGGCTTGTGCTCAAACGGAACGTTGCGCGCCGTCGCCTGCATTTCCTGTTTCACCCTGTCCTCGCATTCGCGGCAGCCGCACCAGTTGGCAAGCGCAAAGTTTTTGCCGTCCACGGCTTTTCTCATCTCTTCCAAATTCCCGACCTTCTGAATTCGGGATTTAAAGAAAGAATCCGCCTTTTTGAACATGTCCTTTTGGATCGTTTTCAACAGCTTTTTAATCGCCGGAACCGCCGCGTCCGCCGAAATCTCGGTTTTTTCCAAGGTGTCGCGCCGCGCGACCGCCACGACGCCGCGTTCCAAATCGCGCGGCCCGATCTCCAAACGAATCGGAACGCCCTTCATTTCCCATTCGTTGAACTTCCAGCCAGGCGACTGGTCGCGGTTGTCGATTTCGGCGCGAACGCCCGCTTTGATCAATTTCGCGCACAATTCCGCCGCTTTTTCGGTCACGCCGGGTTTAAAGGCGGCGATCGGAATAACGATCGTCTGGATCGGGGCGACGGCGGGCGGCAGAACGATGCCGCGCCGGTCGCCGTGCACCATGACGAGCGCGCCGATCAAGCGGGTGGTTACGCCCCACGAGCTTTGCCACGCGTATTTCCGCGCGCCGTCCTTGTCCAAAAATTGAATGTCAAACGCCTTGGAGAAATGATCGGCCAAATTGTGGCTGGTGCCGGCCTGCAGGCTCTTGCCGTCCAGCATCATGGCCTCCATGCTGTAGGTGGCGTGCGCACCCGCGAATTTTTCCTTTTCCGTCTTTTGCCCGATCAGGACGGGGATCGCCAGCACGTTATTGACGAACTCCCGATAGACGTGCAGCATCTTAATGGTTTCTTCCTGCGCCTCCTCGAACGTGGCGTGCACCGTGTGCCCCTCCTGCCACAAAAATTCCGACGTGCGCAAGAAAGGCCGCGTGGTCTTTTCCCACCGCACGACGTTGGCCCATTGGTTGATCAGCAGCGGCAGGTCGCGCCACGACTGAATCCATTTAGAATACATCTCGCAGATGACGGTTTCGCTGGTCGGCCGTATCGCCAAATTTTCAGCCAATTTTTCCTTGCCCACGTGCGTGACAAGAGCGCATTCGGGCGCAAACCCCGCCACGTGCTCGGCTTCCCTTTGCAAAAAGCTTTCGGGAAAGAACAGCGGGAAATACGCGTTCTTATGGCCGGTCGCCTTGATCCTATCGTCCAATTGTTTTTGGATCAGTTCCCACACGGCATACCCGTAGGGCCGTATCACCATCGTGCCTTTGACCGGCCCGTAATCGCACAGCTGCGTTTTCAGCACCACGTCGGTGTACCATTGCGGAAAATCCGCTTCCATGTCGGCGACTTCCTTCACGAAGTCCTTTTTGTCGTTTTGAATGGCCATTCTCTCGGTTCCTTTATATAGCTATATAGCGAAATTTTTCAACTCTTTACTTCGTCAAAAAGCAAATACCCAACGTTCCGGGGCCGCAGTGCGTGCCGATAACCGGCCCGATCGTTTGATTGACCGTCTCCGGCGGATTGCCGAACCGTTCGGCAAACATTTGATGAAACGTTTCCGCGTCTGTCGCGTCGGCATCGATCAGATAAGCGGGGCGCGACAAGTCGATATCGGCCTCGGCCGCCCGATCGATCAAGGCTTCTATCGCATTCTGCCGCCCCTTGACCTTGGCGAAGTTCTCGATCTTGCCCTCGGCGTTCAGGCGCAGCAAGGGTTTCAGGTTCAAAATCGTGCCGATCACGGCCGCGCCGCCGCTGATCCGGCCGCCGCGTTTCAAATGGTGCAAGTCGTCCACGGTGAAATACGACCGCGTTTTCCCAATCAATTCCTTTACGCGTTCGATAAACTCGGCGTCGGACAAGCCGCCCGCCGCGAACAGCTTCGCGGCTTCGAGCACGACGATGCCCGCGCCCAGGCAGATGCTTTTCGTATCGATACAGGTCACGCTCCGTTCGGGGTATTGCTTTTTAAGCTCCCCGATCGCCCTTTCCATGGAGGCGAACGTGCCGCTCATCTGATGGGAAAAGGACAAATAAATAATGTCGTTTCCCGCTTCCAGAACCGGCTCGAAATACTCGGTGTAGTTGAACTCGTTCAACGCGCTCGTGATCGGCACGGAGCCCTTGCGGATCCGCGCGTAAAAATCCTTGAAATCCGTGTTCCGTCCCAAGTCGTAGAAATACTCCTTGTTGTCGATCGTATACGGCATCGAAATGACCTTCAAGCCGTATTTCTCGGCTGTGTCATACCACAGCTCGCAGTTGCTGTCGCAAAATAGCACGGTGCTCATTTTTGTTTTCTTCCTTTTTCTTTTTTTATTGTTTTTTGCGGGAGAAGCCTTTTTAAACTTCGTATTCACCTTCGTCGCTTCGGTCCTGTGCAAACTTCGTTTGCCCGCGACCCTCGGCTCCTCGGTTCATAAAAAAGCTTCTCCCGCGCGCTTTTCAAAAATTTTTATCTTTAAGAACTAAGTTCTTTGGCGCCGTAGGCGCACCGCGGCCGGGCAACGGTTGGCAAGCCGCCGAAGGGAGCAAGCCGGGCCTGCATGACCGAGGCGGCGGGCTGAGCCGGCCAACCGCTTGCGGTTTGTCAAGGCGAGCACGGCGTAGCCGCGCACAGCCCGCAAAAGACTTGTTGCGAAATGAAACGCAGAATGATAAGCTCGGGATTTTTGTGTATGTTTTTCGCAACAAGTCTAAAGAGGCGAAACTCAAACGCAGCCCGTATCCGGCGATGCCTGCTGCGCCAAAGCGCACATCAATTCGGCCGCCGCCGCCGACTCGCCGTTCACCCGCGCTTCCGCCCGGCATTCGGCCGTACCCATAAACACGCGGCCTTTTTCAATCCGCAATTCTATGCGCTCCCCGGGACGGACGATCCGTTTAAATTTGGCGTTGTTGACCTTCAGCAGATAAACGCCCTTCCCCGCGTTTTCGGGCTTTGACAGTAAAAAGTACGCCCCCGCCTGCGCGAGAGCTTCGAGCATCAGCACGCCCGGCACGACCGGATTGCCCGGAAAGTGTCCGGCAAAAACCGGGTTGTCCGGCCGGAACGTATAGACCGCCTCCAACGTTTCCGTATTCGCGGACACGATCTCGTCCACGAACAAAAACGGATCGCGTTGGGGAATGACTTTCAGAATGCCCTCTCTCAAAACAGGAAAATCCATTTTATCTCCGCACCTTTGCTCTCGGCTTTTTATTCGTTTTTTGCCTTTCCGTATATCTTCAAAGTCTGTTTCAGAATCGCCTCCGCGCCGTGCATCATGCTCTCGACGATTTCTCGGCACGTGCGCACCGTATTGACCAAGCCCGCGATCTGTCCGGCCATAAAGGCGCCTTCCTCCTCGTCGCCCTCCTTGGCCGCCCGGCGCAAAGACCCCACGGTGAATTCCTCAATACTTTGAGCGGAGCTGTTTTCGCGCTCCATCTCCAAGATTTTATGCGTCAAAGCGTTTTTCAGCGCGCGCACGGGCAAGCCCACGCTGCGGCCCGTGACGGCCGTGGCGTTATCGCCCGCCCGCACCACCATTTGCTTATAAGTATCGTGCACGCCGCATTCCTCGCTGGCCAAAAACACCGTGCCGCACTGCACGCCCTCCGCGCCCAAACAAAAAGCGGCCGCCGCGCCCGCCGCGTCCGCGATCCCGCCCGCCGCCAGCACGGGGATTTGCACGGCCCGGACGACCTGCGGCACCAACGACATCGTATTGTGCTCGCCGATATGCCCGCCGCTTTCGCCGCCCTCGGCGATCACGGCGTCCGCGCCTAACCGCTCCATGCGCTTGGCCAGCGCGACGATCGGCACGACGGGAATCACCTTGATGCCCGCCGCCTTAAAAGCCTCCATGTATTTTCCGGGACTGCCCGCTCCGGTAATGACGGCCGGCACTTTCAAGCGGCAAGCCAACGCGGCCACCTCGTCGGCGCACGGGCTCATCAGCATAATGTTCAGTCCGAACGGCTTATCGGTTTCCTTCCGCAAGGCGATGATTTCCCGTTCCACCCACTCGGCGGGCGCGTTGCCCGCGGCGATGATCCCGAGGCCTCCCGCCCTGGATACGGCGGCGGCCAAGACCGCGTCCGAAATCCACGCCATGCCCCCCTGAAACAGAGGGTATCGAATATGTAAGAGTTCGGTAACGCGCG
>BNZQ01000091.1 GCA_026001225.1 Clostridia bacterium
ACTCGGACTGCTGCAAATCCAGCCATTGCAGAATTTGCGGAATGTCGCCCTCCTGCACGTCTTTTTTGAAAATGGCGAAGGTTTGGGGTTGGGACTCCCGTTGGGAAAAGAACTCGAAACGCGGGTCCTTCTCGATATGCAAATGCAGCTTGCGGTACCGAACCGTCTTGCTTGTGGCAAAATTCGTCGCTTTGTCCGGCTGCAGCGCAATTTCATTGGCCGCGGTCGCGTTTTCGTAGGTCACGGCGTAATAGCCCTTGTTCAGCTCCGCCTGAACGTCGCTGTACTTGGTGACCAGCCCGTAATCCGACGTCAGCCGCTTTGCGGCGACCATCTGCGACCATTTTTCCAAATACGTTTTAAAGAAGTCCTGCGAGGCCATCATCTTGACCTTTTGCGAGGGTACGTCCCAATAGGCAAACATCGTATTCAAATAGCCCGACGCGCCCATCAGCCGCCCCCACAACGAGGACATCAAGCTCCAATTATCGCGGTCGCTGCCGTCGCCCGCCAAAATCGTGCTCACTCTGCGCCCTTGCGGCAAGGCGTATTTGTCGCCGCCGCGATCGATCGCGGCTTGGATATTTTCCAAAAACGCATAAAACTCGTCCACGCTTTTAATGTCCACGTCGAACAATTCGTCCTCGGTGAACTTGCCGTTTTCCTGGAAAATCCGCTCTAAATCAGAATTCATCAAGGCGTTCGGATACGCTTCCTTCAAAATATCCTCGCGCACAAAGAAGCGGCCGTAATAGTCGTCATAGAATTCAAAGGGCATGACCTTTTGGGGATCGGCCAGCGGGTCGATCGTGGACAAACTGACGTTGCCCAAACCGAACGGAACGGCGTATACCTTGCCGGTTTCCCCCTTGTTGACCGCGGTCATGTTCCAAATCGACTCGGGCATACGGCGTTTGATCGTGGGGCAATAGCGGTCGATATACGGGGTCAGGTCGTACACGTCCATTTTATCCATGACCGTGGCCATCTCGAACGTACCGAACGCCGCGTGAATTTTAGTGCCGGCCATGATCTCGGCGCTCACCTTGGATCCGACCTCCATGCCGGCGTTATCGAACGAGGTACTGTTGTCGACCCCGACGCCGGTCAAGCGTTTCAATTCGGGGCTGACCACGTCGTCGTCCTGCTTATATTTGGTAAAGCCGCCCTTTTGGTTGGCGTTCCAAATCGTCAGGTTCATATTCTTTTGATCCCACGAGGGCAAGTCGGACGTATCGGTATACCCGTTCTTTTCCACGTTGGCGGGCAGCCACGGATAGTCCTCGGCCACATTCGCGGGCGGCTTGTTTTTTTGGCAAGCCGTGATAAACGGCAAAGTAAATACCGCCGCCAAAAACACCGCTCCGAGTTTCAAAAGCTTTTTGTTCATTTCTCCATACCTCGCTTTTTTTATTTTTTATAGCAGGCCCGTTTGCTTGTTCTTTGATATCCTCTTTTTTTTCGGGAAACCTTTGATTTCCCGAAAAATTCAAACGGGGTACCCCGTTTGACTGTCCCGCCGCGCGTTCCCGCGCCCTTGCGCTTCCGCGCTATTCCTTAACGCTGCCGATCATTACGCCTTGTATAAAGTACTTCTGCACGAACGGATAGACCAAAATAATCGGCAGCGTGGATACGATAATCTGCGCGCTCATCACCGCCTCTCCGGTCATGTTCTGCGTGATGTCGCCGATGTTTCTGCCCGAGGCGATCGCCGCGTCGATCAGCTGCTGTATGCGCTCGGATTCCTTTAAGACCTGTTGCAAGTTATATTGCAGCGTGTACAAGTCGGGGTCGCGGATATAGTACAGTGTCGTCGTCCAATCGTTCCAATGGAATACCGCGTTCCACAGCAGAATCGTCGCCACGATCGGCAAGGACAGCGGAAGCATGATCTTGAACAAGATAAGAATTTCGCTCGCGCCGTCGATCCGTGCCGACTCGCGCAAGGAATCGGGAACATTGGCTAAATACGTCCGGATGACCGCCATGTTGAAAAAATTAAAGCCGACCGGCAGCACGTACACCAAAAAATTGTTGGTTATGTGTATGCGGGAATACAGCACGTAGGTCGGGATCAGACCGCCGCCAAAGAACATCGGCACCGTCAAATAGGCCAAAATCACGCCGCGTCCGCGCAAGCCCTTGCGCAAGAACGCATAAGAGGCGAAATAGGTGACCAGCAGCGCCCACACCGAACCGATTACGGTCCGCAAAATTGTCACGGTAAAGCCCTTGATCGTTTCGGAATAACTCAAGATCATCCATAGGTTGCTGAACGTAGGCTTCCGGGGCCAAAGGCCGATGCCGCCCAGCGAGGTGTCCTCCGCCTTGTTGAGCGATTTTGCCAGCACGTTGATATAGGGCGCCAGGAATACAAAGCTCAGAAGTATCATCAAAATGACGTTCAGAATGATAAACGCCTTGTACGCGCCCGAATACCGCTTCCACGGGGAAATTTTATATTGTTTTGCGTTTCCTTTATTCATCCTCCCGCCTCCTACCACAAGGATACCTTGCTGACTTTCTTCGATATCCAGTTCGCCCCCAAGGTCAGCGTGAGCGCGACGACGGACTGCACCAAATTGAGGGCGGTCGTCGCCTCGTACATCGCACCCGAGCCGAGGCCGTATTTATAAATGACCGTAGAGATGACCTCCGTTTGAAAATAGGCGTTCTGCAAGCCGTACACCAACTCGAAATTGGAACCGAACAGCTGGCCCATTTCCAGGATCAGCAGAATCATCGCGGTGGGCAGCAAGGCGGGCATCGTCACGTGCCAAGCCCGTTTTAGGCGGTTCGCGCCGTCCAGCGTTGCCGCCTCGTACAAGTCGGGACTGATCGCGGCGATATTGGCCAAATAGATGATAGACCCCCAACCGATACTTTTCCACACCGACAGAAATAGGTAAATCGGGATAAAGTTGTCGGGATTCTTCAAAAAGCCGACGCGGTGCCCGGCAACCGCATTGATCAAATCATTGATGCCGCCGTATTCGGACAGCAAGCTCGAAGCCAGGCCCGTGACCGAAATCCAAGACAGGAAATAGGGCAGATAGCTGATCGTCTGTACCGTCCGTTTGAAGACCTTTTTGTGCAGCTCGTTTAACAGCAAGGCGAAAATCAGCGGCGCGGGAAACCGCACGATCAGACTCAAAATATTGATCCAAACCGTCGGCCAAATCGCGTCGGCGAAATCGGGTACCGTAAACACATAGATGAAATGCGCAAAACCGCCGTTGGCCGCCCAAGGACTGGCAAACATGCCCTGCCGCGCGTCAAGGTCTTTAAACGCCATAATCACACCGGGCATCGGCATATAGGAGAACACGAACACCGTGACGATCGCCGGCAACAGCAACAAATAAAACGGCATATCCTGCCGGAATTTGTGTTTCTTTTTCTTTGTCATTATCTTTTCCGTCATTTTACCGCCCTTTGCGTATTCTGACCAACCGCCGTTCCTTGTCCGACCGCGCGCAAGCCTCTAAAATTTCCAAAGCCCGCAAACCGTCCCGGCCCGTCGCTATCGGTTCCCTGCCCCGCTCAACGCTGTCGATAAACTCGTCGATCACGCCCGACCGGGTTTGGTTGTCGTTGGTCTGAATACTGCTTATGTCGTATATTGTCGTTTCGCCGCCCTTTTTCGTCACTTTCAGCGGCGCGTCCGTGAACAGTTCGATTGTCCCGCCGCTCAAATCCACGGTCGTACCGTGATCCTCGGGTCCGTAGTGCGTCCACGAAACCGTCACTTGCGCCGCCGCGCCGCCCTCAAAATTCAGGATCATCAGCGCGTTGTCCTCTACGCCGATCGGCGACCCGTCGGCAAACGTTTTATCCGACGTCCGGAACTCGGCGTAGACGCTTTCAACCTCCGCGCCGGTCAGCCAGCGCAAAATGTCGAATTTATGTATTCCCAAATCACCCGCCGCCCCGAAACCCGCCGCGCCTTTTTGAAAGAACCACGTCCCCGCGCCCTTTTCCCGCGACCAGCTTTCCGGCCCGCCGTGACAAAACGACGCTCTGGCCGTCAGAACCTTCCCCAAGCTTCCGCCCTCAATCAAGCCTTTGGCAATCCTGTTGGCTTCAAGCAACCGCTGATTGTGGCCGACCATCAATATTTTGCCCGCCGATTCTTGTGCGGCGAGCATTTCACGCGCCTCCGCCGCCGACGCCGCCATGGGCTTTTCGCACAAAACGTGTTTGCCCGCCCGCAAGGCCGCCGCCGTATACTCGCGGTGCGTCCGGTTGGGGGAACAAACGCTGACCGCGTCTACGCTCTTATCCGCCAGCATTTCGTCCAAGGCCGCATAAGCCCTGCCGCCGTGCAAAGCGGCCGTCTCGGCGGCGCGCCCCGGCACGGGATCGAAATAACCGGCGATGCGGACGCTGCTATTCGCCGCGTATTCCAGTATATGGCGGGTCAAGGCGATACTGCCGCACCCGATGACGCCTACGCCGATCATATCCCGCTCACGCCCTCTGATATGTTTTTAGTATGCCCCGTATCGCCGCGTCCGCGTCGCCCGCGGGAAAGAATTCGAAGCCGGCGAAGCCCTTGTACCCCGCTTTTTGAACGGCCGCCAAGATGTAACCGTAATTCAGCTCGCCGTTCTCCGGCTCGTGCCGGCCGGGATGCCCGGCGCAATGGATATGCCCGATCAAGTTCAGATATTTCAACAACCGGTTGGTCACGTCGCCCTCGGTGATTTGCTGGTGATAAATGTCAAACAGCATTTTCACGTTCCCGGAACCGACGGCGGTTATGATTTCCGCACATTCGTCCGAGGACGAAAGATAATAGCCCTTGTGGTCGTAGGCGGTGTTGAGCGGCTCGACGGCCAACGTCAAGCCCTCTCCCTCTAAAACCGGCGCGCACTGCTTTAAACCCTTGACGATACTGTCGGCTTGCGCGGCGCGGGATACGCCCGGCAATTCCGGCCCTACCTGCGTCATTATGATTTTGCAATCCAATTTACGGGCGACCGATACGGTTTCCCGGAGGCCCGCCAAATATTCGCTCCGTTTCACGGGGTCGGTCAAGTCGGAATTTCCCGTGCAGAACGCCGCGATCTCCACGCCGTTTTCCTTTGCGGCGGCGGCGGCTCCGTCAATGTCCTTCCCGGGCCAGCCCCAAAATTCCGCCGCGCGGCAACCGAGGGCAGCCGCCCGCTTTATCGCGGCAGATAACTCCGTTCCGTTGTATATCGCGTCCAAACAAAAAGATACTTTCATTGTCGCCCTCTTGCTTTTTTCAATATTTGAATATAGCC
>BNZQ01000092.1 GCA_026001225.1 Clostridia bacterium
CTTTGTCTTGAAAGCACAGTTATAAACCATCGTGTCAAACGCGTCCTGTATGTCCATTTTAAGGGACAAATCAAAGTCCTTCATAAAGTCGGTGACGACCTTGTATTCCTCGCCGAAGGTATACGCCGACAGATTGTATTCCCGATAGCCCTCGCCCCAAGCCGCCGTCGCGGGATCGGACAGATCTTTCCGGACGGAGGGCAGCCGCAAGCCGCCGCCGGCCAGCCTTTCCTGGCCGTCCTTGGACATCATATAGCTCATGAACGCCCATGAGAGGTTGGGGTCTTTGGTGTCCGCCGCGATCGAATAGCCCGCGAAGCCCGCGCCGATTTTGGGCGTGCCGTTCGCGGTGATCAGCGGAAAGGATACGATATCCGCGTTGCCCTTCAGCGCGGCGCGGTCTACGTAATGCGACACCGCCGCCGATTGAAACAGCATCGCGCCGGAGCCGGTCTCATAAGAGGACGCGCCCGAGGTCGCCGAATCGGGATAGTATCCGTTGTCCACCAAGGTTTTTACCATCTGCAACGCCGAACGCATTTGGTCGGAATCAAAGGCGTAGGATTTGTCCGCGTTGAAATATTGCGCGCCCGCCGACAGAAACATTGGATTGTATACGGAGGGCCAAATTAAATTCGCGTCGATCGGATACCAATTGGAGTGACCGGTTTGGATATAATGCGCCTTCACCTTCGCGCACACCTCGATAAATTCGTCCCACGTCCAACCGTTCTTTACCTTGGTTGTCGCCGGATTCAAGTCCACGCCCGCGTCGGTCAAAACCTTTTTATTGATAAAGGTGACGACGCTGTCCTTGCTTCTCGGCACGGCGTACAGCTTGCCGTCGTAACGTCCCATATCGACATAGGAGGTATAAAAGTCGCGCGCCAAATTGAAATCGTCGGGCTTGTCGCGCTCCGTCGCCGTGATGAACGGATTTAAATTCATAGCGATGCCGTTGCCCACCAAAAAGTAATAGTCGGGCGTATTCGTCCACAAAATATCGGGCATCGTCTTGGATTGCGCCAATTGCATCAGCGTCTGCTCGTAACGGCCGTTTTGAAAGGTCGTCGTCGTCACCGTTACGTTGGGGAATTGTAATCCGAAGCCCGCGATGAGGGCTTTCATCATTTTGTCCTCGTTGTCGGCCGCCGGAATCAAAACCTTTAACGTCCCGCTGTAAGAGGACGGCAGATTCACATCGACGTCGTCGTCGGTAATATCCGGCGTATCGGGGCCGGTGGGCCGAAATAAGCAACCCGTCAGGCTTGCGGTCAGCAATACCGCCGCAATCAAGAACCATACGATTTTTTTGAAGCTTCTCATATATTCCTCCATGAATATTCTTCTTTGTTCAACCTCGGTTGAACAAAACGCGGAAAGGGGTACCCCTTTCCCTTTTAGCCCATAGCGGCGTTTCCCCGTCGGCAGACCTGTGTCAAAACTGTAACCGCTTCCGTTTTGACTATAAGCCTAATAGTCGATTAAAGCGGATAAGATGTTCATCGCGTATACGCGCGTAAAGAAGTCGTTAGGGTGATTGACGCCGTTCGCGGAAATCTCCGCGTACCGCTTTTGCTCGAGCATGTGCCTGCCGACCTTAAACATATCCACCACGCAGGCATTTTCCCGCGCCGCCAGCTCGGTCAGCTTGGCCATATAGCCGTCGAACACGCTGTACGCGTTGCCGAAGCCCGGATTCGGCGGATAGGTGTGCAACAAAATAAACGAGCAGTCGGGATTGGCGGCCTTCACCTTTTTGATCATCGTCTCCAAATTGTCGCAAAAGGCTTGGGCCGATATGCGCGGCGCGGTCGAGTTGCCGTCGTTCATTCCGAATCCGATGATCACAAGATCGGGATTTTCGGCGTTAATCGCGTCGATCCGCGCCTGTGCCGCGCCGTAAGCCGACATCTCCCCGCCCTTGGACAGATTGACTAAGTCCACGTTCACACCGTACCGCGCCGCTAATCCCGCTTTGACCAATTTGCCGTAAGGCGGCGTGTACGGCTCGTGATTGAACGTCTCGCTGCTCGAACAGCCCTCCGAGATACTGTCTCCGATGACGACCGTTTTTATATCTTGCTTTGCGTACAGCTTGTCTATAACGCCGCTTAAATTGATTTCGTCATAGGCTTTGAATACGTCCTTCGGATAGCTCTTTACGTCTACGGCATAGGTCACGGACAAATAATGGCCGTAAAACAACGGGCTTTCGGTATAAACCACGTCGCCCCAAACCACATAATCTGTCAATATGTCGCCGAAAGGGAGTGTGTCGACGCGGTTGAACGGCTCGCCGATTCCCTCGCCCCGCAGATTGGCTTCGGTTAAGTAAGGCGCGGCCGAGCCCTCCCGCCGTACGATTTTATTGCCCTCTACCCTATAATCCGTATCGGGCGAGTAGTCGGTTTTCAGCGTGTTGTCCTTTACGGCGATAATCCGCAACGGCTCGTACAACAGATTGCCGCTGATCTCCGCGCCGTCGTCTACCAACAAAACCAATTCGTTATAAATGATATTGCCCTTGAAGTAGGGCTGATACAATCTCTCCGCCGTGTACCCGTAGGCCGCGTTCGCATAATCGGCGTCATAAAAAGGATATTTCCTCATATCGTCTCCGCCTTTCTGCGGTCCGGTTTCGCGGCAGCCCGTGAAAAGCATAACGCATAAAACCGCGCCAAATAAATGTAAAAGTTTTCGTCGCATTCTCTTTTCCGTTCCTTCTCTGTTTGAAATTATAGACCCTTTTGCGCGCTTTTGCAATGAACAGATCACGGCAATGATTGGACAAATCACAGTTTTTATGTTATAATACCGCTTATGTTTAATTTGTTGAAACCGTTGCAAATAGAGCACTTCTCGGTACAAGAGGCGCAGAGTGCAAAAGTAGGCAGTTTTTGGAAGGATATCGTTCTGTTTTATCCCTATAACAGAATCTATCTTGTAACCGACGGCAATGCGGAATTGTATCTAAAAAATACCGCGCTGAACCTCAAACCCGGCCGCCTGTACTTCATCCCCGCCTATTCGATCGTAAGGGGCAGCTGCAAGGACACCTTTACCCACTATTTCCTGCATTTTCAAACCGACACCTTGTCCGAAACCGTGCTAAAAGCGGCCTCTTTCAGTAAAGACCTGCCCGCGCCCGACGGCGCGGAAGCCCTGTTTAAAATCATTGTGGAGAATATAACGGACGCGAACAAACTCCCCGCCGCCGCCTTGGCCGTCAACGGCGCGTTTACGGTCTTATTGTCCCATTTCTTCCGTGACTTTCAATTTTCGGGGGACGTTCTCCGCTTCGCCGACACCTTGAGCTTTATCGACGCTAATCTTACCCAGCCGATCAGCGTAGAGGACCTCGCCGCCCGCAGCGGTTACAATACGGTTTATTTTTCCAATCAATTCGCCAAAACCTTCAAGGTTTCCCCCAAAACCTATATCATTCAAAAACGCCTCGACTACGCCTGCAATCTCCTCATCGGTTTCCACTCCGTCAAGCAAGCCGCCCTCCTCTCCGGTTTCACGGACGAGGCCTACTTTTCCCGCCTGTTCAAAAAGAAAACCGGCATTTCCCCCACCGAATTCTGTACCCTCTCCGCCCGCTGACGGCAAAGCCGCGGTTCCTTGTGTGTCTTTCTGAACGAAGTGAAGAATCCAATCCTCTTTATGCGGAAAAACCCGTTAATTCGACGAATTCTATTTTATCAAGGCCGAAGTCCACAAGGGAATAGCCGGCGTCGAAGCGGGGGGACGCACCGTCTTCCCACGTACCCTGCATCGTGAATTGACCGTGCCCCACGCCCCATGTGTCGACAAAGCCCGCGGCATGATGCGGCCCCATACGGTTGCGTAAGGACGAGGTAAGCGTTATCTCAACCGTATTTTTACCTTTTACCAAGTACGCGGAAAGATCCAACGTATCGGACAGTGTCATGAGACCCGCATATCGACCGTTGACCGTAATATCGGCGGTCATATATCTGCCCGAGAGCTTTAACGCCGCGCTTGTCACATCGGTGTCAAGCTCACCGGCAAAGGTCAAACGCCCCGCGAAATGAGCGAAGCCTTTTTGCTGTAATCGAGCCGTACCGTTTACGTGTTTCAGCGCGGAAAGATTGCGGTCGGCATATACGGCAAAGTCGCCCAAAATATAAACGCTCTCTATTTCGGTATCGATTACAATGCAGTTTTTCAGCGATTCCATAACGTCCGGATCAAACAAAATACGTTTGACGGACGGCTTTTGGAAATAATCGACATGCATCACAAGCTCATTTTCACCGACCTGGATGTCGTTTGCGGTAAGCTCGCAAAAGAAAACGTCGGTATCGCTTTGACGGATTGCTGCTTCCTTGCCGTTCACTGCAACCGATTTGAACTGCAATTTTTCAAACAGTATATCGACGATTTTTAACGAATCCCGCACGGTAAACGCGTACTTTAACCAAAGCCCACCGTTATATCCGCTTTTTATGAGCCGCTCGTTCGCCGCATATATATACGCCGGTTTTTCATAATTCTTGCCGTCAAAGCTGACCGAAACGTAATCGACGGTAAGGCAATTCGCCGACGAGCCTGTATAGCGAAACGCGCTTGTCACGTCCCTTACAGCGGCCGGTGCGCCGCGTCGCCGCGAGAGCTTCGTTTTATCGGTTTCTTTAACAAGCATAACCGAACTCATCGGCCCTATCGTAAGCTTCCCGCCGCAGGCCGATACCTCCGGATTTTCCAAATCGAGCAGCGCGTATCCTCCGTCGACCGAAACCGTCGCCGCCTTGTCCGCCGAACTGTTCACAATATACAAGAATTCGCCGT
>BNZQ01000093.1 GCA_026001225.1 Clostridia bacterium
TCGCGAATCGGCGGCGTCGGCCTGCCCGAAATCGAGGCCGAAACGCGCGCGCGGGCGCGGAATGCTTATCAGGACGGTTTGAGCGGCGGCGGCCTGCCGACGGGCGGCGACTATAAATGGCGCAAGGACGGCGAATACCACCTGTACAATCCCGAAAGCATTTACTATTTGCAGCAAGCCTGCCGCACGGGAAATTACGAGACCTTTAAAAAGTTTTCAGGCTTGGTCAATAACCGTTCCTTGCAGCTGAAAAACCTGCGGAGCCTGCTCACAATCGCCAACGCCGACAAGCCCCTCCCGATGGACCTGATCGAGCCGGCTTCCTCGATCGTCAAACGCTTTAAGACCGGCGCGATGTCCTACGGCTCGATCAGCCGCGAGGCGCACGAGTGCATGGCGATCGCGATGAACCGTTTGGGCGGCAAAAGCAACACCGGAGAGGGCGGCGAAATCGCCGAACGGTTTACCGTCGGCGCGGACGGGCTGAACCGTTGCAGCGCGATCAAGCAGGTCGCGTCGGGACGTTTCGGCGTCACGATCCATTATCTGAACAACGCGAAAGAAATACAAATCAAAATGGCGCAGGGCGCAAAGCCCGGCGAGGGCGGCCACCTGCCCGGCGGCAAGGTCTATCCGTGGATCGCGTCGGCGCGGCATTCCACGCCGGGCGTCGAGCTGATTTCCCCGCCCCCGCATCACGATATCTATTCGATCGAGGACTTGGCGCAGCTTATCCACGATTTGAAAAACGCCAACCGCGACGCGCGGATCAGCGTCAAATTGGTCAGCGAGGCGGGCGTCGGCACGATCGCCGTGGGCGTCGCGAAGGGCTTGGCCGACGTGATCGTCGTCAGCGGCTATGACGGCGGCACGGGCGCCGCGCCGCGCACGAGTATCCGGCACGCGGGCCTGCCGTGGGAATTGGGCTTGGCCGAAACGCATCAAAGCCTGCTGATCAATCGGTTGCGGAACCGCGTCACGGTCGAAACCGACGGTAAATTATTGACGGGACGCGACGTGGTCATCGCCGCGTTGCTGGGCGCGGACGAGTTCGCCTTTGCGACGGGGCCCTTGGTCGTCATGGGCTGCGACATGATGCGCGTGTGTAATCTCGACACCTGCCCCGTCGGGATCGCCACGCAGAACCCCGCGCTCCGCGCGCGTTTCGAGGGCAAGCCCGAATACGTGGAAAACTTCATGCTGTTTATCGCGGAGGAAGCGCGCGAGCATATGGCGCGGATCGGCGTGCGGACGTTTGACGAGCTGATCGGGCACGGCGAATATCTGCGGCAGCGGAGCCGCGATTTCAACGCGAAAGCGGCGACCGTGGATTTGTCCGCGCTCTTGCAACAGGTCTACGCGCCGGACAGCGCGGACGAGCGGCATGCGTGCCGCAAGCAGGATCACCGCTTGGAGCAGTCGTTGGATATCAAAACGTTGTTGCCGCTGTGTAAGGCCGCAATCGAAAACGGAACGGCGGTGCGGGCGCGCCTGCCGATCGACAACACCTGCCGCACGGCGGGCTGTATCCTTTCTTCCGAGATCGTGCGGCGGCACGGCCCGCAAGGACTGCCGGAGGATACGGTGCGGATCGATTTTGACGGCTCGGCGGGCCAAAGCTTCGGCGCGTTTCTGATCGGCGGCGTCACGTTCCGGCTGCACGGCGAAGGCAACGATTATCTCGGAAAGGGCTGTTCGGGCGGTAAGCTTATCGTCGCGCCGCACGAGGGCAAATCGGACAAGTTTGAGGACAACATTATCGTAGGCAACGTCGCCTTCTACGGCGCGACCTCGGGCGAAGCCTATATACGCGGCGTAGCGGGCGAGCGATTCTGCGTGCGCAACAGCGGCCTGAACGCCGTCGTCGAGGGCGTGGGCGATCACGGCTGCGAGTACATGACGGGAGGGCGCATCGTCGTTTTGGGCGCGTTCGGGCGCAATTTTGCGGCGGGTATGTCGGGCGGAATCGCGTATCTTTACAGTGGTCAGCGGTCAGTGGTCAGTGATCAGTTAGAGGGAACAGGGATCGGGCGTCATTCTTCCGTAAGTGAAGAATCTCAACCGAATAAAGCCTTACAGGGTGAATCCGCAGAAAAATTCCCCGTGAATTATGAATTGAATAAGAATATCAATACGGCGATGGTGAACGTCGGGCCGTTGGACGGGGACGATAAAAAACTTGTCAAGGAAATGCTGACCAAGCATAAAAAATATACGGGAAGTAAAAAGGCGGCGGCGGTGTTAAAGGACTTCGAAGCGGAGTCGGCGCGCTTTGTCAAGGTCATTCCGAAGGACTATCAACGGATCATGGAAGCGGTAAAAGAAGCGGAAGCGCAAGGCTTGACGGGCGACGACGCGGCTTTATACGCTTTCAACCGCCGCGACGGCAAATAACAGTCCCTCTTTGAGAACGATAAAAACGATAAAACAAACAACCGAAAATCGGGGGTTTCCTGATTTTCGGCCCTTAATGATAAAGCCGTGCCGAGCGCGACTGTGGCCCGCCTGACAGGCCGGGGAGCGGAGCAAGCTTTATCAACAGGGGACACAAAGGGGCAAACTTTATCCGATTGATTTCTTTTTCCCGTCGCGGTTTTCTTTTGATGGACAATCTCGACAGGCTATCTTAAAGAAAAAAGCGATAAAGCAAGTCCCCCTTTGAGAAAGGAGCATTATGGGTAAAGTAACGGGCTTTTTAGAATACGAGCGTCAAAATCAAGGCCACCGGCCGATCCGCGAGCGAATCAAGGATTACGGGGAGTTCACGCTCCCGCCCGATCCCGACACGCTCAAAATACAGGCGGCGCGCTGCATGGATTGCGGCGTCCCCTTTTGCCACGCGGGCTTGCTGACCGAAGGGCAAAGCATCGGCTGCCCTTTGGGGAACCTGATCCCCGAAAGCAACGACTTTATCTATAAGGGCGATATCGAAAGCGCGTGCCGGCGCTACAGGGAGACGCACCCCTTCCCCGAATTCACCGGCCGCGTGTGCCCCGCGCTGTGCGAAGGCTCCTGCACGTTGGGCGAACACCGCGATCCCGTCGCGGTGCGCGCGATCGAACGCTACATTGCCGACGAATCGGGGCGGTTGTTCGCGCCCAAGGCCCCCGAAAAGCGCACGGGGAAAAGGATCGCGGTTATCGGCTCCGGCCCGTCGGGCTTGGCCGCCGCCGATTTATTGAACAAGCTTGGGAACGAGGTGACCGTGTTCGAGCGCGCCGACCGCGCGGGCGGCATTTTGACCTACGGCATTCCCAACATGAAGTTGGATAAATCGGTCGTCGCGGCGCGGATCGACTTTATGGACAAAGAGGGCGTCGTGTTTAAAACCGGCGCGGATATCGGAGGAACGGCGGCGATCGAGCTGTTGAAAAACTTCGACGCGGTTATATTGTGTATCGGCTCGCGGAACGAGCGCGCGCTGAACGTTACGGGCAAGGACTTAAAGGGCGTCCATACGGCTTTGAACTATTTAACGACCGCCACAAAGGTTTTGTTGTCGAAAGACCGGGGAGACGGCGGCGCGGCCGCCCCGATTCCCGCCGACATGAACGCGGCCGGAAAGGACGTGGTGATCGTGGGCGGCGGCGACACCGGCACGGACTGCGCGGCGACGGCGATTCGACAGGGCTGCAAGAGCGTGACGCAAATCGAGATCATGCCATCCCTGCCCGACCGACGCGCAAAAAACAACCCGTGGCCGCTGTGGCCGCGCGTCAAAAAAACTGACTACGGACAGGAGGAAGCGATCGAATTGTTCGGCGCGGACCCCCGCCGCTATTTGACCACCGTCAAGGAAGTGATCGGCAAGGACGGCGCGGTCGCGGGCGTCAAAACCGTGGAAATCGAATGGAAAAACGAGAACGGGCGCATGGTTCCCAAGGAAAAAGCGGGCACGGAAAACCGCCTGCCCGCCGGACTTGTACTGACGGCTATGGGCTTTACCGGTCCCGAAACCGGTTTAATTCGGGATTTAGGAATCGAGACGGACGCGCGCGGCATGATTAAAACGCAGGAAGGCTCGTATTTAACCAACCTGCACCGCGTTTACGCGGCCGGCGACGCTCGTCGCGGCCCCAGCCTGGTCGTTTGGGCGATTTTGGAAGGCCGCAAAGCCGCGCTCGAATGCCACAAAGCGCTCCGCATCGCTTTAACTTCGGAATCCTAACGGATTCCGCGCTTGATCGCTCGCTCCGCGCCCTTTTGCGGGAGGGAACTTCGCTCACTCTGAACGGCAGATATACTTCGCAATACATTTTCACACGTTGAATTTTTTCGGGTCATGTAGGTCTGACTACACTCCCCTCAAAAATTCTCGTGTTCCTCGTCTTGCTCGCATCCGTGCCGTTCATCGATTCGCTCGCTTCCTTTTTGCTTTTTTCTTTGTCGCGCTTATGCGCGGTTTTTATTAAGGGCGCGAAATCAGGGAAACTCCGATTTCGCGGTATACCTTTTAGCGCGTAACCGTCATTCAAAAACGCCCCGCCGTCTTTGTGTCATTCAGAGGAACGCCGTAGGGTCAGGGCAGCGTGCGTCGGCCCGCCGTGGAATCCCATCCGTTAAAAAATTCCCCGCCGCCCCGTTTTCTTGCGATAATCGTTTGCCAAACGCGTTAAAATATGGTAATATGTTCATATAATAAAAAATTTTGGCGATAGTGCCGATAAATTGGGAGTTTATATGCGTTTAAAG
>BNZQ01000094.1 GCA_026001225.1 Clostridia bacterium
TACTGATACGTCCCCGCTTGCACGGGATTGTTGGGGAATTTCCACGTGTAGTCCGGCATGAGGCCCGCCAAGCCGGTCGGGTCGCCGCCGATATTTTGCAGCGTCATGTTGCGGATATGCCCCACATGGATTGTCGGGTGCGTGATGCCCGTGTACTGATCCAGCGCCTTGACCGTAATGTTGTAGGAAGTGTCCGTATACTGAATCGGGTCGGGGTTGTAAAGGGCGGAATATTGATACGTTCCTTTCGTCACGGGCGTAGCCGGATCGAACCAAGCCCAGTCCGCGCTGTCGAGTTGGCTCTCGACGTCCGTCAGCGTCATGCCCGAAAACCACACCACGGTGATATCCGGGTGGCTGACCGTATTCGGATAGGGAATTTTCACCGACGCGATCACTTGTATATTGACCGTCGCGTTGTTGTACAGATTCGGGTCGGGGTTGTACCACGCCGCATAGGTATATGTCGAGGGATTGCCCGCGTCGTACTGCTGCACGGGCGTCGTCAGACTTTTCCACGTGTACATTGAGCGCAGTTTATTCTTTACGTCGTTCAGCGTCATGCCCGAGAACCAGTCCGCGTAGATCGTGTGGTGCGGTATCGCGGGCGCGTCCGCCAACGCCGTTACCTTGACCGTCAAAGCCGCGTCGAAGTAGTAGGTCGGCGCGGAATTGTACAACGCGTCGTAGGTGCTTGTTCCTTGCCGGATAAAGGTTGTCGGGTCGGCCCACCAATAGTGCTCCTCCAAGCGTTGATCATTCCACGGCCCCGCGACATAGTCCAGCGTGGACAGCGGCGTATTCGCGGCATAGGTTATGCCCGTGATGTCGGGGTGCGTGACCGTTCCCTGTTGCATCTTCGCCGTCACCGACACGGAAAAGGGAAAATCGTTGTAGTTATCCGTATCGTCGTTGTACAGCGCGGTATACGTGTTCGTTCCCATCGCGACGGAATCCGTCGGCGTCTGCCACCGCCAATTCGCCGTCAGCGTCCCCGTCGTTATAGTCCCGATCGTCACGTTCGCCGTGCTTGCGATATCCCCTAACGTCTTGCCCGCGATCCATTCCGTGTCGATCCCGGCGTGCGTTTTGCCCGTATACGCCTTTTTGACCACGGTCACGGCTATGCCCGCCGTCAAGGTCTTGCCGCTGATTGAATCGTAGTAGGATACGATAAATTTCGTGTCCCCCGCGCGGAAACTGTTCGGGTCGCGGCCG
This sequence comes from Clostridia bacterium, assembly GCA_026001225.1. Lineage (GTDB taxonomy): Bacteria > Bacillota > Clostridia > Christensenellales > DUVY01 > BNZQ01. The sequence continues at coordinate 1,219 of BNZQ01000094.1, forward strand.
TTTGCTTCATACGCCGACGTCACCGTCGCCATTTGCGCCGGGGTCAGTTGTACGGGGACGCCGTCCCACCCGACAACCTCCAATTCAAGGCCCGTCAAATCGACCGTATCGTAGGCAATGTAATTCACCTTGTTCGGCGGCGTGACTTGCAAAAGGCGCACGTCCGGCACGATTGTGCCGCTGTCGTTCACCCGGCCGTTCACGATGATTTTGCCCGTCGCCGTGTACGGCGGATTGGTAACGTTCGTCGGCGCGGTTGAAGTCCAGCCGTCCGAATAGTTGATCAGCGCGCCCGCGGCGTTGTTCAGCGTCCCGTCCACCGTCACCGTGAGCGGTCCGCGGATAACGCCCGTCCCGCCGTTCGTCAATGTGCCGCCCGCCGCTATATCGAGGGTGGAGGGGGACGCGGCCGTACACGAGATTGTGCCGTTGTTGGTCAATGTGCCGCCCGCAGCGATTGCGATAGAGGCGGAGCCGGTGATTGTGCCGTTGTTGGTCAGCGCGCCGTCCGTTGCCACCGTGATTGCGGCGGGGCCGGTTATCGTGCCGTTGTTGGTCAGAGTTGCGCCGTTCGGAACCGTGAGGGCTTGCCCCGCCGTCAGCGTCAAGGTCTGCGCCGCCGTCAGCGCGAAACTGTCGGTGGGGGTCAGCGTCCCCGCGCCGCCCGACGCGCCGCCGTGATACATCACGCCCGCGCTGTCGCGAAAGAGGATTCCTTTTGTAAGGGTCGTCGTGCCCGTGAAGTAATTACCGGCGTTAGCCGGGTCGCAAGACAAAGACACGACCGCGTCCCCGTTGATCGTGCATGTGCCGGTGTTGCTGGCACCGCCGTTGCCTACGCGAAAGCCGCCGCCGATAACCGGAGGATTGCGAATGTCCGACGCACTTATATAAATGTATTGGGCGGAAGCGTAAACCGTCCCGCCCGAAATGTTCACCGTCGCGCCCGCGCCGCCGCTGGCAACGAGCACGCCCGACGCGCCGCCGCCGATAGCCGCAGTATATCCGCCGTTGGCACGGACAACGCCGCCGGTAATTGTTACGGTACCCCCCGCCCCGCCCGTACTTGATGCAGTGACCGCGCCGGCTCCGCCGATTCCCGCGCCTAAATTGGATGTGACGGTTATGTCTCCGCCGTCAATAATAACCGTTCCGCCCGCGCCGCCGGTGCCGTTATACGTAGTGCTTCCGCCGATTCCCGCGCCGCTTGCCCAGAAAGAAGAAGTGCTGTTGGCCGAATAGCCGCCTATCGCGGTCAGTTTGCCCGATCCGTCGCCGATATGATCGGGGTTGCCGTCGGTGTCGGCGTCGAACGCGTAGGGCGTCGTAATCCTCAATGTAGCGCCCGTCGTCTCGATCCCCGCGTTGCCCCAATAGGTATTGACGCTAAAATAGCCCCCGTACAAAGCATTGTTCGACCCGTCCGCGAGGATCAGCGTGACGTTCGCGCCGCTTCCCAATGAAAGGGGCGACGAATCGCCGGTATCCGTGTTGGTAATTGCAACGTTGTTCAAGGTGATTCTGACGGTCGCGCTGTTCGCCACGACCAGTTTTCGGTTGACCGCGACGGGATTGTTCGATCCGTCCTTTGCCCCTATGACGGTCACGTCCGCGCCGTTTAAAATCGTATACCGATTGGTTGTACTATTGTACGTCCATATCGTTCCCGTTCCGTCGTTTGCGCTCGGCGCGGTATCGCCCAAATCGATCACATTCCCCGCGCTGATTCCGCGAACAACTTTCGGGCTTCCGTTCAAAAACACGCCGCCCGCCGTCAGGCACAGTAAAAGCACGGCAACCGTAACGACTATCGGGATAAACCGTTTCCGTTTAGCATCTTTGTTCTTCATAACCTTCAATCTCCCCGACAACTTCCGCCTGTAGATTTGTCAAACATTTTTCACTAACTTTTCAAAAAAGACTACCCAAGAGTTTCGTCAAAGCATAAGAAACAGAAGAAAAGGAGCGTTGCGAGGACCGCTCCGCTGTTCTTTTCCCTCGCGAGGGGAAAGAACAGCGGAGCGAGGGCTACCGTGACGAACGGCAAAAAAGCCGTCCAAAGACAGCCAAAGGGAAAAAGCGATAAAGATGAAATCAATTATTCCGTGACGGCGTAATCAAGCTGAAGAAGCTCGGCGCGCTTTTGGCGGGGAGTGAGCCACTCACATTTACGACCGCCGCGAGGGTGAATAGCCGAACTCGGAATATTGTTTGATCGTTCAAGATAAGATTTCATCTGCAAAAGTAGATCGTCGTAACTGTAAAACTTCAACCATTTGTAAAACCGCTCGTTGTCGTTCCGATGAGAACGCTCGACTTTGCCGTTATGCCGAGGGGTGCGGGGCTTGATTGTCTTATGCTCGATTTTATACTTCCGGCAAAACTTGTCGAACAAATGAATCTTATCATTTTTAATTTGCCGCAGGAAGGTAAACTCTTGGCCGTTATCGGTTTGGATAACAAGAGGCTTGTACCGAAAATAAAGAATCGCGCGACAAACGAAATCAACCGTCGATTCGGCGCATTGTTCCCGATAAGGATAAATAAAGCGTTCACGGCTTGCTTCGTCGATAACGGTATATTGATAATAATCACAGTCGGACGGCAAAGCGATTGTTGCGCACTCCCACGGGACTTTCTTAACGTCCATTTGCCACTTCTCGCCGAGGCATTCGGGCGTTTGATACGGTTTCGGTTTGTATTCCGTCCGGCGTTTTACTTGTTCGTAATAACCATTTTTACGCAAGAAGCGATACAAACTAACGGGATTGCGGGTATAAGCATAATTTAGGCGAAGTTTTCCGTATAGTTCATTCAAGCCGATATGCGGATTGCGGTGCATAACGTCTTTGATATGCTTTATTTCCTCATCGGTGTGCCGGTTGGGGTGCGGCGTATGCGGCCGGCTCGATTTATTACAAAGACTTTGGAGCGTACCGTCATAGAGCCGCCGCCAGCGATACAAGCTGCGAACCGTACAATGATAACGGTGTGCGGCAAATTCAAACGTCGATTGCTTTAATAGGTTTAACGCCTTTTGTTTTTCATATGCCGAATACGGCATATTGTAATGTCGTTGTGCTTCCATGTAATTCAAATCCTCCGTAAATTGAAAAGCGCGATATATTTCTATACCGCGCTTAAAAAAGCATTTTCAGTTTACATAACCTTTTTTATAAAAGGTCAATTTCCTTTCCAAAGCGGCATCAATATCAGTCATATCTTTTTCAGTCGTACAAATCACCGTTACGCCTCTTTTTTCATACTGTTCAATTTTATATTCTTTCTTTTCAGTATATTTAACATTTGAATCATCATATCCCCAATGTTCAATATACAAATCCTGTTCTTGCAAATAAAAATCAGGGTGCAAATCATTTGCAGAATTATTGTCAATCGGAAATGCCTTTTCATAAGCATGAAGTATATTTTTTTTAAAAAGGTAATCATCAATAATTTTTT
>BNZQ01000095.1 GCA_026001225.1 Clostridia bacterium
TCTTAAAAGCCGATTTAAGCAACCTACGGAGCGTATTTTACACCCCGCAGAGCACGGAGCAAAGTTTCCTTTCCGCGCTCGAGGATAACATAAAAACCGACCGCACGGCGGAGGACTTATTGTTTCAAGTTATGCTTGATATGGGCATCGACCTTTCAAGCAAGATAGAGGAACAATCCGTGAGCGGAAAGACAATATACAAAGTTGGAGGCGACAATTTGATTTGCTGTTTTGATAAAGACATAACCAAGGATGCGGTCACGGCGATTGCAAAGGCAAAGCCGCTATACGCGGTTTTTCGCGATAGCAGTTTCGGGCGCGACGACATATTGACGAGCTTCGACCAAATCTTTGAAACATACAGCCCCACGACGGTTAGGAGGGTAATATAACATGAAATTCAAATTCAAAATACAGGGCTACCAAACCGAAGCGGTGGCGGCAATAACGCAAGTTTTTGACGGGCAACCTTACCTTGACAAGGTAAGGTATACCCGCGATTTGGGCGTCCAAAAACACGATAGCCAGCAAACGCTTTTTGATATGGCGGGCTTTGAAAAGGACGACATAGGCTTTGAAAACGCAAAAATCGTTTTGACGGACGACGCGCTTTTAGAGAACATACGCCGTTTGCAGTCGGAAAACAACATAAAGCAATCGGAGCGGCTATTCAACCACTTGGGTGCGGCTTGCCTTGACATTGAAATGGAAACGGGCACGGGCAAGACATACGTCTATATAAAGAGCATTTTCGAGCTCAACAAAAAATACGGGTGGAGCAAGTTCATAATAGTCGTGCCGAGCGTAGCCATACGCGAGGGCGTGAAAAAGAGCTTCGAGCAGACGGCTGACCACTTCATGGAATACTACAACAAGAAAGCGCGGTTTTTTATATACAACAGCGCGAAGTTGCAGGACATAGACACGTTCAGTTCAAGCAGTAACATAAACGTAATGATTATAAACGCGCAGGCTTTCAACGCGACGGGTAAGGACGCACGACGCATTGACATGAAACTTGACGACTTTCAAAGCCGCAAGCCGATTGATGTTATCGCAAAGAACCGCCCGATTTTAATTCTTGACGAGCCGCAAAAGCTGAACGGCGAAAAGACGCAGGACGGATTAAAAAAGTTCAAGCCGCTTTTTGCTATGACCTTCTCGGCTACGCACGTTAAGCAAAACAACCTAATTTTTGTGCTTGACGCGTTGGAAGCGTACAACAGGAAACTCGTCAAAAAGATAGAGGTCAAAGGCTTTGAGTTAAAGAACCTACGCGGCACAAACGGCTACATTTACGTCAGTCGCATTGTCCTTTCAAAGAACAAACCGCCGCAAGCCGCTATTGAATTTGAGATAAGTTACAACAAAGGCACGAGCCGCGAAATGCGTATTCTCGGCGTTGGCGATAATTTGTACCACAAGTCGGCGGGCGGAGATATGCCGCCGCTTGAACAGTACAAAGACAACTACGTCATAAGCGAGATAAACCCGTTCACTAATACGGTTACTTTTCTAAACGGCAAAACGATAAAAGCGGGCACGGCGGTCGGCGACGCGTCCGAAAAGGATATTCGCCGCGTTCAGATACGCGAAACGATTTTATCACACTTTGAGAAAGAGGAAAGCAATTTTGACAAAGGCATAAAAACCTTGTCGCTGTTCTTCATCGACGAAGTAGCCAAATACAAGCGATATAACGAAGCGGGTGACGAGGTCAACGGCGAGTATGCTGACATTTTCGAGAAAGAATATAACGACATACTCAACGGATACCTGTCGCTCATTGAAACGCCGTACATAAAGTATTTGCGCGGACTTGACGGCAAAAAGACGCATAACGGTTATTTTGCGATAGACAACAAGACGAGGCGCGTTATAGACCCGTCGGTCATAAAACGCGGCGAGGACGCGGGGCTTTCGGATGACATATCGGCATACGAACTGATTTTGAAAAACAAAGAGCGGTTGCTTTCTTTCGAGGAACCGACGCGTTTCATTTTCAGTCACTCGGCACTCCGCGAGGGGTGGGACAATCCGAACGTATTCCAAATTTGCACTCTTAAAAAGAGCGACAGCACGGTTTCAAAGCGACAAGAAGTCGGCAGAGGTATGCGCCTTTGCGTAAACAGCGCGGGCGACCGTCAAGACGACACGGTGGCGGGAATCAGCGTTCACGACTTAAACAAGCTGACGGTTATCGCATCGGAGGGCTATACCGAGTTTGTAGCGGGGCTTCAAAGAGATATAAAAGAAGTGCTTTATGAACGCCCGACAAAGGCGACGCAGGAATACTTCACAGGCAAATATATAAAAGATGCGACGGGCAAGAGTATTCAGCTTGACAAGCCGCTTGCGAAAAAAATATATTTGTACTTGAACATGAACGGCTACGCGGACGACAACGACAATATAACGGCGGCATACAGGGCGGCGGCAGAAAGACAGGAACTCGCGCCGTTACCCGTAGAGCTTCAGCCTTACGCGGAAACCGTACACAAACTGATTGCTTCGGTATTCGACGAAAGCATTTTAGCGGGTATGTTTGAGGACGGCAACGCTTCAAAGCCAACGAACAAGCTGAACGATAACTTCTACAAGAAAGAGTTTCAAACGCTATGGGGCTTAATCAACCATAGATACACATACACGGTTACATTTGAAAGCGACGAACTTATAACAAAGGCGATAAAGCACCTTGACGATAAGCTGTTCGTTACGCAACTAAAATATATAACCACGGTCGGCATTCAAAAGGGACAAATGGACGCAGACGCGCTCGGCAGGGGTGAAGCGTTCACGCACGGCACGACGCAAACCAAAGAACTCAAGATTGCGTCTTCCGACGTAAAGTACGATTTAGTCGGCAAGATAGCATACGGAACGACGCTGACGCGCAAGACGGTTGTCAAGATTTTGCAAGGCGTCGCACCGAGAACTTTCATGCACTATAAGTCGAACCCCGAGGAATTCATAACAAAGGCGATACGGCTTATAAACGAGCAGAAAGCGGCGTTGACGGTAGAGGATATTACCTACAACCAAACCGACGGCACATACGATAGCAAGATATTTATATCGGAAAAGAGCCGCGTCGAATTAAGCAAAGCATACGAGGCTAAAAAGCACGTCCTCGATTACGTCGTAACGGACAGCGACGGTGAGCGGCGGTTTGCGGTTGACGCGGACAACGCGAGCGAGGTCTGCGTTTACGCTAAACTTCCGCGAGGTTTTCAGATACCGACGCCCGTCGGCAACTACGCGCCCGATTGGGCGATTGCATTTAACGAGGGCACGGTCAAGCATATTTACTTCGTAGCGGAAACCAAAGGAAGTATGAGCAGTATGCACCTTGACGAAATCGAACGGGCGAAAGTAGATTGCGTAAAAAAACTATTCACGACGCTGAAAAGTGGGCAAGTGAAATACGACGTAATAACCGACTATCAAACGCTTTATGACTTGGTAAGCCAAGCATAAAAAACTAACCACAATACTAAACCAAAGCGCAAAGCGAGCAATAAGCTCGCTTGCGCTCGTCCCTTAGGGGAAAAGGAGAAAATAAAATGGCAACAGCAGAAAACAGGGTTCAGTTCACGATTTCAGACGAGGAACTGCGGCAAGCCTTACAAAAGGCTCTCAAAAGCAATTTTTTAGATAATTTGCGGGATAGAAACCCCTTTGTAAAGTTGGATTCCGCAATACGCGGGAACTTGGGGGAGATATGCTTTTCAAAGTGGCTAACGCAAAACGGAATCGAGGTCGCCGCTTCAAACCAAATGAACGACGGCTCGGACATAGACATTGATTTTTCGTTTAATAACGAAACAACAAAGGATATTCGCCTTGAGTTGAAAACGTCGCTAATACCCGACGTTTGGAAAACGCTCGACGAGGTTATGCAGAAAGCAGACATAAAAATAATCAAACGCCCCGGAGAATCCGTTGCAAGCGACATAAAGTCAGATTTTCATGCGCAGATTTATTTTAATAGACTTACGAAACAGCGGGACGCATTCTTAAAAGCAATAAAGGGCGTACCTACGGACTATTCGGAGGACAGCCTCCTTTCAGTAATGGACTTATCGTCGTTACGGCAGGCGTTTGTCGCTTGGATAGACAAACCCACATTAGTGGCATGGTTAAACCTACAAACACAAAAGACATGGCAGTTCAGCTTCCGCAATTTTTGGCGTTGCCCGCTTCACATGGCGAAAGAACCGACACTTTTGCCCGATGCAATAAGGAACTATAAGCGATAGAACGCCACGCACTATGAGAGGGAAATACATGAAACAAAACGCACCGGATTTAGACCGCTTCGCGGATAAATACTGCCTTGACTCAGTAACACGGGCAGTCGGGCGTTTTGTCGCGCAGAATTACGATAAATTAGAAACCCGTTCGTGGGCGGTCAGAGAGCCGGAAAGAGCGGAACTTGAGGATTGCCGCATTGAGTTTACGACAAACGTCAAAACATACGACAACGTAGTCGGTTTTTACAAGGCTCGTGGCG
>BNZQ01000096.1 GCA_026001225.1 Clostridia bacterium
TGTCGCAACCCATTTGAGGCGCGACATAAAACGCGCCCATTGCCAAAACATTGACGCCGTTTCCCGTTATCGCGCGGAGCGCAGCGGGCACGCTTTCCACTACGCCCGCGTGAACGCGCGGACATTTGCTCGCGGCGATATGAATCCCCATGCCCGTGCCGCAAAATAAAAGCGCTCTTTCAAATTCGCCCTCGGAGATCAGCGAGCCTACGCGCAAGCCTATTCTGTGGAACATGAGATCGGTATCGGTTTCATCGAGCGACCTTACGCCCATATCCGCAACCGTCCAGCCCTTGGCTTTCAGATGTTTGACCACCGCTTCTTTCAGCGGGAATCCGGCAAAGTCCGCTCCCACCAAAATCTGTTTGTCTTTAACTTGTTTCATGCTCAGTCCTCCTAATACACTATATGATAACTTTCTTTACGGAAAGCTTCAACGGCTCTCCGTTAATGTCCCATTCCTTGACAAAGCCGTCCGCCGCCGGCCCCGCCGCGACCGTATCGGCCAGCGTATCGGCGGCGATCTCGGGGCGCGACGCAAACACGCGGGACAGTTTCCCGTCCGCCGCGTATTCCACGGTAATGCGGTCGACGACCTCGAAGCCCGCTTCCTTGCGCATGGATTGGATTTTGGACACGATCTCGCGCGCGTAGCCCTCGTCGATCAATTCGTCCGTCAAGCGCACGTCCAAGACGGCCTTGTATAGACCGTCGCCGTCCGCCGAATACCCCTCGCGGTTCTTGAACGTCACCAAAATGTCTTCCTCTTTCAATTCGACGGCGAGACCCGCCGCGGTTGTGAAACGGTACGCGCCGCCGTTTTTCACGGCCGCGTAAATTTCGTCCGGCTTCGCGGCCAATTCCCCGCGGATCGCGTTGAGCTGCGCGCCGTATTTCGGGCCCAGCGTTTTCAATTGCGGTTTCAACTCGCAACCCGAATACTCCGACAGATCGGCGCGGTATTCGATCCGTTTGACGTTCAATTCGTCGGCTATGATTTCTTTTAAGGCGATCCAACGCTCCTTCTCAAATTCCGCGCTGTCTCCGCCCGAAATCATCATCAGGGAGAGCGGCTGGCGGTTCTTGATATTAGCCGCCGCGCGCGCCCCGCGCCCCGCGTACGCGAGAGCCAAAGCCGCGTTCATGCCGTCCTCCAGCTCGGCGTCGATCGCCCGTTTGTCGGCTTTCGGGAAATCGCACAGGTGGACGGATTCGGGAAGCTTGACGTTGATCGCCCGCGCGATGTTTTGATAGATCGTTTCGGCCATAAAGGGGATAAACGGCGCGGACAGCAGCGACAATTTATACAGTACGGTGAACAGCGTCATAAACGCCGCCCGCTTGTCGCCGTCCATGCCCGAGCCCCAAAAGCGTTCGCGGCTGCGGCGCACGTACCAGTTGGATAATTTGTCGGTGAAGTCTTGGATCGCGCGCGCGCTTTCGGTGATCTTGTAGTCCTTCAAACAGTCGTCCGTAAATTGTATTAGGGTATTCAGTCCCGATAAAATCCATTTGTCCATGAGCGTCAGCCCGCATTTTTCAAGCTTGTATTGAAAGGGATCAAACCGGTCGATTTCGGCGTACAGCACATAAAAGGAATAGGTATTCCACAGCGTGCCCAAAAATTTCCTTTGCGCCTCGCCGACCGCATCGGCGTAAAAGCGGCTGGGCAGCCATGGATTGGACACCGTGTAGAAATACCAGCGCACCGCGTCCGCGCCTTGAACGTCCAAAACGCTCCACGGGTCTACCACGTTGCCCTTGTGCTTGCTCATCTTTTGGCCGTCTTTATCGTTGACGTGCCCTAAAACGATACAGTTTTTAAAGGGCGCTTTGTCGAACAGCAGCGTGCCGATCGCCAGCAGCGTATAGAACCAGCCGCGCGTTTGGTCGACCGCCTCGCTGATGAAATCGGCGGGAAAGGTAGCCGCGAACGTATCGGCGTTCTCGAACGGATAATGGTATTGCGCGAACGGCATAGAGCCGGAATCGTACCAGCAATCGACGACCTCGGGCGTGCGTTTCATCACGCCGCCGCACGATTTGCATTTCATTTGCACGCCGTCCACATAGGGCTTGTGCAGCTCGATCTCCCGCGTCAGCCCGGCGCGTTCCTTTAATTCGGCGCGGCTGCCGATCACCTCGAAATCCTTGCAATCCGGACAGACCCACACCGGCAAGGGCGTGCCCCAATACCGTTCGCGGGACAGGCCCCAATCCACAACGTTTTCCAGAAAGTTCCCCATGCGCCCCTTGCCGATATTCTCGGGGATCCACCGGACGCGGGCGTTATTTTTCATCAGCTGCTTCCGCAATTCGGTCATTTTGATGAACCATGTGCCGCGCGCGTAATACAACAGCGGCGTGTCGCACCGCCAGCAGAACGGATAGGTATGCTCGTACTGCTTTTCGCGGAACAGCAGCCCGCGCGTTTTCAAATCGACAATGATGTCCTTGTCGGCGTCCTTGGCGAATTTTCCGGCCAAAGGCCCCGTCCCCCCGACAAACACGCCGCGCTCGTCGACCAATTGGATAAAGGGCAGCCCGTACCGCCGCCCGACGTTCGCGTCGTCCTCGCCGAACGCGGGCGCGATGTGCACGATCCCGCTGCCGTCCGTCAGGGTGACATAGGGATCGGCCGTGACGTACCACGCCCGTTTATCCTGCTTGCCGGCGTAGGGAAACAGCGGCTCGTATTCGGTTCCCTCGTACTCCGCGCCCTTGCGGGTTTCGAGAATTTTGTATTCCTCAAAGAGGGCCTTGACCAGATTTTCAGCCAAAACGTATTTCGTGCCGTCCGGCGTTTCGATCAAGCTATACCTTTCTTTGGGGTTCACGCACAGCGCGGCGTTGGAGGGCAGCGTCCACGGCGTGGTCGTCCACGCGAGGAAGTACGTATCGGCCGCGGCTTTTTGCTTGAATTTGACGAAAACGGATTTTTCCACTACGTCCCTGTACCCTTGGGCGACCTCGTGAGAGGACAGCGCGGTGCCGCAGCGCGGGCAGTAGGGCACGACCTTGTGCCCCTTATATAACAGCCCCTTGTCGGCGATTTGTTTGATCGACCACCAAACGCTCTCGATATAGTCGTCGTCGTAGGTGACGTAGGGCTTTTCCATATCGGCCCAATAGCCCACGCGCGCGCTCATGCGCTCCCACTCGGCCTTGTATTTCCAAACGCTTTCCTTACATTGCTTGATAAAGGGTTCGACGCCGTACCCTTCGATTTCCTGCTTGCCGTTGATTTTGAGTTGTTTTTCGACTTCCAATTCCACCGGCAAGCCGTGCGTATCCCATCCCGCCTTGCGCAAAACGTGAAAGCCCTTCATCGTCTTGTAGCGCGGAATGATGTCCTTCATGACGCGGGTCAAAATATGCCCGATGTGCGGCTTGCCGTTGGCGGTCGGCGGCCCGTCGTAAAAGCTGAATTCTTTTTTTCCTTCGCGCCGTTTGACGCTCTTGGAAAAAATATCGTTTTGGTTCCAAAATTCCAAAACTTCCCGCTCCCGCGCGGGAAAATCCATAGTCGGCGGCACTTTCTTGTACATGATGGATAAAGTATATCATAAACCGCACAAAAAGTAAAAAGATAATAAGGAATAAGTTCAGATAAAGTTCAAAATGCAAGGTTTACGTTTGTTTTTTCCGTTTGAACGGAAGCGCGCCCGTCTTTTTGGGCACGATCTCGTTGATGTGATCCAAAATAAACCGCTGGCCGGCCGCGGTTAAAACGAATTCGTCCCGGCGCTTGCCCGTAGAACCGACGGTGTGTTCCCGCATTTCCAAACCGATCGCGTGCGCGTCCAGCGTCAGGATGGGCGTTTTTTTGTACCCATGTACGGGAATCTTGATTTCGGCCAGATAATCATGGTCCACCAGCCACTTGGTGACTGAAAGGCCGGTCAGCTTTTTGGTCGTGTAAGCGTCCACAGACAGATTGACCTTTTCGACAAACTCGCCGATCGCGATAGGATCTTCGCTCAAAATAACGGTCCGCCTTTTCTCGTCCGTCAAATAAAAGGGGAACTTTTCCCGCACCGAAACGACCTTTCCCCCGTTATCGATTACCTTTTGCAAGACCCCGCATACGTATTCCAAACATTTTTTAACGCGTTCGTTGTTTAAAACGCTGTCGTTCGGAATCTCTTGACCTCCGATCGGGTCTGCCCCTTGCGCCAGCTTCGTCAAATAGGACTTCGCCCTTTCTAAAATAAAGACTTCGCGCGCGAACATATTCGATTGTAGTATTGATGAAGCGGCCGCAATTTATGCGCGGGGCGATAATGACGGGCAACGGTACTATTTGGCCTCTCCCTTGTTTTCGACGATCCGTATGC
>BNZQ01000097.1 GCA_026001225.1 Clostridia bacterium
TCGTAGGCTCGTCCAAAATATAGATCGTCTTGCCCGTACTGCGTTTGGCCAGCTCGGTCGCCAATTTCACGCGTTGAGCCTCGCCGCCCGACAGCGTGGTCGCGGGCTGCCCTAATTTGATATATCCCAAGCCCACATCGTACAGCGTTTGAATTTTGGAAAGGATCGACGGCAAATTCGCGAAGTATTCCACCGCCTGCTCCACGGTCATGTCCAAAACGTCGTAAATGGTCTTGCCCTTGTATTTGACCTGCAAGGTTTCGCGGTTATAGCGTTTGCCGCGGCAGACCTCGCACGGCACGTATACGTCGGGCAAAAAGTGCATCTCGATTTTGATGATCCCGTCGCCGCCGCAGGCCTCGCACCGCCCGCCCTTGACGTTGAAGGAAAACCGCCCCGCCTGATAGCCGCGCTCCTTGGCGTCGGGCGTGGCCGCGAACAGCTCCCGAATCGCGTTGAACACGCCCGTATACGTCGCGGGATTGCTGCGCGGCGTGCGCCCGATCGGGCTTTGGTCGATATCGATCACCTTGTCCAACAGCTTGTATCCCGCGATTTCGTCGCAAAGGCCCGTCTTCAACTTCGCGCCGTTCAGCTCGTTCGCCAAAGCGGGATATAAAATCTGATTGATTAGGCTGGATTTTCCGCTGCCCGATACGCCCGTCACGCACGTCAAAACGCCGAGCGGGATTTTGACGTTCAGGTTCTTTAGATTGTTTTGGCGCGCGCCCGCAATTTCCACAAATTGCCCGTTGGGTTTCAACCGTTCGGCGGGCAGCTCGATCTTCTTTTTGCCCGACAGATATTCGCCGGTGACCGAGCGCGGCTCCGCCATGAGATCCTCCACCGTGCCCTGCGCGATCAGCTCGCCGCCCTCGCGGCCCGCGCCCGGTCCTATATCCACGATATGGTCGGCCGCCCTCATCGTGTCCTCGTCGTGCTCCACCACGATCAGCGTGTTGCCCAAATCGCGCAACCGCTTCAAGGTGGATAACAATTTATCGTTGTCGCGTTGATGCAGGCCGATACTCGGCTCGTCCAAAATATAGAGAACGCCCATCAAACCGCTGCCGATCTGCGTCGCCAGACGAATGCGTTGGGCTTCGCCGCCCGACAGGCTCCCCGCGCCGCGCGACAGCGTTAAATACGACAAGCCGACGTTCAACAGAAAGGACAGCCGCGCGTTGATTTCCTTAAAGATTTGCTCCCCGATGAGCCGTTGCTTTTCGGTCAGGCTCAGCCCCGCGATATACTCCTTTAAATCGGCGATCGAACGGGCGCACCACTCGGCGATATTCTGTCCGCCGACGCGCACCGCCAGCGATTCGCGCTTTAAACGCAGGCCTCCGCACGCCTTGCAGGGCTTGGCCACCATCAGCTTTTCGATTTCGGCTTTGATATAATCGCTTTGGCTTTCGTGATAGCGGCGTTCCAAATTTTTGATAATGCCCTCGAACGACCGATGCCCGCCGCCCGAATAATATGTGCTGTCGTACTCGACGTACATTTTTTCGTTTTTGTTGCCGTACAAAACGATATCAATGATTTCCTTCGGCAAGTCCTTTAAAGGGGTCTTTAAGCTGAAATTGTAGTGCTTTGCCAAAGCGTTAAAATACATTTGGGAAATGCTGCCGGTTTCCATAACCCAACCGTTGACGTTCAGGCCGCCCTGCGCGATCGATTTCGACCAATCGGGAATCACCCGCGCGGGATCGATTTCGTTCTTAAAGCCAAGGCCCGTGCATTCGGGACACGCGCCGAACGGATTGTTAAAGCTGAACATGCGCGGCGTGACCTCTTCTATACTCACGTCGCAGTCGGGGCAGGCGTAGTTGGTGTTGAAAAGAACCTGTTCGCCCTCGTTGTCGATCGCCACGAGTCCGTCCGCGAGCTTCAGCGCGTTTTCCACGCTGTCGGTCAAGCGTTTTTGGATATCGGGCTTGAGGATCAGGCGGTCTACGATCACCGAAATCGTATGTTTACTGTTTTTGTCGAGCTTGATTTCGTCCTCGGAGGAATAGAGCGAGCCGTCCACGCGAAAGCGCACGTATCCGCTCCGTTTATAGCCGTCGAGCTGTTTGACAAATTCGCCCTTGCGCCCGCGCACAACGGGAGCCTCGACCATGATCTTTCGCCCGTCGCCCATCGCCATGATTTTATCGTAGATTTGATCGACGGTGGTTTGGGAAATTTCCTTTCCGCAAACGGGGCAATGCACCGTGCCGATATGCGCGAACAGCAGGCGCAGATAGTCGTAAATTTCCGTGACCGTGCCCACCGTGGAGCGCGGATTGTGGCTGGTCGTCTTTTGGTCGATCGAAATCGCCGGCGACAAACCGTCGATGAACTCCACGTCGGGCTTTTCCATTTGGCCCAAAAACAGGCGCGCGTAAGAGGACAGCGATTCGACGTACCGCCGCTGCCCCTCGGCAAAGATCGTATCGAACGCCAAGCTCGATTTGCCGCTGCCCGACACGCCCGTGAACACGATCAGCTTGTCGCGCGGGATCGTCAGCTCGAGGTTTTTCAGGTTGTTTTCCTTCGCGCCTTTGATGTGAATGTGATCTTGCATAGTTTTCTTTACATCCCTTTCTCTTTGCTCTTGGCCTTCGGCTTCGTCAGATCGTAGCTCATACCGATAAAACCGAATAAATCCTTATCGGGTACGTCGCCGTCCGTCATGACCGTGTTCCAATGCGTCTTGTTCATGTGATAGCCCGCCGCAAGGTCGCGGAATTGCTCCCGCAAAAAGACCGCGAGGCCCGGCTCGCATTTCAAATTGATGCAGAGCCGCCCGTTTCGTTCATAGACACAAGCGAACGTTTTTTTGTTCGCCTTGTGCCGCAGCAACGCCCAATTCGGATCGTCTCCGAACGGATGATCCTCGTACGCACCCGTTAAGGTCAAACAGTATCGAATGATCTCTCGCCGCGTCATCGTCAATACCGTCCTTATTGTCCCCTCTCGCCTTTCCCTTTATTGAGCCGTTTCCGCAGCCGGATCATCTCGTCGCGAATCTGTATCGCCCGTTCAAAATCGAGCGACGCGCTGGCCGTGCTCATTAGGCCCTTCAAGCGTTCCAATTCCTTGGGTATTTCTTGAATCGAAAGCGTTTCCGACGAATCGATCTTTTTGGTGATCTCCAAGGTGTTTTTGATTTCCTTGATGATCGTTTGGGGGGTAATGCCGTGCTCCGCGTTGTAAGCCGTTTGGATTTTGCGGCGGCGTTCGGTTTCGTCCATCGCGCGGCGCATACTGCCCGTGATGCTGTCGGCGTACAGAATAACGTGCCCCAGCGTATTGCGCGCGGCGCGGCCGATCGTTTGGATCAGCGCGCTTTCGCTCCGCAAAAACCCTTCCTTGTCGGCGTCCAAAACCGCGACCAGCTCGACCTCGGGCAAATCCAAGCCTTCGCGTAACAGGTTAATTCCTACAAGGACGTCAAATTCGCCGCTCCGAAGCGCGCTGATGATTTCGATCCGCTCTAGGGTGTCGATTTCGGAATGCAAATACCGCGCTTTCACGTTGTGCTCGTTCAGCCAAACCGTCAGGCTCTCGGCCATTTTCTTGGTCATCGTGGTCACGAGAACCCTGCCCTTACGGTTGGCCGCGACCGCGATTTCCTTTTGCAGATCCTCGATTTGGCCGGTCACGGGCCGCACGAAAATTTCGGGATCGATCAAGCCGGTCGGGCGGATCAGCTGCTGGGCGACCTGCCCCGCCTTTTCAAGCTCATAGGCCGCGGGCGTCGCCGACACGCAAACCAGCTGCGGAATGCGGTCGTTGAATTCCGGAAAGTTCAGCGGGCGGTTGTCATATGCCGCCGTCAGCCGAAAGCCGTACTCGACAAGCGCGGTCTTGCGCGCGCGGTCGCCCTTGTACATCGCGCGGATTTGCGGGATCGTCATGTGGCTCTCGTCGATGAACATAATAAAGTCGTCGGGGAAATAATCTAAAAGGGTAAACGGCGGATCGCCGGGCTTGCGGCCGTCGAAGTAGCGCGAATAGTTTTCAATCCCGGTACAATACCCCATTTCGCGCAGCATTTCCAAATCGTACCGCACGCGCTGGGACAGGCGCTGGGCCTCGATTAATTTACCCGCGTCCTCGAACGCCTTGACCTGCTCGGTCATATCGCGCTCGATCTTGATCAAAGCGTCGCGCAGACGTTCGCTTCCGACGGCATAGTGGCTGGCCGGAAAAATCGCC
>BNZQ01000098.1 GCA_026001225.1 Clostridia bacterium
CTGTACGATATAGCGAGCAAGCTTGTAGACGGAAAGCCGGTCGGGCTCGGAAACGCATTGTTCAACTGCGTATGGCAGGGGTGGGCGAACGAGGTGGCCGTGCGCGCGCTGCTGCACACGTCCTCGCCCGTGCGGATCATGAACGTTACGGGGCCGGAAACGATATCGACGAGGAAAGCCGCCGAGATTTTGGGCGGATATTTGGGCAAAAGACCCGTATTCGAGGGAACGGAAGCGTCGAGCGCGTATTTATCCGACGCGTCGGCGGCGTTCGAGACTTTCGGATATCCGAACATATCCCTCGCGACGCTGCTGAAATGGCAGGCGGAATGGATTTCGGACGGCGGCAGAAGCTTGGGGAAGCCCACGCATTTCGAGGAGCGGGGAGGAAGTTATTAAACCATGGATAAGAAAACGGATCGGCATGAAAAGGCGTTAAAGATAATACAGAAGGGCACGGTGATTCCCGCGATCCCTCTTGTATTGGACGCGAACCGCAAATTCGACGGGGCAGGACAGCGACTGCTGACGCGGTACTACTTGGAGGCGGGAGCGGGCGGGATCGCGATCGCGGTCCACACGACGCAATTTGAAATTCGCGAGCCGCGGTACAATCTGTTTGAAACTGTCGTTAAGGCAGTTTCGGACGAGATCGGAAAATTTGAAGCGGAAACGGGCAAAACGATCGTCAAGGTCTGCGGGCTTTGCGGCGAAACGGCGCAAGCGGTGCGGGAAGCGGAATTCGCCCGCTCGCTCGGGTTTGACGCGGGGTTGCTCAGCCCGGGCGGGTTGCAGCGTTTAAACGAGGAGCAATTACTCGCCCGTACGGCGGCCGCGGCGAAAATCCTTCCGGTGATCGGCTTTTATTTACAGCCGGCGGCGGGCGGACGCCTTTTGTCTTATGCGTATTGGCGGGAATTGTGCCGCATAGAGAACGTCGTCGCGATCAAATGCGCGTCTTTCAACCGATATACGACGATAGACGCGGTTCGGGCGGCGGCGACCTCGCCGCGCGCGGACGAAATCGCCCTATACACCGGAAACGACGACAATATCGTGATCGACCTTTTGACCGAATACGTCTTTAACGAGAACGGTAAAACGTACCGTAAACGGTTTGTCGGCGGCTTGCTGGGACATTGGAGCGTGTGGACGCGCGCGGCCGTCGCGCTGTTTGAGAAAATCAAAGCGGCAAAGGAGCCGACGGCGGAGTTGCTGACGCTCGCGGCGCAGGTGACGGATATGAACGCGGCGGCGTTCGACGCGGCGAACGGCTTTAAGGGGTGTATCTCGGGGATACACGAAATCCTGCGCCGGCAAGGCTTATTGAAAGGGATTTGGTGCTTAAATCCCGACGAAAAACTGTCGGCGGGGCAGGCGGAGGAGTTGACCCGGATTTGCGCCGCCTATCCGCATTTGACCGACGACGCGTTCGTCAAAGAATTCTTGTGCGGGTACGGAAAGAAAGCGTGACTTTTGCGGCGGAAACGGGCATGAAAACCTTGCGGGAATTGTATAGGATCGGCAGAGGGCCGTCGAGCTCGCACACGATCGGCGTACAAAAGGCGTGCGAATTGTTTTTGTCGCGGTTTTCCGGCGCGGACGCTTACGGGGCGGTTTTGCGCGGCTCGCTCGCTTGTACGGGCAGAGGGCACGGAACGGACGGGATTATCCGCGACACCTTGGGTAATTCCGTCCGCATAGAATTTGACACCGCTAAAGAACAACTCGCCCATCCCAACACGCTGGACTTGACGGCGTACAAGGACGGCGGGGAAATCGGTGCAAACCGCTTTTACAGCGTAGGCGGCGGCGCGATTCGGATTGAGGGCGAGGCTTGGGCCGAGTCGCCCGATATCTACAGGCACAGGAATTTTGAGCAGGTCAAAAGCTACTGCATGAAAAAGGACTTGCGCCTTTGCGGGTACGTAACGGAAACGGAGGGCACGGAGATAACCGAATACCTGTGCGCGGTGTGGCGGCAGATGAAAGCGACGGTCGCCGAGGGGCTGAATCGGGAAGGAATTTTGCCGGGGCCGCTCAAAGTGCAGCGGAAGGCGCGATATCTGTACCGGCAGAAGCACATCGACGAGAGCGCGGAAACGCGGGAGAACCGCATGGTGTGCGCTTATGCTTTCGCGGCGGCGGAGCAGAACGCGGACGGCGGGGTCGTTGTGACCGCGCCGACGTGCGGTGCGAGCGGCGTGATTCCCGCGGTGCTGTATTACATGCAGATCAAGCACGGCTTTGCGGATGCGGAAATCGTGAAAGCGTTGGCGACGGGCGGGCTGATCGGGAACCTAATCAAGGCGAACGCGTCGATCAGCGGCGCGGAGTGCGGCTGTCAGGCCGAGATCGGCGCGGCTTGCTCGATGGCGGCGGCGGCCTTGACGGAGCTTTTCGAGATGCGGATCGAGCAAACGGAGTACGCGGCGGAGGTCGCGCTCGAGCATCATTTGGGCTTGACCTGCGACCCGATCGGGGGCTATGTGCAGATACCGTGTATCGAGCGCAACGCGGTGGCGGCGATGCGGGCGATTAACGCGTGGAATTTATCCGACTTTCTGACGGACACGCGCAAGATTTCTTTCGAT
This sequence comes from Clostridia bacterium, assembly GCA_026001225.1. Lineage (GTDB taxonomy): Bacteria > Bacillota > Clostridia > Christensenellales > DUVY01 > BNZQ01. The sequence continues at coordinate 2,595 of BNZQ01000098.1, forward strand.
TTGGTCGTTGAAACCATGTACCGTACCGGGAAAGATCTGCCCGGCCGTTACCGCGAAACGGGCAGAGGCGGCCTTGCGAAATTGTATAAGGATTATGCTAAAGGCAAAAAAAAGTAAATATCAAAAGAGAGGAATGGCGGCTTAAAAAAAATGGGATTGCTCACGAGGCGGCAAGACAAACGTAGCCCGTATCAAAGACACATTTAAGCACACCGCACTATCGTTATAAGATTGACAAAAGTACAAATTGCGATTATAATGGTGGATATGCAGTTTGATTTAAAGGAATTCCGCATAGACGCCGAAGTCGCACGAATCGCGAACGCGCATTATTTTGAGTTTGTCAACAACTATCATACGGTAGCCGACCGACACGGGTTTCACGAATTGGTGTATGTGGACAGCGGCCATATTAACGTCAAGGCGGAAAACTACACGGGCGTGCTGCAGGCGGAGCAAATGATTATACACGAGCCGGGCGAATTGCATGAATTGTCTTGCGACGAGGACGAAGCGCCCAACGTCATTATCATCGGTTTTGAATGCCGGTGCGACAAGCTCGGTTTGTTTTCCCGCCGCCCCGTGATTCTGAACGCTCAATCCCAACGCTTACTGGCCGAAACGGTCAAAGAATGCCGTAATCTTTTTTTACCGCCGTACGACGTGCCGCGTATGTTTGACATGAAAAAGCGTGAAAACCGCATTTTCGGCTGCGACCAAATGGTGAAAATCCTGCTCGAACAATTCTTAATTAAACTGATCCGATTTGCGGAATCGGGGGACAGTAAAACCGAAGCGCGTCAAACGGACGGCGCGGTAACCGAAATCTGCGCGTATCTAAACGCCAATTTCAAACAGGAACTGAGCATCAAACGGCTGTGTATTCTGTTCGGTACCAACAAGACTACGTTGAGTATGCGCTTTAAGCAACAGATCGGGAAAACGATCGTGGAGTATGTCAACAGCTTGAAAATCATCGAAGCGAAACGGCTGATCCGGCTCGGGGGCAAAACCTTTTCCGAAATCGCCGAAGAGCTGGGTTTCAGTTCCCAGCATTATTTTACCAAGCTTTTTACCAAAGTTGAGAAGCAGTCGCCCTCTCTTTACATGCATATGATCAAATCTAAATTGGACGGCGGAAATTCGGAACAATAGACTTCCGGCGAAAATATGAAATTTGACGAAAATATAAAAATAGTTTATTTTAGTCTAAAGACAAAAACCTCCAAAGGTGATAGAATAAAAGTCAATACAATGAACGAGTATTTTTTATGGAGGTTTAAATGGGCAGAATCAGTATACCGGTTCCACGCGCCGATCGTCTGCAAAATCCCCAAATCCAAAGCGCACAGGCCGCCGTCCGCTTTCGGCCCGACGTTAAACAAAAAGTTCGCCCC
>BNZQ01000099.1 GCA_026001225.1 Clostridia bacterium
GATCTATCCGAACGCGAACGGTAACGCCGTATCGGCCTACACGGGCGCGGGAACCTTGACGGTGACGGGCAAGAATAACGACGGGACGAGTTATGCCGTGGGTACGGGCGCGTACACGGTTTCGGGGAATTTATCATCAGCCGGCTCAAAGACAATTACGGTCACGGAAACGGCTACGGGCTTTACGGACACGTTCACGGTAACGGTAACGGCGGCGTCGCCCGTGTCGATCACGGCAAGTTACGTACAGACGGGAACGATCTATCCGAACGCGAACGGTAACGCCGTATCGGCCTACACGGGCGCGGGGACCTTGACGGTGACGGGCAAGAATAACGACGGAACGAGTTATGCCGTGGGTGCGGGCGCGTACACGGTTTCGGGCAACTTGACGGCGGCGGGCTCAAAGACAATTACGGTAACGGAAACGGCTACGGGCTTTACGGACACGTTCACCGTGACAGTGACGGCGGCGTCGCCCGTGTCGATCACGGCAAGTTATATACAGACGGGAACGATCTACCCGAACGCGAACGGTAACGCCGTATCGGCCTACACGGGCGCGGGGACATTGACGGTGACGGGCAACAACAGCGACGGGACGAGTTATGCCGTCGCCGCGGGAGCATACACGGTAACGGGCAACTTGACGGCGGCGGGCTCAAAGACAATTACGGTCACGGAAACGGCTACGGGCTTTACGGACACGTTCACGGTGACGGTTACGGCGGCGACGCCGGTGTCGATCACGGCGAGTTATTTGCAGACGGGAACGATCTACCCGAACGGTAACGGAAACGCCGTATCGGCCTACACGGGCGCGGGAACCTTGACGGTGACGGGCAACAACGACGACGGTACGAGTTACCCCGTCCCCGTGGGAACGTACACGGTAACGGGCAACTTGACGGCGGCGGGAACAAAGACGATAACTGTGACGGAAACGGCTACAAACTTTACGGATACGTTTACCGTGACCGTGACGGCGGCGTCGCCGGTGTCGATCACGGCGAGTTATTTGCAGACGGGAACGATCTACCCGAATGCGAACGGTAACGCCGTGGCCACCTACACGGGCGCGGGAACCTTGACGGTGACGGGCAACAACGACGACGGGACAAGTTACGCCGTCCCCGTGGGAACGTATACGGTTTCGGGCAATCTGACGGCAGCCGGTACAAAGACAATTACGGTAACGGAAACGGCGACGGGCTTTACGGATATGTTCACCGTGACGGTGACGGCGGCGTATCCCGTGTCGATCACGGCAAGTTACGTGCAGACGGGAACGATCTATCCGAACGGTAACGGAAACGCCGTATCGGCCTACACGGGTGCGGGAACCTTGACGGTCACGGGCAACAACGACGACGGGACGAGTTACCCCGTCCCCGTGGGAACGTATACGGTATCGGGCAATTTAACGGCGGCCGGAACAAAAACAATTACGGTAAGGGAAACGGCTACGGGCTTTACGGATACGTTCACGGTGACGGTGACGGCGGCGGCGACGTCCTTGACCCCCGCCGACGTGCAAATCACGGGCTACAACAATGTGCTGTACACGGGCAATCCGATTGTGTTCAACGACCCGTCGGGGATCAACACGTTAAGGGTATACTTCAACAACGCGTTGGCCGTCGAGGGCGCGGATTACACGGCGGACTACTCGGACGACCAAGGCAACGCAGCCGCCGCGATCGGCGCGGCGGGCGGCAATGCGACGGGCACGATTACGATCACGCCCACCCCCGCGCTGTACGGCGGCGGGCCGTTCACGGTCACGTTTGTCATCGTCGATACGCCCGTGACGGTGTTGCCGGCCGCTTTCGCGGTGACGGGCATACCCGTTGCGGACGTGACGTATGACGGTCACGCGTGGGCCGTGTCGGACTTTGCCAATTTCGCGGCGACGTACACGGACGGAGCCAATCCCGCCGTGACGCTGACCGAGGGCCTCGATTACACGGTGAGTTACTCCAATAGCAACGGCGGCGCGGGCAACAGCGCGGACGCGGGAACGGTGACGGTCACGGTGACAATTATCAATCCGTATTACTCGGTCGCGCCCCTCGCTTTGCCGTCCTTTACCTTTACGATTCTGAAAGCGGACTACAACATGAGCGGCGTGACGTTGGTAAGCGATACGGTACCGTATGACGGCGCGATACATAGTTTAACGGCGGCGGGACTGCCGTCCGGTGTGTCGGTGAGTTATGAATACGACGGCGTGCCGGACACGGGCAAGACGAACGGCGGCGTGTACGCGGTGACGGCGGTGTTCGCGACGGCCGATCCCAATTACAATATCCCGCAAAGCATGACGGCGACGCTGACGGTCACGGTGGACGTGGCGAATATCGGCGGGACTTTCGCGGTGACGGGCGTATCGGGCGTCGATAAGCCGTACAAGGGCAGCGCGTACACGGCCGCGGACTTCGCGGGCTTTGCGGTGACGTACACCTATCCCGCACCCTCGGGACAGACCGTGACGCTGGCGTCGTCGGATTACACGGTGACGTACTCCAACAGCAGCGGCGGCGCGGGCGACAGCACGAGCGTCGGGACGGTCACGGTGACGGTGACAATCACGGCCCCGTACTTCACGGGCGGCGGTTCTGCGACGGCAACGTTCACGATTATCCAAGGGACGTACGACATGAGCGGCGTGACGTTTGCGGACGGGGCTTTCCCGTATGACGGAACGGAAAAGAGTTTAGCGGTGTCGGGAACGCTGCCCGCGGGCGTGTCGGTGAGTTATTTGTACGACGGCGTCGCGGGTACGGGCAAGACGATTGTGGGAACGTACACGGTGACGGCGGTGTTCGCGACGGCCGATCCCAATTACGGCGCGCCCGCTAATATAACGGCGACGCTGACGATCTTTCCCAAAGCGCCGATCGGCGGCAACGGCGGGGACGACGGGACGGGTGATTTAGACGACGGCTACACGCCGCCGACGGAGTTTCCCGACGATTTAAAGCCGGGCGATAAATTGCCCGATCTGCCGGACCGCCCGCCCTACATTTGGGACGGCTGGTACGACGACGACGGCAACAAATGGACGGAGTACCCCGACGACGGACGGGAACTGCACCCGATGTGGAAACAGCCGGACGACGACCGGAACGCCTTTGAAAAGGGCTGGGAGTGGTTTACCAAGAACGTCGAGCGGCATTGGTGGTGGCGGTTCCCCGTGGGCTTGGCCGGAGGGCTGTTCCTCGGTTGGCTGTTTATTCTGTTGCCGATAAAGCGGCGGCGGGAGCGCGAGGAGGATAAAAGATGACTTGGGAATGGTACGTATTCGGCATATTGGCGGGATTGGTTCTCATCACGCTGATCACCCTTTTGACCCGTAAGAAGAAACCCGTACAAGCGAGAGCGGCGGCGGCAAGCGGCGGCGCGACTGAATCCGCGCCGGGAACGGAGCCCGCCCGCGCGGGCGCGGCGGCGCCTGCGGGCATTCATGCCGACGCGGCCGCGGGAGGCAGCGCCCGCGCCGGCCATGAGTATTTTCCGTTGGTGTTCCAAGACGACCCGTACTACCGGCAGCGGCAACAGGGCTACGCGGCGGTACCGCCGCCCGCGCAAGCCTACGCCTACGCGCCCTACGAGGGGCCGGACAGACGGCAGAACCGCGGCGCGTTCGCCTACGGCGGCGAGGAACGCCGGCGCACGCGCCCCGACTATATCCATGACGACTATCCCGCGGACTATGCCGCCGGTTACGCCGACGCGCGGCGCGAGGCCGACGCCGCCGACAACGCCGCGACAAGGGAACTGCTCAATCAGATTTTGCGCGAGGCCCGCGAGAACCGAACGAACCGCGCCCGATCCAATCTCTACGGCGACA
>BNZQ01000100.1 GCA_026001225.1 Clostridia bacterium
CTCGTCTATCGTCGTCTTGTTGTAGCTGTAACTGTACGAATAGGTGCCGCCGCCGCCGTAAGGCATCAGCTTATATTGGCCGTCCCAATTATAAAGATCCGCCAAATACCCCATCTTTTCCTCGATCGTGTGCTCGGTCTCTCCGGTCGGGTAGCCCTTTACGACGTCGGACAAATCGACAATCGGATCGCTCCCTCTAAACCCTCCCTCCAAAAAATAGAGGTCGAGATTGGCCAAGCCCGAGCTTATTTTTGATATCTCGGTGGTATCCATAACGGTCGTTCCGATCGACACATAGGTCTGGTCGTCGATATTGTCCATATAATACTTAGCGACGTCTTTCAGCCATTGGACGCCGTAGCCGCCGTCGTAGGACATGAGACGCAGCTTTTGGGGACGGGCGGCGTAATCCTTATCCTCCGGGGGAACGCCGCCGGGGCCGCACCCGAACGCCGCAAGCGACGCCGCCGCCGCAAGAACGATCGCGAGGATCTTCCAGACACGGAATTTTGAAACTTTCATTTTTATGTTCTCCTTGTATATATAGATTTCTATAGATTTTGTTTGATCGGTTTTATCCTTTCAAGCCGCCGCCGAATTGCAACGACAGCAAATGCTTGTTGAACAATATCCACAACACGACGATAGGCAGGGCGGTCATCAGCAAGCCCGCGTACAGCACGGGATTGTTCAGCGTGCGTTCCGCTTCCACCTGATAAACATACAAGCCGGACGCGAGTGTCGGATACGAGGGCAGGAACACCAACGGCCCCTCGCTGTCGTTCCACAACGCCGTAAAGGAGGTCAGCGCCAACGCGCCTATGGGCGGCAGCGCCATCGGCAGCATGATCTTGTAAAAGATTTGAAAGTGCGACGCCCCGTCGATATAAGCGGCCTCGGCAAAGCCGTGGTCGATGCTCTTGAAAAAGGAATACAACAGCAGCGTGGTGAAGCTGATGCCGCCCAGACCCGTAATCAGCGTTAGCGGCGAGTCGTAGGTATGCAGTACTTTCGCCAGCAAAAATTGGCTCGGCAGGTTTCCGACAATCGGTATGATCATCGTGCCTATGCACAGCCAATAGACCGTCTTGCCCAAAAAGAATCTGTATTTCGCACAAACGTATGCCGTGAGCGTGCAGACCGAAATCGGTATAACCGTCGAGCCGCCCGCATACCACAGCGAGTTGAGCAGCATAACGAACATGTTGTTCTGGCCGCTCGACAGCTCTCTGAACGCGCTGGAGTAATTGGAAAATATCCACTCTTTTGGCAAGGACACGGGATCGAGCATGTACTCGAACCGGCCCTTAAAGGACATCAGAAACGCCCAAAAAAGACAGGCCAGCAAGGAAAGAGCGTACAGCGCGAAAACAATGCTGACGACGATTTTCACGGGCGTATAGCCGTCCTTGATCCGATTCCGATTTTTGCGGCTTTTAGTAAGCGATTTCACGGTTGAACCTCCGTACGATCAATCGGGTCGCGATTACGATCGGCACGGTCAGCAGAGTTAGAATGAGACCGATTGCCGAGGCGTAATTCAACAAGTTTTCCCGTGTTTGCGCGAACATGAAGAAGCTGAGCGTCCATGTGTCGTAAACCTGCGACATGCCCGTAAAATACAGGATCGGTCCGGTCGCCGTGAACACGCCCGCAAAGCCCAAAATGAAATAGATCATAAACGTTTCCCATGTCAGCGGCAGGACAATCCGCAGCATTTCGCGTACCCACGAGCAGCCGTCCAATTTGGCGGATTCCAAAATCTCGCCGGGGATCCGGTTCATCGCGCCGACGAATATCATCATCTGAACGCCGAAGCCCGCCCAAAGCGTATAAAACAAAAGAACCCATTTCGCGGTTCCGCTGCTCGCGAGCAGCGGCGGCAGCTCATAGCCGAACACGGTGTACAGAAACTTCCACAGCGGCCCGTACGTGGTGATGAAGCTCTTGAACAGCGAGGTGAGAACCACGGTGGACACGATCGAGGGAAGCATAAAAATCAGCTTGAACGCGCCGTGCAGATACACCTTCTTAAAGAAAAAGTAGGAGACCAGATAACAAATGAACATTTTTATCATGCTTGCGGCAAAAAACAGCAGCGTGTTGCGCAGCGCCTTGAAAATAATCGTATCGGGCGCGATGACTTCGACGAAAAACTGTTTAAAATACATGAAAGTAAAGTGCCATTCTCCGCCGCCGTACGGGTATCCGAACGCAAGCATGATCGACTGCCAATTCAAATAGACATACCAAATCGCAAAATGGACGAGCGGCACGACCAAAGCGAGATGCGCGAAAAGCATCCCCTTTCGGTTAAACAGCGAGCCGGTTTTAAAGCTCGGCGTTTTCTTTTTTCTTTTAACCGCTTCCATTTCCGCAATCCTATCCTTTCTCCCGCCGTTTTTAACGGACGGGAATCACGAACACGCCCTCGCCCGGGCTCAGCGGGAGCTCCAATACGCCCCCGGAGATCAAATACTTGGTCTCCTCGCCGTAACGGTAAACGACGACCTTTTCGATCCCGCCGTCGAATTCAAGCCTGACCTTATCGGCCTTATACACCGCCGGGTCGTTGTAATTCAACACGACGTAGCCCTTGTCGCCCCCGTCGTCCTTTAACTGCCCGATCAGCGTGTCCTCGGTCGCCGTCACGTTTTTGACGCCGTTCAAAGCGTTCATAGCATATTTCTCGGCATACATGAACGCGTCGCTCTCGTATGCCGCGCCGTTGTTCGTCCCGTTCAGCGTCACAAAGCCCTCATAGTTGAAATGGCAATAAACGTTCTCGAATAATTGAACCTCCGCGATCGCCTCTTGCACATAATAATATAGGTCGGTCGGTTTCCCTCCCTCAAACATCGCGTTGAAATGCTGCCGCGCGTCGGAGGAATAACAAAAGAATTCGAACGCGCGCGCTCCGAACACCATGCTCGCAAACAGTTGAAACCGTATCTCCGCGACGCTTGTAGGCAAACGCGCTCCCCCGTTGTCGGTATAGGTCTGAATGCAGTTAGAGAAATCCGCGCCGTTATCGCGCGCGGCCGCCGCGACCACCGCCAGATCGAAGAGAAGCGTGTCGCTCATCGTCTTTCTCCCGCCGTAGTCGCGCAAGGCGTAATGATCCAATCCGATATTCTTCGGGCCTTGAACCGCTTTCAGCACCGTATTCACGTATTCGTCAACGTGAACCTCATAGGCGGTACGGCCCGTGACCGGGTCGTACACCGATTCCAGCTGCTCGCTTGAAGCGTAAGAGGGCATCAGGTTTAAATACCAATACGAGCCCGGCCGGCCGGCGTAGGTTTCGTTGTACCAACTGACCTTACTGTCTCTGATATAATTGAAATGCGACGTTCTCGGCTCGTCGATTATGTAAATGCCGTTATACGAAGGAAACTGCGCAAAATCGACGCTTTTATACCGTCTGTTAAAAATAGTCTCGTATTCCGGATCCTCAAAAGGGGCCTCGAACGCGCCCACCAGCACGTTCAACCCGTATTCCTCTATCAACGCCATCGTCGCGGCAATGTTCTCCGGCTCGACGTTCGTCATACAAAAATCGGTTAAACCAAGCTCCTTATAAATCTTTAAATTGTACTCCGTTATCGCCGGAGGATAATCCCCGAACATACGGATATACCGATTGTCCGCGTACGTCTTCGTTTCAAAATCGGCCTCGACGCCGGTTTCGCCGCCGGTTTCGGGTCCGTCGCCGTTATCGCCGCAGCCCGCCAAAACAAACGGGAATATGAACAGCACCGCCAACGCAAACGCCCACCTTCTTGATTTCCTCATGATAATGACCTCCTTCGTCATCGTATATTGAT
>BNZQ01000101.1 GCA_026001225.1 Clostridia bacterium
CCGAAACGGCGAACAGGCAAATCACCTCGGCAATGTTGGCGGAAAGCAGGAACTGCACCGCCTTTTTGATATTGGAAAAGACCTTTAGGCCCTCCTCGACAGCCGCAACGATCGTCGCGAAGTTGTCCTCGGTGTTTTCGCTGTCCGAATGGGCATACGGGTTTATCAAATGCCGTTGGCTGTCGGTCGCGGCCGTTCTGCTCGCCTCCTTGACCGTTTCCATGCTGGGCTTCTCGGTCATCGTCAAGTATTTCTTTCCCGTACAGGGCGCGTTGGGGCTGATTTACATTTCTTTCGCCGTAGGTTACGAAATCAAGCTGCGGAAACGTGAAAGGAAGCGCGCGGCGTTAAAGCCGAGAACCGTCAATAACTGAAAATTGAAAAGTGAAAACTGAAAATCGTCAATAACTGAAAAGTGAAAACTGAAAACTGAAAATTGTGGATCTGTCGAAGAAGTTACATTGATTATGCTGTAAGCTCCTTACCTGCCGACAAACTTTCTTTTACGGACATTCGACCGAAGTTTTCACTTTTCAGTTTTCACTTATTGAATTTCACTTGTTTAAACTCCTCCTCTGTGTTTCGCGACGCGCCGTTCTACCGCCGCGACGCCGAAGTACATGAAGCCCGCTAAAACGCACAAAATGACCGTGGCGGCCATCACGAGGTCGATCTTAAAAACCGTGCCGCCGTAGACGATCAAATAGCCCAAGCCCGAACGGGATACGAGGTACTCGCCCATGATCGTGCCGACCCAAGCGAGACCGACGTTGATTTTGAGGGCGGAGATGATATCGGGGAGGGAATGGGGCAGAACCAATTTAAACAGGATTTGAAATTTGTTGCCGCCCATCGAGCGCAGCAGCAAAATTTTATCGGGGTCGCAGGATAAGAAACCGTTTAAAATAGACAGTACCGCGACGATGACGCTGATCAAAACCGCCATAAAGATGATCGCTTTGACGCCCGCGCCGAACCAAATGATGATCATCGGCCCGAGCGCGATCTTGGGCAGGCTGTTCAACACGACGATATAGGGGTCGAGCACGCGCCGGACGTTTTCCGACCACCACAACAGGACGGCGATCAGCACGCCCGCCGCCGTGGCCGCCGCAAAACCGATCGCGCATTCGTACAGTGTGGTGAAAATGTGTGTAAAGAGCGTGCCCCGTTTCGCGAGGCCGGCGATCTCGGCGGCGATCCGAGAGGGGGAACTGAACATAAACGAATCGATAATTTTCAGTTGCGCGGCGGCTTCCCACAGGCCGAGCGCGAGGAACAGCAGGCCGAATTGACAGGCGCGAACGGCGGCCTTGCGGCGTTTTTCGCGCTTTAAGTAAAGCGAGTGAGGGACGCTGATCGTGGTTTGATTTCGGTTTCGTTTTTTCATTTGTTGCCTTTTGTTCTCCTATTTCTCGAGTGTCGCTTGCGTGTCGGCTGAAAGGCATAGACGCGCCGCGGCCGGGCCGCAATCGGCGAGCCGCCGAGCCTTTAAGCAAGCCCTTTCAGCACGCGTTCAAACCACTTCCGAAACTCCGCGCATTCGCGGCGTTCGAGCGGCGTTTTGGCCGCGAATTTCAGGCGGTACATTTCTTTCAGCGTCGCCGGGCGCGCCGAAAGCAGAGCGATCTTGTCGCTCATCGAAACGGCCTCGCTTATGTCGTGCGTCACAAGGACGGCGGTTTTGCCTTCGCCCTTGATGATCGCGTGTACGTCGTCGCAGACCGAAAGGCGCGTTTGAAAATCGAGCGCCGAAAACGGCTCGTCGAGCAGCAGGAGTTTCGGCGAGGTCGCCAAGGTGCGGATCAGCGCGACGCGCTGGCGCATACCGCCCGACAATTGGCGCGGGTGATGCCTCATGAAATCCTTCAGGCCGTATTTACAGAGCAGGCTTTCCGCGTAATCGACGGTTTCCGGCGTCCTTTTGCGTTGAATTTCAAGCCCTAACAGGACGTTGCCGCGAACGTTGCGCCATTCGAAAAGCTGATCGCGCTGCAACATATAGGCGATATCCGCGCCGGGCCCGGTCACGCGCTTGCCGCAGACGGCGATCGAGCCGCCCGACGGGGGCATGAGGCCCGAAATCAGCGACAGAATCGACGTTTTGCCGCAGCCCGACGGCCCCACGACCGACAGGAATTCGCCCTCTTCCAAATAAAAGGACAAGTCCTTGATCGCGGGCGTTTCGCCGCCCGGCGTGTGGTAGGTGAGGGAGATGTTTTCGAGGCGTAATATTTCCATGTTTCTTTCTCCCGTCTTCCATCGCCCATATTCCATTTATTTCGTCACTTTCTCGGCCCAACTGTTGTCCACCGCTTTGCCGAACGCGACCTTTTTATCCGCCGCCAATTCGCCGGCGTTGATCATGATATCCTGCAAGCGGTTAAAGGCTGCCTCTTTCATGACGGGCGTGGACATCCACGCGTCGATGCGGATATAGCTGTCGATCACGTCCACGCATTGCAGCTTTGTCACGCTGTCGAACGAGGGCAGCAGGGCTTCGGCAACCTTGTCGGCGGGATTGCTCACGATATAATCGTAGGCCTTGACGACCGCTTTCAAAAACTTTTCCACGAGTGCGGAATTTTTATCGAGATAACTCTTGTTGGCCGCAAAGCAGGTGAACGGGCACTCGCCGGCTTCGTCGCCGACGGCGGCGACGATAAAGCCTTTGCCTTGTTTCACGCAGTCCGTCGCCGTAGGCTCGAACATGGTGCAATAATCGTAGACGTTATTCGCGTCGTTCATAAAGGTGGGCGCGACCAAATTGAACGCGACGCCCATATCGAAATTCAAATCGTCGGCGATATTCAGGCCGTTCTTTTCTATCGCATATTGCAAATTCATCGCCGGCGAGCCGCCTTTACGCCCCGCGAGGATATGCTTGCCCGTTAAATCCGACCATTTGAAATCGGGCTGCTCGGTCTTGCCGACCAAGAAACTGCCGTCGCGTTTGGTCAGTTGGCCGAAGATGACGGGATAGTCGGCTTTTCCGTTAGAGATGACGTTGACGACCGTTTCGGGCCCTAAAAGGCCGATATCCGCGCTGTTGCTGGTCAGCGCGGCCATGGTCACGTCGGAGCCGCCGCCGTTGGTCAGCTCGATCGTGATTCCCTCGTCCTTGAAATAGCCCAGATTGTCGGCTATGTAAAAGGGCGCGTAGAAAATGCTGTGGGTGACCTCGTTCACACGGATCACGCCCTCCGCTTTTTTGCCGCAAGCCGTAAAGGTAAGGCAAGCGAATGCGGCGATTGCCGCCAGGATCAGGCCGATTGTTTTTTTCATTTGGGAAAGAATCCTCCGTTAACAGTTTTTATACCATAGTATTCGGAGGAAAAGTTAAAAGTGACCCCTTCTTCTTCATTTTTTCGGCATATCTCATTTTGTCGTATAATAGAATATACGGAAGGATTTTAAGAAAGGCAAGGGGGACAAGAAAATGAAACTCAAAAAAATCATCGGCATTCTCATAGCCGTTTGTGCGGCGGCCGCGTTGTGGGCTTGCGCGCCCAAGGGCACGGATCAGGAAATACTCGACAGCATTTCCGACTTGCGGACGAATATCTATACCGCCGAATCGGACAGCATGGAGATCGTGATCATCACCGGCAAGCGTGAGCGCCCGTACAAGGTGGACGGCAAATCCGAAGCCAAATCCGATTATACCGCGATTTCGATCAAGCCCGCCGAACTGCCCGCCGAGGGGCGCGTTTATGAATATGCCTTGACGGCGGGGAAGAACACGCATACGGGGCGGTTTACCGTTCATCCGTTCGGCGTGACCTATAC
>BNZQ01000102.1 GCA_026001225.1 Clostridia bacterium
ACCGTAAACGATCAAGCTCTCGCCGGGCGATACCGCGTCGGTGACGCTGATCAAATAGGGTCTGTCCGCCCACGCGGTTATACCGATATCGATGGTAACGGACGCCTCGCACTCGTCATAGCCCTCCGTCTCGTCGGGCTTGGTAGGCTTTATGGCAAAGCGCGCGACAATTTGGAACACGCCGCCGTACTGCGGGTTAAACGACAGGCTCGCCCAACCGTTTGCGTCGGTCGTATCTTGACCGCATTCCACCGACATATTGGGCGCAGCCTCGCCCCGCGTTTTATCGTAGACCCAATCGCCGTCCAAGGAGAAAGTCACTTCCTCTCCGGCAAACGGCGTTCCGCGCTCCTTGAGGTTGCCGTCGTCGTCGTATACGACGTCCTTACGCAGCTGAACCTTGATATCCGCCGTTTGATTCACGTTGTCCAGCGAATAAAAATCATGCTCGAATTCTATGCCCGTCAGCCAGTACGGCGCGGTCGATTGCTCGCCGGCCGCCTTCGGCACGGTGTACAGCTTCTCGTTCGCGGCACTGCCCGTAATGCGGCTGCAAATTAAATAGGTATAGGTTTTCGCGACCGCCGCGCTCATATCCGTGAGGTTGGTCGGGGCGTATATGACCTTGTCCGATTCCATCAGCGCCTCATAGGCGGAGTCCGGCTTGTTTTTGATCTTGCGGAGAACGACGGCATCGGCGGTTTTCGTTCCGTTCGTCCACAGCAAACGCAGCGTTTTCGCGCCGTTCAGCTGAATGCCCGTTACGGTCTTTTCATAGCCCTCGTCCGTCACCATCGGATCGAAGAAAACGCCCGCGATTTGGGTGAACGCGCCGCCCGCGAGAAATCTCGCGTTGACGGTGATACTGCCCTTAAACGTAAAGGTCTGATAGACGCCTCTCGTATTGTCGACCGACAGCACGGATGCCAAAACGTTGCCGTCGTGGTCGAGAATGCGGACGTACTGCTTATGCATTTCGGGCTTGTTGTAATGCTCCATATAGACGGAAACGCGATGCCAATTATCGTCCTTGACGGTCACCTTATAGCTGATTTCGTCATTCGTATCTTGTTGGATACTCTTACGGGGCCATTTCGAGGTGTCCGCCGAATACAACGCGCAATCCTTTTTTCCGCTGTTGGCGTCGTCCCATCCGTCCCACACACCCGCCGGCACCTCCGCGCCGTAAAACCAATAGCCGTGGGGCGTAGAATCCAAGGACAGGATTTTGCCCTCGATCTTATCGACCCATTCGGGATATTCGACGTAATTGACCGGGCTGTCGGGCGTAAAATTGCTGATTTGCTCCAAGTCTTTAAAATACTGCCCGTCGGCGTCCGGCGCTTTATGGTAAGGCAGCATCATGCCCTCCTTGCCGTAAATCCGGTGGATCTCCGGATCCGTCACGGCGGCTTCCGCCGTCCCCGTTTTCCGGACGTACCACGCGCCGCGCGTGGTTCGATCCTCGCCCAAATAATAGGCTTTGGGCCCGTCGCCGCCCTCGGCGGACGCCTTATTCGGGAAACCGAACGGCGTAGAAAACACTTGCGCCGCAACCAGCACGGCGACGAGAAACGCCGCCGCGTACCGTTTGAAAGCCCTCTTTTTCGCAATTGACATCATACAGTCCTCCTGTTTTTGTTTACGCGCTCCGCATACGATTTGCAGAGCCGCTTTGGCCCGTCAAAGGAAACCCGGGGCGGCAAAAGCCGCGCGCCTTTATCGCCTCGGGTCCGGGGCGGGCCCGGGAAGCCCGCCCCCGTTGTTCGGAATACCGCCGTCCGTTATCCGCGTTTCTTGAACAGAAACGCGATGCCCAAAACGCCGATCAGCGCGACAAGCGCGGAGGCGCCCGACTTGCAGCCGCTCTCTTTTTCCCACTTCGCGTACAACGTAATGTCCTCGGTCACAGTGTCGGTATCAAAGTCCCACGCGTTCGTGCAAGCATCCTCTTTGTACCAGCCGGCAAACGTATAGCCGCTCCTTGTCGGCGCTTCGGGCGCGGTGATTTTACCGCCGGCCGTCGCGCTCTTGCCCGCGACCGCGCTGCCGCCGTTTGCGTTAAAGGTCACTTCCTTGGTGACGGGAGCCACGGCGTCCCACTTGGCAAACAGCGTCTGATTGGCCGTAATCGCGACCGCCGTCGTGCTCTCGACCTTAACGCCGCCGCCGTTGGCCTGCGTATACCAGCCGCCGAACGTAAAGCCGTCCCGCGTCGGCGTCGGCAACGCGCCGTAGGTTGCGTCATAGGTTACTTGTTTCGCGTCGGCCGTGCCCGTGCCGCTTTGCTTATCGAACGTTACCGTATACGTATCGGCCGTCCACTTGGCGAACAGCGTTTGGTTAGCCGTGATCTCGACCGTCGTCGTGCTCTCGATCTTACTGCCGCCGCCGTTGGCTTGCGTATACCAGCCGCCCAGCGTATAACCAGTACGGGTCACCGCCGGCAACGCGCCATAAGCCGAACCGGCGAACACTTGTATATCGGCGGCCGTACCCGTACCGCCCTGCTTGTCGAACGATACCGTATACGCATTCAAGTAAACCGCCTCAAACGTCACATGTCCGTCCGAATCCGCTTCGGCGGCCGTCACCTTTTTGCACAGCGGCGACGTCCCGAAATCATCCGCGGTCCAAATATCGTCGGTTCCCGCGATCTTCCAACCGGCAAACGTTTTGCCGTTCGGGGCGGCCGGCGCACCCGGATATGCAAGGGCCAGAGAGCTCAACGTGATCGCCGCCGGATTGAGATCGGGGCCGGTTTCACGTACGTTTTCATAAGGAACGGTCGCATTGATCGCATATGCCGCCGCGCCCGCGTCTTGGTATTGACGGGCGACAAAGCCCGAGGGAGCCGTACCGCCGTTCAAATCAAAGTCTGCGGCGAAAAACTCGCGCGTACGGATCAGATGCGTGTTGCTGGAATCCCAATAAACATAATTGTCTAAATTTGTTTCCCAACCGTCATAAATACCGGCGGTCTTTCCTTTCTCCACATAGAACGTAGCTTGATTGGCCGCACTTGCAAAATTTCCATTCAACCACTGAGAATCCATATCACTACTAAGGGTGCTTTTAACGCTGAGGCTGGTGTTCGGGCCCACGAATATGCGCACATTATTCACCCATGTTTTAATAAGCGCACTGCTACCCGATATTGTTGCCAAATCGCCAAAATAGAAATCGGCGACATTCACCCTATAAAAAACTCTTGAAGCAAGTTTCTCCACGCCGCGCCCGCTGAACTCGGTCATACCCTCGCAACCTTTGAACGCTTGCTCCATAATTTCCGTGACGGTTTCGGGCAATTCCACGCTCTTGACCGCTTTCGCGTTATCCGCGTCATTGTTAAAAGCCATTCTGCCCACAACGGTCACCTTGTGATAGAACAACTGCAACCCCCGCGCGGTGAAAGCCGCGGGGCCGGTTTCTTCTTGCCCAAAAGGCATATTTTCCGGCGACCACGCTTTTTTGATACTGACGACTTTGTGATCCGGCGTACTGCCCCAGAAGCTGCCGCGGCCGTACTGAACGTCGCTCGTGTCCCATTCGCAAGTCATCATGACGCTACCGGTCAAATTGACCGTGTCGCCGGATTCGTAGCGCACTCCGTTTATTGTGACGCCTTTCAACATCGGATAGGTATAGACACAGTCTCCGAATGTATCGCTGTCCTCTATGGTAGCCGCGTCCGATTTATGGACCCAACCGCCGCTGTCGGGAAGCATATGGCTCCAATTGCCCGAAGTCATCGTAGCATCGACCCACGAC
>BNZQ01000103.1 GCA_026001225.1 Clostridia bacterium
CGCCCCCGTCCGCTTTGCGGCGGCAAGCCGTGTCGTACCCTCTCTCAACAGCCGGAAACGGCTGAAATGGATAGAATGAGATTATCTTTTTAGGAAAACTTAAAAATGGGCTGGATTATATGAATCATTTATGAGGAAGCAATCGAAAACATATCCCGTGTTTGGCGAAACTTACAAAAAAGCGACTTTACTCGCTCACTAAACCTTGCTATACGCACACATGAAAAAAGGCCGCTTCATTTCTGAAACAGCCTTTTTTCTTACCTCTTTGCGACAAAGCCCGCGACCCCGTTTACAAAAATGTAACGTGGGTTCGAACTCTGTCGGGACTGGTGGAGCGGAAGTCGATAAATACGCACACTTGCATATACAAAATTAACAGAATTGATTATTTCTGTCAAGTAGAATTGCCGTTATCGGAATATCCGCTGTACGGAAAGAGCCGGGTTTAGCCGCAAGACAGGGCTTGCGGTTCATTTCCTATCTGTCCTGCCGAAAGGGCTGTCATCGCGTCTTTAAAGATACGCTTTGACAGTCCTTTTGCCCGCTCCCTATCCGGCGGCAGTTGGGCGTAAATGTTTTTGTGCGGATCGTTAAAATAAATGACCGTTATTCCGAACGGTAAAGTCATCGTATTTTTCATGGTGAGGTCTCCTTTTTTGAACGGCCGATTTGCCGTTTATGATTTTTATAGGTTTAAATCGTGGTTTAGTATTTTTGTCCAATGCTTTATTGCAAAACAAATTTCATTATCCTTTTCAGCCGTTTCCGGCTGTTGGGATAGGGTACAACGCGGCTGGCCGCCGCAAAGCGGACGGGGGCACGTTGCGTATTCATTCGTGCGTTCGACTAATTTTCCCTTTCCCCTTTTTCCTCTTTCGGTTAAACCTCGCGCCCCTTTTCGCCGTTGGCGAAAATTTTTCTCAATTTGGACATATACCCCATGTTACTGCAAACTCCGAAAAACTCCCTGCGGGCCGCTTTGCGGACGGCTTTGCGCCGCGTTGTCGCTCCGTTTGCGAACAGCCGGGAAACGGCTGAAAAAAAGGAGTTCACGAACATGAAAGCAAATCAAAGGAACAATCAGGTCAAGGCGGAAAAACTGAGTAAAGACGTACCTATCGCGGAGGATAACGTCAGATTCAGAGGTGAGAGAACGGCAATCAGAGTGGTTCAAGCTAAGCTTGGCCTAACGGGCGACCCGTTTCTTCTGAAAACGTATTATAACCTGCTTGACGACATTGATAACTTCAATGTCGAGGGCTACACCCTAACCGACAGTTACGACATTGTGCAAGAGGCAGTACTGTTCTTATGCGGGCATATGGGAAAGAAATTGACCGATACCGTGCTTGACAGGAAAGGCGAACCGATAACGATTTTGTGGGCGTGCTTCCGTTATGTTAATTGTTACGTAAGCCGCAGCATGAGACAGTCGTATAAGGCGACGTATATGGACAACGTGCCGGAGATCGAAACTTCGGTATCTTTCGAGCGCGGGTTTGAAACCGACGAGGACTACGCGGGCGTGAACGAGAGAATCAAGGCGATGAGATTGACGGAGCGGCAAAGCGAGATTTTGGCATACAGAATGTCGGGCAGCAGCATAGCGGGAATAGCGCGGGCATTCTCGGTGTGGCCGCGTACAATCGAAAAGCATTTCTATTACATACGGAAGAAGTATTTTAAATCTTTTAGCGACGTACGTAATATCGAGAACCTCGAAGCCTTGAACCTTACGGCACGGCAGATTGAGATTGTGGGATACCGCAAGCGCGGAATGAAGATTAAAGAAATCGCCGCTATGTTGTCCGTTACAAAACGCACGATTGACAGGATATTGAAACGCGCAAAGATGAAAGCGCAGGCGTATATGGACAAAGGCGCGGATTGTACAAATATGAAAGCGGCGTAATAGCGGATATATATCGCATAAACCGACAAATCAAAATCCCCCGGCTGAAGTCGGGGGATTTGTTTTTGAGTGTTTCCATTCTTTTTTGCTCCCCGTTAAAATCCTAATTTTCCTTGTTCTTCCTCCGATAGCGGTATCAAATCGGCCGTCGTCTGATACGGCTTTCCGGTCGCCTTGTTAATCGGCGTGTCCTTCGATACGTCGAAGTTGTATACCCTCCGTATTCTTCTTAAAAACGCCTCCCATGTCGTCGGGTGTTCCTGCTGTATGTTTTTGTATTGCTCGCATAACGCCCAATTCGTTAGGATATATACCTTTGTATAGCAAGCCGCCTTGTTCTCGTACCGGCTCGGCAGCATAAGCGGGTAGCCCTCTAAATATTTCAGCATATCCTCGATTTTAAAAGAACTTCTGAATTCCTCAAAGATGATAATATCCTGCCCCTTGTAGTTATCGAATGCGCTATGGTCGTAACTCGTTACGCGGTATACGTTTCTGTATCCGTATTTTTCAAGCACGTACCGCGTTTTGCCCGTTTCCGTCGAGCCGTATATATAGGTGATTTCCAAATGCCTGAACACGTCGTCGAATTTCGCTTCCAAACAGACCTGCCGTATTTGCGATATGTTCTTGTAGTACCGAAAGAATTGACTCGGATAGGCCGACCGAATCTCTCCGTCGCTTGCGCCGTTCTCTATCATTTGCGTAATGTCGTTCAGATCGGAGCGTTCGCCGCTTTCCACGAAATCCCCGTACTCGTATTTATCGTGACCGGTCACGCGGGTGTCGTCCTTTTGACAGTAATCGCGGGCTTGCCGTTTGCTGCCCTTTCTGCTTTCGATATGCGCCGTGGGGAAATATTCTTTCATCGTCGCGAACCGTTTCCCTAAATCGAACTCGATATAGACTTGGAAATGCTCCGTGCCGGTGTTGTCGCCTGCTTCCCTTTGAAATGCGAAGTATTTAACGTTGGGCAGCGTTTTGAGATATTCGTAAAAGTCGGTATCCGTTTGGACGGGATTATTCACCGTCAGTATGTAATTTCTGAATTGATTTGCCATTTTGTGTTGTGAACCTCCTATTTTCCATGTGTTACAATGTTACGGGGTGTGCGGTAATACTATCGCACTGTCGCGCCCGCCGAGCGATGCCCCGAGCGGCCGCCCGTCCGACGCCGCGACGCAAAGCGTCTTGGCGGCGTTCGGACGGGCCGGCTCCGGCGTTGGCCGTCCCGGCGGGCGGCGTTTCCTCGCTCACAATTCACCCCGAAGGGTAGAAAAAAAGTATTAAACCGACGCCTAATACTTCACCCATGAGTATGGAATTTTCTTTCGGATTAACTGCCGTAATAATCCGTTTCGTCTTTTAGTCCGGCTTTGTTGTCGGGATCATAAACCTTTTCTATCGTCAGTTCCTTGCCCGTCAGACGGTTTTTGGGGCCGGTGTAAACAATCATGTTGCCGTTCTGCCGCCCGGCTCCGTTAAAACAAGGGACGCGCTTTATCCAACCTTTGGTTTCCAAATCGGCCAAATGCTTTTGAATCGTTCTGTCGCTCACGCCCAACAGTTTCGCCATGGCCGGAACGGTAAACCGGCGTCCGCTCCTGCGGCGGATATAACTTGCCAAAACCTCCCCGCGCTGTCTAACCGACAACTTTCGGCTCTCAATGCAAAAGGAGTTTATCGTCAAAGTCTACCCAACCGTAACCTTTGCCTCTCATTTGTATCGCCTCCTTTGAAGAGATAATTTTGTATTAAAGTTCCCTCCTTATCATATCAAAATTTCACCCCTCGCCGCAATGAATTTTTATGC
>BNZQ01000104.1 GCA_026001225.1 Clostridia bacterium
GTATTTATAGGGGGAAATATCGGGCGGCATTTTAAACATGAACGCGCGCCCGTCGCGCAAGTAAAATTGCACCTTGGACGCGCCTTGCACCAACGTTCCGGTTATATCGGCCAGCGGGAACTCGGCGCGGACAGGCTTGCGGCGTTTAAAACCCTCCAACGCCAGCCTGTCCTTGTACAGAAAAACCTTTCCGTTTTTCATGATCCTGACGCGCTTGCCCTCCTGCGAGTTGTCGTACAGGATCATGCCCCGATCCGAAAGAATCGGCTCGCCGGTTTTGAACGGAGAGAAGTCCGTTTGTTTCACAAAGCCGATCTGCCATTTGTCCCAGTCCAAAATCGTCGTAAAGCTGTGTTTGGCTTGAATCGGAATCAAAAAGCCGTCCTCGCCGTATTCCGCTTCCATACCGCACCTTGTACAGCGAAAGCGTGCGTTTTGGGACTTGATCGTCCCGACGCCGCGACAGTCCGGGCACACGAACAGCGCGCGCTGAATATATTCGGCGCGTTTCTTGTCCTTGAACAAAACGCGTTCGGTTTGTTGCCGCTCGTAGGCGTTGTAGTAAAGGGCTTCGCGCAAAACGTCGTCCAGTTGTTCGGCGGTCAGAGGTTTCATATCCTCGGGCGTCAAAATCCGTTCGAGCCTCCCCCGCATTCTTCCTTTGCGGACGCGCCGCCCCCAGCGCGGGGCGGTGAAATAGCCGCCCTCGAACCGGACGACCGCCACGGGACAGGTCAGCCGTTTGCACAATTTCCCGAGACCCGGCGGAACGGTCACGCTTTCGCCGTTGTAGGTGCGGTTGCCCTCGGGAAAGATTCCCACGCTGCCGCCGCGTTTTAAGACGGATAAAATTTTCATGACCGCGGACGGATCGGCCGCGCCCTTGACCTTGGGGATCGGCGCGATCAAAAAGTCGATCAATTTTCCGACGAACTTCAATCGTTTGAGCGCGTCCGTCGCGACATAGTTGATCGGAAATTTAAAGCCCAGCCCCATGCAGAACGGATCGAGCGGCGTGGAGTGGTTGGCTATAATCAAGCAGGGGGATTTTACTGTTTTTGTAACGGAAGCGTCAAATTCGAACCGATATTTGCGGCGCACAATCGGGCCGTAAATGACCCTTACCAGCTCGGTCATAAATTTACTTGCGCGCCGTTGTTTCATATTGTTTGTATTTTAATATTGATTCGGTATTTTGCGGAAAACCTTTTTTAGCAAAAAGGTTTTCCGCGCCTTTCCAAAAAATTTTTCTTGTTATTCCCGCGAATACCTCTCTTGTTTCAGAAGAATACCTATTGCCTTTCAGCTGTATTGCAGCATGTTTTGTAAAAATTTATTCTTGCTCGACGCGATCACCGCGTCGCGGGAACCGCATTCCAACGCGCGGCCCTTTTCCAAAACGCACAGTTGGTCGGAAAATTCGCCCGCGAATTCGGCGTCCTCGGTCAGCATCAATGCCAGCTTATAGCTTTTGTCCCGCAAGCGCGCGCGCACCAACGTTTGCAGATAATATTTGGATTCGCGGCCCAAATTCATCGTCGGCTCGACGAATACCAAAATATCGCCCGTTTTGGCCAACCCCTGCGCCAGCTTGATCCGTTGCAGATCGTCGTAGGACAAGGCGGGAACGGGCAGGTTCAACAACCGCCGAACGTCGCGGAAATTGAGCGCGGACAGGTTTTCATTGAAGATTTTGGGATTGTAGCGCGGTCTCTCCCGCGTGAGATATTCCAACAGGGTCTCGCCCGTTCTGGGTCTGCCGCGCGAAATCGGAGAACGGGCGGCGCACTCCGTGACGGCGAACGTATTCTTCAGCGTCCGGGAAACTGCGTCGCGGGGCTGCGCGGTTATATTGATGTCGTTCAGCCAAATTTCCCCGCCCACGATCACGTATTCGGGATAGTTATAGCGGCGAAGAAGCATATCGGTGACAGGTTCAAAATTAGCCGCGCTCAAAGAAATGAACGAGCAAACCGTGCCGGGGCGCATGACCAACGTCACCTTATCGAGAATTCTCTCGCCGTCCCTGCCGCTGCGGATAAACGTGAGGTTGTGGAATTCCAAAATGCCGGGTTCGCCCGAACGCGGCACGGATTGCGGATTTGGGCGCACGTCCTTGACCTGTTTCTTTTCGCGCTTCTCCGCCTTTAATTGTTTTTTAAGCGTTCCGCTTTCCTCTTGCCGGACTTTGATGATTTCCATAGCTTCCCGAAACTTCCTCTATTTCTTTACTTTCTACCCTTTCCCCGTCACGGTTATTCTTTCCGTATATTTCACAAATTTTGCCTACGTACGTTCGAGAGGGCCGCTCTTGACCTCGGTTCCGCGTTTAATCTTGGCCAAAACGCGCCCCGCGTGGCTATGCCGATCGACCAATACAATATGCCGCCAGGCAAAAGGCACATCGTCGTCATCCTTGATCGCGCTGCGCGGCAATATATTCTTATCGGCGTCCTTGCCTGACTTTTCAACCACGGTGTTATTGTACGCCTTTTTGCGGAGTTTGTCAACCTTTCATCGACGGTATGGAAAAAAAAACGCTTTACAATTTTTCGACAATCGTATATACTATTAAGGCTTTCGGTTCGTATCGTGGTTATCGTCGCGCGGCAAATCCCTCTCGGTACGGAATCGAATCCCAAAATGCGGGAGTGGCGGAATTGGCATACGCGCATGTTTGAGGGGCATGTGGAGTAATCCGTACGGGTTCAAGTCCCGTCTCTCGCACCAAAATCTTTTAAATTTCCCTTATTCGGATTAAACTGCACTACTGTATTACAGGGTAGTGCAGTTTTTTTATTACCCTGAACAACGATATTCCGCGCCGATGAGGCGCTGCATATACCATTGCGGGTGAGCGAGCGGGCGTCTTAATGCGAAAAAAAGTACTTCACTACTTGTCATTGAGCAAACGCGACGACCGAGCCCGCATACCATAGCCGCCGTATAGACGTCTATACGTATAGATGTCTATACGGCTATACAAAACCACAAAAATACTTATGTTTACGGAAAAATATGAAATTATGCGAACGGTGCCACAATGAGCGAAGCGCGGAAGAACCCAATGGACATACAAAGACGAGGTTCTTTGCGCGTTCTGCCTTGCTTCGGCAATGTGCGAAACAACGGCCGGCGTCGAGGCATGGAACGAAAACCTTAATAATGAAAGGAGCGTAATGGCAAACGGATGGACGATAAAGAACGGTTAGGCAAGCTATTGGCCGACATTGAGGACGAGAAAAACTGCTATGCCGCTTTTCCGTACACCTACGAGAGTTGTATCGTCGCCCGCGAGCTGTTGCAACGGCTGCACAACGACGAGGCAATCGAGGACACGGAATTCGTGGCTGCAAGCGAGCGGATCGGCGCGGCCAAGCGGCGGCTGATCGAAATGAACAGAGCATATGTCGCACAAACGATCGAGCGGAGCAAATCGAAGCTCACGCGCGAAAATATCGTTTACAGCGTTTACGATGTGACCTTCGGACACGCTTTGTGAGACGGCAAGCGTCTATACGTATAGACGTATAGAC
>BNZQ01000105.1 GCA_026001225.1 Clostridia bacterium
CCCTTTAATTGTGCATTGATCAGCCTTTCCACTCTCTCCGTGAACTTCGCGACCGCCTTAATGCCGTCGTCGTTCCACGGCCCGCCCTCGATATAGGAAAAGCCGAATGCCAAATACAGCCGCAGCACGTCCGCGCTGTAGGCCGAAATGTAATCGTCGGGACTGACCGTGTTGCCCTTGCTCTTGCTCATGCGGTTGCCGTCCGGCCCCAAAAGAATGCCCTGATGAACGAGAGAAGCAAACGGCTCGTCGAATTTCAGCCAGCCCGCGTCGCGCAGCGCCTTGGTGATAAAGCGGGCGTACAGCAGGTGCATACAGGCGTGTTCCGCGCCGCCGACGTATTTATCGACGGGCAAAATTTGATTGACCTTTTTCTTGTCCCACGGCTTGTCCGTCAGTTTGCTGAACGGATACCGCAGATAATACCACGAGCTGCACACGAACGTGTCCAGCGTGTCGGGGTCGCGCCGGGCGGGCTGGCCGCAGATCGGGCAGACGGCGTTCATATAGGCTTCGTTTTGCGCGAGGGGCGAACGGCCGTCGGGCGTGAAATTGACGTCGTAGGGAAGTAAAACGGGCAAGTCCTTTTCGGGCACGGGCACCGCGCCGTGTTCGGGGCAGTAGACGATTGGAATAGGACAGCCCCAATACCGTTGCCGCGAAACCGACCAGTCGCGCAGGCGGTAATTGATCTTGCGTTCGCCCCGTCCCCCGGCGGCCAAATGCGCCGTAATCCTGCTCCGGGCTTCCGCGCTGCACAAGCCCGAAAATGGCCCGCTGTTCGCCGTTACCCCGTCCTCCTCGTACAGCTCGGGGGTATCCGGCCCTTTCTCCATGGACAAAATTACTTGCTTGACCGGCAAATTGTATTTTTTAGCGAACTCGAAGTCGCGCCCGTCGTGCGCGGGCACCGCCATGACCGCGCCCGTGCCGTAGGTTGCCAGCACATAGTCGGCGATATAGATCGGTACGCTTTCGTTATTCAGGGGGTTGACCGCGTACGCGCCCGTAAACACGCCGGTTTTTTCTTTCGCGGAGGACAGCCGCTCCACGTCGTCCTGCCGCGCGGTTTGCTCGATATACGCCTCGACCTCTTTTTTGCGCGCCTTATCGGTCAGCGCGGGCACGAACGGGTGCTCGGGCGCGAGGACGACGTAGGTCACGCCCGCCAACGTATCGGCGCGGGTGGTAAACACCTTGAAATCGCCCGCGGGCGAGGCGAAAACGATCTCCGCGCCCTCGGATCTGCCGATCCAATTCCGCTGCATGGCTTTGGTCTTTTCGGGCCAGTCGAGCTTATCCAAATCCCGGAGCAGTTCCTCCGCGTAATCGGTGATCCGGAAAAACCATTGCTTCATGAATTTCTTGACGACCGGCGCGCCGCACCGCTCGCATCCGCCGTCCGTGACCTGCTCGTTGGCGATGACGGTTTTACAGCCCGGGCACCAATTGACGGGCGCTTCCTTTTGATACGCGAGGCCGCGCTCATACAATTTCAAAAACAGCCACTGCGTCCATTTGTAATAGTCCGGGTCGCAGGTCTTGATCTCGGCGTCCCAATCGAACATCGCGTTCATGGCTTTCAGTTGGACTTCCATGGTTTCGATATTCGTCCGCGTTGAGTCGGCGGGGTGTATCCCCGTCTTGATCGCGTAATTTTCGGCGGGCAGCCCGAACGCGTCAAAGCCCATCGGCTGAAACACGGCCAAGCCCTTCATCTTTTTAAAGCGCGCGAAGGAATCCGACAATCCGTAGTTGTACCAATGCCCCATGTGCAGCTTGGACGATGACGGATAGGAAAACATTTCCAGCACGTAATACTTCGGTTTTTTCATGGGTAATATTATACGCTATTTTCCGGCGTATGGCAAACTTTTGAACGTGGCCGGAGTGTCCGCTCCTGAACGTGGCGGAGCGGGCGACGACATTTGCTTTTTTGCGGACACGAACAAGGAAGAGAAGCGAAATATGCGCAATGAAGTCATTCAGAGGCGCGAACGCGTTTAAAGTCATTCGGAGGCGCGCCGTAGGGTCAGGGCAGCGTGCGTCGGCCCGCCGTGGAATCCCAACCGATGACTGCCTTGAGCGCGCTTTTCCAAAGGTTATGCCGTCGCCGTGAGGGGCGGAGCGGATAAAGATAACGATATCGAAGGTAACGGACGTCTTTAACGCTTAAAGCCGTCCAATTCCTCGTTGAGCCGCGCCGACAGGGCGACGATTTCGGACTGCGCTTTGGGGTCGCGGGCGGCGTCGCGCAAGCGTTGCGCTAAAATTTGATTGAGCGCGAGTCGCGTCATCTCGAAGTTCCCGTTGTTGGCGCGCCAAACGACGGACACGTCGATTTCGTCGCCGGGGTCTATCGTCGGGACGACGGGAACGGGATCGGCGGCCTTCGCGGCGGGAACGGGCTTTTTGACAAAGCGGGGCGCGGCGGGCGGCGTTTTCGCGGCACGGGGGGCCGCCGAGCGCGTCAAAATAACGTACAGCGAGCGGTCCACGTATTCGGCGGCAAATTCGGGGCTTTGAATACGGGCCTGTATCTCGCTGCCCTCGAACAGGGGCTTGCCCTTCAGCCCGCGCCCGTAATCGAAGCGGTGCGGCTCGAAAATGACCTTTGCCAAAAGGCACGGCCGCAAAACCGGCTTTTGGTATTCCATAAACGGCAAATCGACGGTCGCCCAATCGGCGTACCGCGTTTCCCCGTAACCCTTGCCGGTTTGGGCGGGAAGCTCGATCTGACTGCAAACCGCCCTCGTGACGGGCAGCAGGACGCGCGCCCCGCACCCCGTCCACGAGGGGGATTGGGAGGTGTCCTGAAAGCCGTTGCCGGAAACGATTTTGACCAAATCGGGCTTGACGCCGGAGGGCGAGCCCAGCCAATAGGGCGAATATCCGGTCATCTTATCGGCCAACAGGCCGCGGGCGATCGCGTCCGGCGTGCCCTTTGCGGGCTGCAACGCCGGATGCAACGTTTCATATTGAGCGTCCGACAACAATAAAAACGGCAAACCTTGATTCATCATATATTTATTATGCCACAAACCGCGCTTTGTTGTCAATTCTTTTCGCCGGCGATCAGGGCGCCGGCATAATTTTTTGAAAGTGAGAAGGCGTTATAAGAGGGAAAGCAACACGTTTGACGTGTCATTCAGAGGGATGCCGTAGGGTCAGGGCAGCGTGCGTCGGCCCGCCGCAAAACCTCAATTTTGTCCCGCGCTCATCTGTCCCGCGATCGCCGTCAAAATCGCACCCGCCGCCGTCAGTAAATTCCCCCACGAATTGACCGCCGCGGCGTTTTGCCCCTCGGCCAGCGCGAAAGCGACCGCGTTGGCCAGCGCGACGATTTCGGCGGGGGAATACGTCAGAATGACGTTTTGCGGTTCGGCGGTTTCTTTATCCACGTTCTAAAATCCCCTCGGCGCCCTCTCGTGTCCGCACTCTCCAATTATCATATGACAAAAGGAACCGTCCTGCGCTATAC
>BNZQ01000106.1 GCA_026001225.1 Clostridia bacterium
TTCATTTCAAGAATCCTTTATAGTGTTTCATCATCAGCAACGATTCCAGCTGTTTATCGAATTCCAGCGCGACCGACACAACGATCAACAAGCCGGTGGCCGAGAATGCGTTGATAAGGTTCATCGTTTGGTTGCCCAAAATCGCCTTAAAGAGGATCGTGGGGATCAAAGCGATAAACGCAAGGAACAGCGCGCCGAAGAACGTCAGGCGTTTGCTGATCTTTCCCAAATATTCCGCGGTCGGTTTGCCCTGCCGGATGCCCGGTATCAAGCCGCCGTACTGTTGCAGGTTGCGCGAAACCTCCTCCGGATTGAATTGGATCTGCGCGTAAAAGTACGAAAAGCCGAAGATCAAGAGTGCGACGACGATCGAGTAAACCCACGTGCCCGTGCCGATATAGGTCGTCCACCAATCGTAGAATTTGAACCAGCCCTTGGTTTTATCGGTCTTGTCGTTGATGAACATCGAGAACAGCATCTGCGGGAAGCTGACCAACGCGGTCGCGAAGATAATCGGCAACACGCCGGTCGCGTTGACCTTAATCGGTATATGCGTGCTTTGCCCGCCGTATTGTTTTCGGCCCTTGACCTGTTTCGCGTATTGTATCGGTATTTTCCGTTCAGCCAAATCAATAAAGATGATCAATACAAAGATGACGACAACCATGATCAGGAAGCCGATCAATTCCCACAGCGCGCTGTTCATTTGCGTCGCGCCCAAGCCCGCGCCCTCTCCGAAGCCCGCGACTCTTTGCAACGCGCTCCACAGCGATTGACCCGCCGTGGACAGAATGCCCACGAAAATCAGCAGGGAAATACCGTTGCCCACGCCGATTTCAGTGATCTTTTCGCCCAGCCACATGGTAAAGGTGGTGCCCGCTAACATGAACAAGCCGATAACGAGACCCATGACCCAAACCGGCGTGCCCGCGCTGAACGCGTAGCCCGGTTGAATCGCGTCGGCGTTGGCCCAGCTGATGATGATGCCGATGCACTGCGCCGCGCCCAAAATCAACGTAATATAGCGTGTAATCTGCGCGATTTTCTTGCGCCCGTCGTCGCCCTGTTTGGATAACCGTTCCAAGGGAGGAAGCGCGATCGTCAAAAGCTGAATGATAATCGACGCGTTGATATAGGGGGAAACGCCGAGAGCCAAAAACGCGCCGTTCTTTAAAGCGTTGCCGCCAATCGCCGAAATCAGGGACAAAAAGTTGCCGCTGTTCAAACTGAAATCGCCCTGATAATAGGTGGGATTCAATCCGGGCAACGGCAGCCAGCACCCGACGCGGTACAGCAAAAGAACCCCCAACGTGATGAGGATTTTATTGCGCACGTCTTTGGTCTTGAAAGCGTTTTTTAAGGTCGTAAACATTCTTTCTTATCGTTCCTCCGATGTAGGTATCGTCGGTTCGTCAACTTCATTTCTCGCTTTTCGCATTGCTTACGGTCTCGGCCTTGCCGCCAAGCTGGCCCAATTTCTCTTCCGCGGCCTTGGAAAATTTCGCGGCCTGAACGGTCAAAGCCTTTGTCAGATTGCCGTCCGCCAGCACTTTTAACCCGTAAGGGGCGATTTTGCGTAAAATACCCCGTTCGAGCAAAGCCGCGGCGTTGACCGTCGTCCCCGCCTCGAATACTTCGAGGGCACCCAAATTGACGACCGAATATTCTTTACGGAAATTGTTGGTAAAGCCGAACTTAGGCAAGATACGCATGAGGGGCATCTGTCCGCCCTCGAAGCCGGGGCGCACACCGCCGCCGCTGCGCGAATTTTGGCCCTTATGACCCTTGCCGCTCGTTTTGCCCCAACCCGAACCGAGGCCGCGTCCGAGGCGTTTTTTCGAATGCCGCGCGCCCTGCGCGGGGCCTAAATCGTGTATCTTCATTATTCTTGCACCTCTTTGACGGAAACCATATGACTGACCACGTTGATCATGCCGCGCACGGCCGCCGTGTCGGGGAAAACCTTGGTCTCGCCGATCTTATGCAGGCCTAACGCCCGAATCGTCCGTTCCTGTTTCTTTAAACGGCCGCTGACGCTGCGGGTCAGGGTGACCTCTATTTTCTTTTCCGTGTTTTCGGTTTTCGCTTCTTTTTTTGCCGTTGCCATTTTAAAGTCCTTTCTTGTTTTGATCATTATTTATCCCGTATACGGTCGGTTCTTTAACGGGCATAGATGCGAGCGAGACGAGGAAAACAAGAATTTTCGAGGGGAGCGTAGTTAAGCCTACGTGACCCGAGAAAATTCGACGTTTGACAAAGTATCGCGAAGTATATGTGCCCGTTAAAGTTCCTCGACGGTTTTGCCGCGCAACGCCGCAATCTGTTCCGCGCTCTTTAAGCTCTTCAAGCCTTCCATAACCGCTTTGACGCAGTTGGCGGGATTGCTGGAGCCGAAAGATTTGGTGGTAATATCCTTAATCCCGGCAAGCTCGACGACGGCGCGCACCGAACCGCCCGCGATGACGCCGGTTCCCTCGGGAGCCGGACGCATCAAAACGTGCCCTTTCCCGAACGTGCCGTGCGTTTCGTGGGGAATGGTCGTCCCCGAAAGCGCGATCTGTACCATATGTTTTTTCGCGCTGGACACGGCCTTCTCGATAGCCTCCGGAACCTCGTTCGCCTTACCGGTGCCGATGCCCACTTTGCCCTTTTTGTCGCCTACGACGACGAGGGCCGAAAATCTCATATTACGGCCGCCTTTCACCACCTTGGTTACGCGGTTTACGGCGACGAGTTTACGCTCTAATTCGTCCTTTTCCTCGTTTCTCTTGAAGTCGTCACGTCTTGCCATGATATAAAGTGTATACCTCCTAAAAATTCAGCCCGGCTTCTCTCGCGCCGTCGGCCAATTCCTTCACTCGTCCGGTATAAAGATAACCGCCCCTGTCGAATACGACCGCTTGGACGCCCTGTTCGAGCGCTTTTTTCGCGGCGCGCTGTCCGATGATACGCGCGGTCTGTTTCTTTGTTTTGCCCTTAAGCTCCGCCGCGACGGCCTTCTCCAATGTGGAAGCCGACGCCAACGTCACGCCGCGCCCGTCGTCGATGATCTGCACATAGATATTAGACAGACTCTTGTATACGCACATACGCGGCGTCTCGGCCGTCCCTTTCAACGTGCGGCGCAGGCGGTAGTGCCGCTTTTGCCGTTCGGTGTTTTTATCCGTTTTGTTAAACATTGTCTTTCTCCTATTCGCTCTTTGCGGAAAACCCTTTTTGTTAAGAAGTGTTTTCCGCACCTTTCCCAAAAACTTTCAGCCGTATAGCTATCCTCGAATTGTGCGAGCATTGTTTATTTGCTTGCCGTCTTGCCCTCTTTCTGTATCCAAACCTCGGTAGCGTAGCGGATTCCGTAACCGTGATAGGGCTCGATCGGTTTTGCCGCTTTGATATGGGCGGCGACGTGCCCCACG
>BNZQ01000107.1 GCA_026001225.1 Clostridia bacterium
AAACCATTTCGATTGACAAGGCGGCAAGGTTCAATTCTCTCTTAAAGGATGTGCCGGAATCGGAGCGCGACGCGGAGGCCGAACGGCTCATCATGCGGGAATTTGAGGAAAAAGAGGAACAAATCCTACGCGAGGAAAAAATAGCGAAAGTGCTTTGCAACATCATCTCCGCCGCAACGATTAACTATGAGTATCTTACGACGGAGTGCGTAGAGATTTATTTAAAAAAGAGTCCGTCGTCGGTTTTACAGCTTGTCGGTGATATCAACCATGAAATCGGCTTGCTGATTCAACTGAAAGAATTGTTTTTGCAAGCGGGCGGGATAGAGGAGGAAGAAGATGAGTAATAAACGGGAATTATTGGCGTTCGTGGGCGGCAAGGATAAGGAAGTGCTTGCATTAAGGAACGCCGACCGGAAAAACGCCCTTGTAAACGCCCCTGTAAAATTATCCAAAACGCAGACGGCTATTCTTGAAATGTTGAAAGAGGATAATACCTTAACGCGTGAAATTATGTGCGAGAGGTTAGGAAAAGACATCGGAACAATCAAGCGGGCAATAAAGGCTTTGAGAGAAAAAGATTTGTTGGAACGTAAAGGCTCGGACAAGACCGGGTATTGGGAAATTAAAAGCTGACATAACGAATAGCATCCTATCACACAGTTAAATATTGAGCCGAACGAAACACGCTTTAAACGGGCGTGTTTTTGTTTACCGTTTCGAGCCGCTGACGAGTTGAGTGCGGAGGGATTAGGACGGACAAAACTGATGCGGAAGAGGGGGTAAAAAAGAAATAGTCGGCATTATTCATGGGACAAACCATAAAGAACATACATAAAGATTACGGTTGTAACCGTAATTAGGCGAAGCACATATATATGATAACCAAAAGGGGATGAGTAATCTGAAAAATGCGGAACAAAAATTTAATACTATACCGAATACGGCGAATGAAGATAGAGTTGACATCAATGATATTCAAATTGATAAGGATTTGTCCGTCGTCGAGAGAGCGGAACAATATATAAAGCAAATCAAAAATCCTTACGTCTTTCGGTGCGGCAGACTTGCGGTTAACGTAGTCTTTTCACGGAGCGGATTAACGCTTGAAAACGCATTATCGTCCTACTTAATTTCTTTGGCGAAAAAGGAATAATTGATCTTGATGTTTTTCGATGCTTGTGGTATAATACTCCTGTAATTATGGAGAAGGAGGTAGAATGGCGCGTGTTAGAAATACGCAGACAAATGAGCTTAATGCTCGTGAAAACAAAGCGAACGCCACATGGAACATTGCCGTTTATATCCGTCTCTCAAAGGAGGATGGTAATGACGAAAGCGAGAGCGTTGTAAATCAGAAAAAGATACTGACGGAGTATTTGGAGGAATTTTTCGATGACCCGTATTCGGTAACGGACTTTTACATTGACGACGGTTTGACCGGGACCGACGATTCGCGGGAGAGCTTTATGCGCATGATACAGGATATTGAACGAGGTAAGGTTAACTGTATTTTATGTAAGACGCTGTCCCGTGCGTTTAGGAACTATTCGGATCAAGGACACTATCTCGAATACTATTTTTTGCAAAAGAACGTGCGGTTCATTTCCACCGGCGATCCTCAACTGGATACCTTTAAGAACCCGGAGGTTTTGACGGGCTATGAGGTGCCGATAACGGGTTTGATGAATGACCGTTTTGCTTGCAGAACGTCGAGCGACGTGCGGCGCACCTTTAACACGAAACGCCGCAACGGTGAATTTATCGGGGCATTTCCGCCTTACGGTTATCTGAAATCGCCGGAGAATAAAAATCGGTTGATTTTAGATCGCGAGATTGTTCCCATCAAACGGGATATGCTGAATTGGATTCTTGACGGAATGAGTCTCAACGGCGTGGCGCAGAAACTCAATGAACTCGGCGTTCCTAATCCGACGGCATACAAGCGAGGTAAGGGTTGGAAGTATTCCCACCCGCAGGCGCTGCGGAACGATGGGTTGTGGACAGGGTGCGTAGTAAAAAGGATTCTGGTGGATCGGGTCAATTTGGGGCATATGGTTCAAGGCAAGCAAAGGGTAGTAAGCTATAAGGTGCATGACAAGGTTGCGGTGCCGGAGGCGGAGTGGTTTGTGAAGGAAAATACGCATGAGCCGACGTTCAGCCAGGAGGAATACGATACGCTCAAACGTGTTTTACAAAGGGATACAAGAACGCCCAACGGAAAACGCAATGTACATTTGTTTGCCGGATTTATTCGCTGTCGGGATTGCGACAAGGCAATGCACAGGAAAGTCTCGAAAGGGATCGTTTATTATTTTTGCAGGACGTATGCGAGTAAATCTAAGACAAAATGCACCAGGCATACCGTTCGGTGCGATTGTTTGGAAAAAGCGATCTTAAAAACCATTCAGACGCAGATATGTCTTGTGAGTTCCATTGCCGAAATACTTGACCGAATCAACGAGGCGCCGCAGGTTGACACGAAGTCTAAACGCATCGAAAAATTACTGACGGATAAACGGCGGGAGTTGGGAAAAATACGTTCGGTTTCAGATAATCTTTATGTCGATTGGAAATCAGGGGATATAACCCGCGAGGAATATCGACGCATGAAAGATAAGTTTGACGCCCAAATGGAGCAACTTACTTCGGCTATCGCAAAATTAGGGGAAGAGCAGCATGGTTTGGACAAAGGAGTAACTTCCGACCGA
The DNA here is from genome assembly GCA_026001225.1 of Clostridia bacterium. Lineage (GTDB taxonomy): Bacteria > Bacillota > Clostridia > Christensenellales > DUVY01 > BNZQ01. The sequence goes on from BNZQ01000107.1 coordinate 2,712, forward strand.
ACGGTTTTCTCGGAGTTTCGCAAATATCGCAATGTCAGTCAACTGGATCGCAACATTCTCATCGAACTCATAGATACAATCTATATTCATGAGCGGAACGAAATTACCGTTAAATTCAGATACGCTGATGAATTGGAGAGGATTTTAGAGTTCGTAGACAGAAACAATACCATGACCGAAATTTCATATCCATAAGTTGTGTATAAATTATTGCCTACACTGGTGCAACGGGGGCAACAGGGGTGACGGGCGATACGGGAGCGACGGGTGCGACGGGCGATACGGGAGCGACGGGATCCACGGGGGCAACTGGGGCCACGGGCGCGACGGGAGCAACGGGCGATACGGGAGCGACGGGATCCACGGGGGCAACTGGGGCCACGGGCGCGACGGGAGCAACGGGCGATACGGGCGATACGGGGGCAACGGGCGCGACGGGCGCGACGGGCGCGACGGGAGCGACGGGCGCGACGGGGGCAACGGGGGCCACGGGCGCGACGGGAGCAACGGGCGATACGGGGGCAATAGGCGCGACGGGCAATACGGGAGCAACGGGCGCGACGGGCGATACAGGGGCGACCGGAGCGACGGGCGCGACGGGCGCGACGGGCGCGACGGGCGATACGGGGGCAACGGGCGCAACCGGAGCAACGGGCGATACGGGGGCAATAGGCGCGACGGGCAATACGGGAGCAACGG
>BNZQ01000108.1 GCA_026001225.1 Clostridia bacterium
GCGTTATTTTTATGAATGACGCCCTTGCTCGCGGCGGAATCGATCTCGGCAAACGCGGCGGGAAGCAAAGCTTCCGCTCCGGCGACGTCGCCCGATGCGACGGCCTTTTTGAATTTCTTGACGGCGGTCATCATCTCGTGATAGACCATTTTGTTCCGCATCGTTTTCTTTTCGGTGACTTTCACGCGTTTAATCGCGGACTTAATGCTCGGCATAGTTTCCTCTCTTTATTGCGGTTTTTCCTTTTCGCACCGCCGAATTTCTACAAGCAAAGATTTTACCACATATTTGTTCTTTTTGCAAACGAAATAACGCATGTTTTATAAAACGGGCTTTTTTCTTTGAGAAAGTCGACCGCGGTATAGATTCCGATGCGAAACCGCACACTAACCGTATGCGACTCCCAACTTTTTCCCCGCGTACCGATATGGCGTTGGAGCTTTTACGGGACAAACGCGCGACGGGCTGTCAAACGACGATAACCGACGGGCTATACGGCTTAAAGCGCACGGACGTGGAAATCCGCGACGAACAAATCGCCCAAATGATCGGGAAGCCCGTCGGCCGGTATTACACAATCGAAATCGAAACGCCCTACAAGCGCGCGCCCCAAATCCGCGACTACGCCGCCGAGGCCGTCGCCGCCGCCTTGTCGGACGCGCTTAACAATGGACAAGTAAAGGAGTGTCATTCTGAACGAAGTGAAGAATCCCCGCCGATTCAGAGAACGGGTATCGACGGAAAAACCGATCATTGTCCATTGTCCATTGACCGTTATCCATTGAATAAATCCCCCGTTCTCGTCGCCTGTTTGGGCAACCGAAGCATGTCGGCGGACGCGCTCGGCCCCTTTACCATGGAAAAGCTGATCGTCACGCGCCACCTGACGAACGCCGCATCCGAAACGGCGAAAAAACCCGAAACCGAAAAACGCGGTTTCGGCAATCTCTGCGCCCTCGCGCCCGGCGTTTTGGGGATCACGGGTATCGAGACCTTCGACGTATTGGCCGCGCTCGTCCGTCAAATCCGCCCCCGCGCCGTGATCGCGGCGGACACGTTGGCGTCAAACGGTACGGGCCGCCTCGCTTCGGCCTTTCAGATAGCGGATTCGGGCATCACGCCGGGCGCGGGCGTAGGCAACCGCCGCCTGCGCCTGTCCCGCGAAACGTTGGGCGTTCCGGTGATCGCAATCGGCGTGCCCCTTGTGGTTTACGCTTCGACGATCGCGGGCGAAGTCCTGTCCGAAGCCTTTAACGGCCGCCAAAGAAAATCCCGCGCCGCCGCCGAACGCTCGGCCGTCCGTCTTTTGGGCGACACGGTCGTGACGCTGAAAGATATCGATATAGCGGTAAAAGACTGCGCCTATATCCTCGCCTTGGCGATCAACATGGCGGTACACGGCTTGACCGCCCGTGAAGCGGCGGGATTGATGAGTTATTAGCGGGCAGTGGTCAGTGGTTAGTGGTTAGTTAAAAAGAATCAATGCGAGCGGAGGCCTTTGCCGACGCGTTGCAATCTCAACCTTGCGGGACACGGCTCTTGATTATTTCCTCAACCGGCCGACCCGACCAAGAACGAATCCTTTTAGAATTCATCAGCCTGCGCTTCAAACATTTACGGAATGCACTATACTTCCGCAGATCGTATGTCGACGCGCTCACGATAAGACCCGCCATATTTCTCTTTGCATCCACAACGATTTCGTCCGTCAGAATACCTTTAATGTAATCGAACACTTCAAGAATATTCGATTCCGTATCTTCTAAATTTTCAAAATAAAAATGTCTGTGTGTCTGCAAATATCCTAACGTTCCCTCGACATCATATAAAAACTCAATGTTTCTCTCGGCGTCTTTTAAGTGTTTTAGTACAAGCTTATCCCCGTGAGCGAAAGGATTTTGAACCTGTTCAGCCCTAAAACGTTCTTTAAATCCGTTTTCTTCAAGCAGTTTATTCAATCCGAATAAATATACCGAAAGCTCACGGCTGCTCGAAGTATCTTTATCGAATTCATGCTCCGTTCTGCCGTCGTCCGCGCCGCACAAATCTATCAACGTTTTTGCCGCAAAATAGAAAGCGTTATGATATTCCACAAACATATCCGATTGATAAAAATCATAATGACCGGTTGCGCTTTCCTCCTGAATCCATTTCTCAATCGTTACTTTATGCTTATTCCATACCCAATTTCCGATCCTCGCCCTGTCGTTTTTCTTGTTTTGTAATACGGCGAAATATCCTTCCTCCGATTCTTCAAGCAACCTGAATTTATTCCCGTTTGCGTTTACAAATTCTCTGCGCTTCCGTTGCGGACGCGTATATGTCAAAGCCAAAAAAACACAGAATAACGTTATGCCCAACGCCGCCGACAAGCATGTGCTTACTGCTTGTATCCATTCTTGCGGGGTATCGGCATAGCCCCTTGTCAGCCAAGCGGCAAGACACGGCGGAAAAGCGATAAGGGCTATCGATACCGTCGGATAATACAAACTGTAAATCGGTTTCCTTGTAAACGCCGCAAACATTCCGTAGGCAAACGCCCAAATGCCTGCGATTAAACAAACGAGAAAAGCGATTATATTATCCGTTTTGTCAAAGTAAAACGCAACATAACAGGAAACGATTCCCGCCGCTATACACAACACGCCAAAATATGCCTTGATTCTATCGGTTATCTTTGCCTTATTCACATGATCCACCCTATAAATTGTTAAAAAGTGAAAGTTTTTGAAAAGGGCGCGGGGAAAATCTTTTTACCAAAAAAGTTCCCCCCGCACATTCCCGCATCCGCCCCTCTTCCCCTCAGTTATACAATTCCCGCTGCGCGGGGGTATTGACGAAAAACTCGGCGTAAATCGCGTTGATAGCTTTCTCGAAGTCCGCGCCGGACACGCCGACGATGATATTCAACTCGCTGCTGCCCTGATCGATCATCGCGACATTGACGTCGGCCTTGGCGAGGGCCGAAAACAGCCGCCCCGACGTGCCGCGCCGCTTGGCCATACCGTGGCCCACGGTGGCGATCAGGGCGATATCGCGCGTCACTTCGAGTTGGTCGGGCGCGACGGCCGCGTTGATTTCGTCTATCACGGCCTGTAATTTCTTACCGTCCAAATAACGCCCCTCGACGATCACGCTCAGCGTGTCGATGCCGGTGGGCATATGCTCGACCGAAACGCCGTGGTGCTCCAAAATCGACAGCACGCGGCGCGCGAAGCCGACGATGTTATTCATCAGCGACTTTTCAATGAAAATACTGATAAAGCCCTTTTTCCCCGCGATGCCCGTCACCGCCCGCGCGGCTTTACCCGCTTGGTGCGGCACGATCATCGTGCCCTTGTGCGCTGGATTAAACGTATTCTTG
>BNZQ01000109.1 GCA_026001225.1 Clostridia bacterium
ATTCAATTTCCCGCTATGCTCAATTACTTTCTGTACGGCGCGGAAGCCTTTGACGGCACGCCTGCGACGTTCGCATACAAGGGTTTGGTGAACACGATGGGAAAATTGTTCACCGGCGAAGCCGATATAAGCGTTTTCTTAAAGGATTATGTGTTCTACGAGGCCTACGCCGTGCCCACGGTTTATTTCAAAACCGACGCCGACAATCCCCGCGAGCATTCCGACAGTTGGTATTATCATATTTGGACGATGTCCTATACAAACTCCGCCTACGATCCCAACCGCGAGATGCACTTCACCTTTATCGAACCGAAGGTTATTCCGTGCTATGTGACGGGTATTTTGATCGCCTTGCTGTTTATCGGCGTGATGATCGTCGTGTTTGTCGTGTTGCCGAAACGGAAGGAACGCAATAAAACTGAAAGTTGAAAACTGAAAACTGAAAATTTCGGTCGAATAACTGTAAAACAAGGTTCGTCGGTGGGTAAGGAACGTAGAGCATAAGAAAAGTTACTTCTTCGACCGGTCCGAAATCTTCAGTTTTCAGTTTTCAGTTAAGACTGACAAGTCAACGGTTTTCATTTTCATAAAAAGGATATTATGTCAACTACTGTAAATTTACGAAACATCGCGATTATCGCCCACGTCGACCACGGTAAAACCACGCTGGTCGATCAGTTGCTGAAACAAGGGGGCGTGTTCCGCGCCAACCAACAGGTCGAGGACTGCGTCATGGACTCCGGCGACATCGAACGGGAACGCGGCATCACCATTTTGGCCAAAAACACATCGGTCAAGTACGGCAATTACAAGATCAACGTCATCGACACCCCCGGCCACGCCGACTTCGGCGGCGAAGTCGAGCGCGTCTTGAAGATGGTCAACGGCGTCCTGTTGATTGTGGACGCGTTCGAAGGCCCCATGCCGCAGACGCGTTTTGTTTTGAGCAAGGCTCTCGAGCTCAATTTAAAGGTCATCGTCGTCATCAACAAGATCGACCGCCCCGACGCCCGTCTGAATGAGATCGGCGACGAGGTGTTGGAGCTTTTGTTGGAATTGGACGCGACGAGCGAGCAGCTCGACAGCCCGATCGTGTATTGCAGCGGGCGGCAGGGCACCGCCGCGCTGTCTCCGAACGAAAAAGGGACGGATTTGATCCCGCTGTTCGAGACGATCGTCCGCTATATCGACCCGCCGGAGGGCGTGGAGGGCGCGCTGCAAATGTTGGTGTCCAGCGTCGATTACAGCGACTATGTGGGGCGCATCGCGATCGGTCGGATCGAGCGCGGCTCCATACGGCTGAACCAACAGGCCGTCATCTGCGATTACTACGGCAACCGCCCGCTCCGTAAGGTCAAGATCAGCGCGATCTTTCAATTCGAGGGTCTGACGCGCGCGCAGGTGGACAGGGCTTCGGCGGGCGATATCGTGTGCGTGTCGGGCGTGGAGGGCGTGACGATCGGCGACACGATCTGCGACACGGACGCGCCGGAGCCGTTGCCCTTCGTCAAGATCAGCGAGCCGAGCGTGGAAATGACCTTTGCGGTCAACGACAGTCCGTTCGCGGGGAAAGAGGGCAAATTCGTCACGAGCCGTCATTTGCGGGACAGGCTGTACAAGGAAACGCTGAAAGACGTGGCATTGCGCGTGTCCGACACGCAGAGCGCGGACGCGTTCAAGGTGTGCGGGCGCGGCGAAATGCACCTGTCCATTTTGATCGAGAACATGCGGCGCGACGGCTATGAATTTCAGGTCAGTATGCCGCGCGTGCTGTATAAAGAGGTAGACGGCAGGAAGCACGAGCCAGTGGATCGGTTGGTCGTGGACGTGCCGGAGAACAGCGTGGGCACCGTGATGAACAAAATGGGCATCCGCAAGGGCGAGCTTGTGCATATGAACCCGCACGGCGACCGCATGAGAATGGAATTTAAAATTCCGGCGCGGGGCCTGTTCGGGTATAAATCCGAATTTTTGACCGACACAAAGGGCGAGGGCATCATCAATTCGGTGTTCCTCGGTTATGAGGAATACAAGGGCGACATTGAACGGCGTTTGACGGGCAGCTTGGTGGCGCACGAGACCGGCGAGGCGGCGAGTTACGGGCTGTTTTACGCGCAGGAACGCGGCGACCTGTTCATCACGCCCGCGACGCCGGTTTACGAGGGCATGGTGGTCGGCGAGAATCCGAAGGGCGGCGACGTGGTCGTCAACGTGTGCAAAAGAAAGCACCTGACGAATATGCGCGCGTCCGGCTCGGACGAGTCTTTGCGTTTATCGCCGCCGCGCTTGATGTCCTTGGAGGAAGCCCTTGAATTTATCGCGGACGACGAATATATCGAGGTCACGCCGAAAAGCATACGGATACGGAAAATCATCTTGAACGCGGGTATGAGGGCGAAAAACAAAGCGGGAACGACTGCAAGAGTTTAATCGGAGGATTAAACTCTCGAGACTGAAATCTGAAAACTGAAAATTTCGGTCAAATAACTGTAAAAGAAGGTTTGTCGACGGGTAAGGAGCTTATAGCATGATAAAAGCAACTTCTTCGGCAGGTCAACAATTTTCAGATTTCAGATTCCAGTTAAGACCGACAGGTCAACAGTTTTCAGTGCACATAAATATGGTTGCGAGAAAATACAACGAAAACGCAAGCGCCGCCAACCGTCCGGCGGCGGGCCGCATTCCTCCTCATAATTTAGAGGCGGAGCAGTCCGTGCTGGGCTGCGCCTTGATCGACGCGCAGGCCGCCTCCAACGTCTTAGGCGCGCTCGCGAAAGAGGATTTCTATTTGGAGCAAAACCGCGAAATCTTCGCCGCTATGCAAAACCTCACGTTGCGGAGCGCGCCCGTCGATTTGATCACGCTATCCGACGAATTGGAGCGTTTGAATAAAATGACCGAGGTCGGCGGCATGACGTATTTATCCGCGCTGACCACGATCGTACCCGGCGCGGCGAATCACGCGTGGTACGCCGAAATCGTCAAGAAAAATTCGATTCTGCGGCGCGTGATCCATGCGTCCAATCAAATCATCGAACGGGCTTTCGGCGCGGGCAAGGACGCGGACGGGCAGGACGGCGGCACCGACGGTGTATTGGATTTTGCCGAAAAGCAAATCTTCGATATCGGCGAATCGCTGTCGCGCAGCGAGTTGGGACATATTTCCGGCTCCGGCAAGCAGGTCTTTGATTACCTGGAAAAAATCCACCGCGATAAATCGAGCTTGCGCGGCGTTCCCACGGGCTTCACCGAGCTTGACCGGTTGACCAACGGGTTGCAGAAATCCGATTTGATTCTGATCGCGGCGCGGCCCTCGGTCGGCAAAACCGCACTCGGCATGAATATCGTGCAGAATATCG
>BNZQ01000110.1 GCA_026001225.1 Clostridia bacterium
GATTGCCGCGATCAGCACCGTCGCCATTCCCATGCCGATTACGCGCATCGCGCGGCCGCTCATAGGGGCTTCTACGCAGACGTTTTGATCGATATACAGGCCGACGTCCGCCGTACCGCCGGAGCGGTACTTTTTCCACAGCTCCGGAACCTCGCCGGGGAACCGTCCCATGCAAACGTCTAACCGTCCCGTATCCTCGGGATGGTCGCGCATGGCGGCCAATACGTTCTCGGTTTCCGCGAGAAAACGTTTCGGATAAATCGCCGCGCACAGCAGCGCCGCAAACACGGCGGCCAACGCTCCGAACGTAACCGCGAGTACGATATCCGCGTTCATGCCCGCTATCAATTTGTTGAAAAAGCTGACAATACTGTCGATCATTTACGGCTCTCCCTAAAAATATGCTTATATATTATTCATTATATAACTTTTTTTAAAAAATAGCAACTTGTTTTAAGGGCTGTCCGTTATCGATTTGTCGAATAAGGATGGGATTCTTCACTCACGGAAGAATGACACATAACGACGGCTTCACCCGCGCCGACAGAATACCCTTGTCGTCGAATTATAACAGCCGCCCCGTGTCGATATGATAAATATACGCGCCCTTGACGGGCCTGTTCAAAATGTCGGAAGCGGCGCGGGCGTAGATTTCCAACTGGCCCGCGTAAAATGCTTTCAGCCGATCGGGCTTGCGGCCGCTCAATTTATAATCCACCACGGTTATGCCGTCCGGTTCGATCAGCAATAAATCCGCTCGCCCCTGCACGATCACGCCGCCGTCGTCATAGATAAAATTGCGCTCGCGGTATACCCGTTCCGCACAGGCGATCAGAGCCGGCAAGGGACTTTGAAAGTACAGCGCGAGGATTTCGGGATCGATCGCGGCGCGCAGGTCGGCGGTCAGCGCGCCTTTCTCAACCAAGGCGTCGAGAAAGGCGTTGAGAGTTGAGAGTTGAGATTGAAGTGTGGATTTATCCTCTACTTGTCCCTTGTCCCTTGTCCCTTGTCCCTTGAAAAGAGGGCATTCGTGAATGCGCTCCAACGCGGCGTGATACGCCGTGCCGGACTCTTTGGAATGGAAAACGGTCAACGGAGAATGGGCAATGAAAGGTTGAGCTTCGCTCATTTCCCCCGCGGCGATCTTGGCGGGGCGCGACAAATCCGCTGCGTAAGGATAGCGGAAGTCCGGGGGATAAGGGATAGGGGGCAAGGGGGATTCTTCACTCACGGAAGAATGATAGATTGCGCGTTCGGAAAGACACCCGATACCTGTTCCCTGTCCCCTGTTCCCTGTTCCCTTTAATTGCGCATTGCCGAACGAATACCCGCAACACTTGCTCCTGTACGCAAGCAGCCACTTCAAAGCCGATTCGCCGCCCGTTTCCGCGTCCCCGCCGGTATCCTTTTCCTTTATGCAGCCCGTGACGATCAAGCGGTCGCGCGCGCGCGTCAAAGCGACGTACAACACGCGCACTTCTTCGGACAATTCGGCGGCGTACAGGGCGGCGGCGATTTGGGCGTAGGTATTCAACGGAGAACGGGTAGGGGGCCAGGGACAAGGGACAAGGGACAAGGGACAAGGGTCGGTTTTATCCTTTAACTGTGTATTGTGAATTGTGCATTGTCCCTTGTTATCATCCTCTACTTGTCCCTTGTCCTGCGCCGAGGGGGATTCTTCACTGCGTTCAGAATGACACTCGATACCTGTTCCCTGTTCCCTGTTCCCCGTTCCCTCTAACTGACCACTGACTCCCAATTGTGCATTGTTACGCGGTTTCAGCGCAATCCCGTGTTCATAATCGACAAGCGCGGGCTGACGGGTATAACGATTCGTATAGGCTTTTCCCGCGCCGGCAAAAATCACGACCGGATATTCCGCACCCTTGGATTTGTGAACCGTGGTCAATCGAACCGCGTCCGCCGCCGGAGCCGGCTCGCCGGAGTCGGCGCGGCCGTCCTCGAAAGAGAGTAAGAATTCCGGCAGGCGTCCCCCGATTTCCCGCGCGTCGCGTAAAAAACTTTCAAAGCGTTCGATCTCGGCCGCGCCGTCCTTTCCCGCCCGCAGGTACTCCCTGTACCGAAAGCGTTCGGCGGCATAATCGATAAATTCCGCCGCGGGTAACGCTTCGGCCACGCGCGCTAAATCGTCCAACACCGCCAAACACGCCGCCGCCTTGGTTTGCAAGGAACAAGGGACAAGGGACAAGGGACAAGTATCGGACTTGTCCTTTTTCGGTTGGGATTCTTCACTCACGGAAGAATAACACCCGATACCTGTTCCCTGTTCCCTGTTCCCTGTTCCCTTTAATTGCGCATCGCCCGCCGCGCAAGCGAACACAGCCTCGTAAAAGAATTCCGCGTCGGGCGCGCACAAACGCATCCGCGCCAACTCCGCGTCCGTAAACCGGAAAAACATGCCGCGCAAAACCGCCGTCAAGGGAATATCCTGCCGTCGGTTGTCCGCGACGCGCAAAAAATCGAGCATCAGGGATACTCCCTCCCCGCCGCCCGCGGCCGACACCGCCACCGGCACGCCCCGCGCCGTGAGAGCGGACACGAGCGAACGCGTATAGGAACCAGCCAACCACCGCACGAGAATCGCGATATCGGCATATCCGACGTTTTGGGCGCGCAGGGCTTCGATCTCCCGCGCGATTTGCTCCGCCTCGTCCTCGGCTCCGCCGTCGTAAATCACGCGGCAGTTCACGGCACACGGGGCAGAGGGCGCGGGTTCGGATTTCTCCGCATTAGCCGGCCACCCCGTCCGCTCCGCGTCCACCCCTCCGACGGAGGGGAATTTTTCCGCGGTTTTATCCTTTAATTGTGCATCGCCCTGCGCCGAGGGAGATTCTTCACTCACGGAAGAATGACAGATTGTGCGTTCGGAAAGGCACCCGATACCCGCTCCTTGTTCCCTGTTCCCTGTTCCCTTTAACCGATCACTGACCATCGGCCACTGACCACTATCCTTTACTTGTCCCTTGTCCCTTGTCCATTGTCCATTGCTATCGTCCTCCCCGCCCGTCTGAAACATCGCCTCCCGCACATAGTCCACGCCGCCCGCCGCTTCGGTCATCAGACCGGAAAACACGTCGTTGCAAAACGTCAAGATCGCGGGGCGCGAGCGGAAATTACGGTTGAGGCCGATCACCTCGTGCCGTTCCTTATCCCGCGTTTTCGCCGCGAATATCCGCGCGTCGCAAGCGCGGAAGCCATAAATGCTCTGTTTGGGATCTCCGACCAAAAAGAGGTTTCCCCTCTCGGCCAATTTGGATATGATTTGTTCCTGCGCCGGATTGATATCTTGATATTCGTCTACGAAAATATAACGGTAAATTTTGCGCACGGCGGACA
>BNZQ01000111.1 GCA_026001225.1 Clostridia bacterium
GATTCGGGGCGTTCGCGTTTTGGATGGCGCTGGGCTTTGCCGCGACCGTCGTCGCCTATTCTACGATCGGTTTCAGTATTGTAAAATTGGGCAGCTTGGCGGTGTACACGCTCTTCTTGATGCTGGGGGCGATGCTGGTGCCTTTCGCTTACGGCGTCGCTTTTTTGGGGGAGGTTCCCTCCGTATGGTGCTGGATCGGTTTAACGCTGTTGATCGTTTCCATGTTTTTGCCTTTCGTCAAGAAAAAACGGACGGACGGCGAAGAGCAACGGAAGACCTCTAAATTGTATATTCTCCTTTGCGCCGTCGTCTTTATCCTAAACGGCGCGACCTGTACGATCGCCAAGGCGCATCAAATCGGTTCTGCGGCGGCGGGCACCTATGATTTTCTGTTTTTAGGATTCGGGTTTATCTCGCTGTTGTCGGCGGCGGTTTATGGCGGGTATCGGCTTTTCATGAAACGGGCGGGTTCCTTTGAGGGTGCCGGTCGGGGAAGCCCGTCAAAAGAAAACCGCCCGGCTGAAATTCCATGTCGCCCCGCGGCGGCCCGAACGCCCGAACGAACGGCGCCGAAACAACTATGGATCGGCGCGGGACTGATCGCCGCGTATGCGATTCTATCCGGGGGAGGAAGCGTTCTGCAGTTCATACCCGCGAAAACCTTGCCCGCTTCGGTGCTGTATCCGATCGTAACGGGCGGCGTGATCGTGCTGTCCGCGCTGTCGGGCGCGCTGTTCTTCCGCGAGAGGCTGACCGTCCCGATGCTGTGCTGCTTGGGGTTGACGCTCACGGGAACGGTATTATTTTTATTTTAGCGGAGTTCAGGGCAGAAGAAGTGAAAACTGAAAACTTCGGATAAAAATATAAGAACGGGCTTTTGTCGACGCGGCCACAATTTTCAGTTATTAAGAATAAAAAGGAATTTGATAAAATGGAGCTTTTAACGAATGCCGCCGACCGGCTGGCCGCCGCGATCAAACAAAAAGGCTCGCCTTGCGCGGTCGGTTTGGACACCGCCCTAAACTTTCTGCCGGAGGAGCTGGCGCGCGTCTGTACGTCGATCGAGAGCGCGGCGGCGGCGGTCACGGAATTTAATTATCGGATTATCGAGAGGATTTGCGATATCGCGCCCGCCGTCAAGGTACAGGTCGCCTATTATGAAACGCTGGGCTGGCAAGGGATGCGCGCCTTTTCGGACACGCTGAAGTACGCGCGCGAAAAAGGGCTGATCGTCGTCGCGGACTGCAAGCGCAACGATATATCGAGTACGGCGGCCGCCTATGCCTCGGCGTACCTCGGTGAAGCAAAGCCGGACGGTGAGGCATATACGGCTTTCCCGTGCGATTTTCTGACCGTCAACGGCTATCTTGGCGCCGACGGAATCAAGCCCTTTACAGACGAATGTGCGAAACATGGCAAGGGCATTTTCATTTTATGTAAAACGTCCAATCCGGGGAGCGGGCAATTGCAAGACTTAAAATACGGGGACGGGCGGACGCTGTATGAAACGATGGGCGGCTTGATCAACGAGTGGGGCGCGGATTTGATCGGAAAATCCGGTTACAGTTCGGTCGGCGCGGTCGTGGGCGCGACGCACCCGGCGCAAGCGGCCGCCTTACGGAAGCTGATGCCGCGCGCGATCTTTTTGGTACCCGGCTACGGCGCGCAGGGCGGCAAGGTCGAGGACTTGCGGCCGTGCTTCAACGAAAAGCGGAGCGGCGCGATCGTCAACAGCTCGCGCGCGATTTTGTGCGCGTACCGAACCGAAAAGTACAAGGGCATGAAATATTATGAGGCGGCGCGGCGGGCGACGGAGGATATGGCTGAGGATTTGAGCCGGATTTAGGCTGGAATACAAACGGAAAGAACGGAAAATTGAAAACTGAAAAGTGAAAGTTAAGAATAGGATTGCGCAAGAAGGAACGGTGGACGGGGAAGGCGCGCGTGTTGACATTCAAGATCCTATGGATAAGGAAAAAAGTAAAGGACAAAAAATGAAGGATATACAGTTCACAGTTGAATCCAACGAAAAAAAAGCGCCCGGCGTTTGGCGGATGCGTTTCATTTGTGCGGAAAGCTTCGGGCCGGTCTTAGGCGGGCAATTCCTGCATTTGGAAATTCCGAACCGGCCGGATATGCCGTTACGCCGCCCGTTCTGTATCTATCAATACGACCGGCGCTCCGTCACGATCGTATATGCCGCGGTAGGCGCGGGAACCGAAGCGATGACGGATATCCGGCCGGGGCAAACGGTCAAGTGCCTGCTGCCCCTCGGGAACGGATTTGATTTCAAGGTCATTTTGGGCGGAGCGGAAAATCCGCGCGCTCAAAAAGATAAAAAGCGCGTGGCGTTAGTCGGCGGGGGATTGGGAGCCGCGCCGCTGTTGCCGGTGATCGGAGAGTATCCCGCCGCGGAATTTCACGCGTACCTCGGGTTTGCAAACGCGGCGGTCGCCGCCGTGTTTACGGAGGATTTCCAAAACGCGGCCCGAAACGCCGACTTAAAAATCAACTTGTTTACCGACGACGGAAGCGCGGGCGTAAAGGGCTTTCCGACGGCCGCGCTGGATCGGGATATCGGAAACGGTTTGCGATTCGACGCGATCCTGACTTGCGGGCCGCACCCTTTGATGAAAGCCGTGCGCGGTATCGCGGTGAAATACGATATAGACGCCTTTATGAGCGGCGAAAACCGCATGGCTTGCGGCGCGGGCGCGTGCCTGACGTGTACTTGCGCGGTGCGCGGCGCGGACGGCGCGGAGCATAATCTGCGGGCGTGCGTTGACGGGCCGGTATTCGATTTAACGCGAATCGCATTCAATTAAATGAAAGATGAAAACTGAAAGCTGAAAGGTATTGACCTGTCGAAGAAGTAACTTTTATTATGCTCTGCGTTCCTTACCCGCCGATGAACCTTGTTTTACAGTTATTCGACCGAAGTTTTCAGTTTATTGAGGGAGAACGACAATGACCGAAAAAAACAAACAAACTTCAAGGCCTCAATCTTCGCCCAATCTCGCGGTGTCCGTCGCCGGCGTGGAATTTAAAAATCCGGTGATCGCGGCCAGCGGCACGTTCGGCTTCGGCAAGGAATACGGAAAATTGTTCGACCTGTCGGTTTTGGGCGGCATATCGGTCAAGGGCTTGACCCTACAACCCCGCGAGGGCAACGCGGGCACGCGCATAGCCGAAACCGCTTCGGGCATTCTAAACAGCGTAGGGCTGCAAAATCCGGGAATCGACGCCTTTATACGGGACGAGCTGCCCGCCTTGCAAAAATCGGGGACGCGGATCGTCGCCAACGTCGCGGGCTTTTCCGA
>BNZQ01000112.1 GCA_026001225.1 Clostridia bacterium
TGATTTGCTTACTGATTGTAGAGTAAAAACACCGCGCCGCCCGGTTCGAGGCCGAACGTAAAGCGCGCGCCCTCCGCCGTCTTTTTAACGCCGTTTTCATAATAAGCGACCGTCCGCGGCTTATCGAACGCCGCCGTTACCCGATCGCTTACGTTGTGAACCGGATCGGAATAATTGAGGATCAAGGCCGCCCTTTTCCCGCCCGTTCCCTCGAACGCGCCGACGAGCGTATTGCCCGCGGCGGTAAGCGTCAGACCCTCTATGCCTTTGAGCGTTTTGTCCGCAATGCGGTCGAAAGCCTCGGCGTTTTCCCGCGTTTCGCTCTTGTCGGTGAGTCTTTGCCGCCAATTCAAGCGGCTGACCGCCGCGCCCTCGGCCGCTTCGCCCTTTACCGTGAGCAAGCCTTGCCACCGGAACGTTAAATATTCCTTTTCAAGAGCGCGGATTTCCCGGATCGCGCTTTGCGTATACTCATACAGCGCGGTCTTTTTTCCGTCCTCGACGATGCCGTACGGCAAATTGTAACGCGGATGGTGTTTGTACAAGAAAATCTCAAACATATGCGCGCCGAACGCCATCGCCAAATACAGCTGAAACCGCACCGCCGCCGCCGATTCGGGCTGCCGCCAGCCGTCCGCGCTCTCCCCGAAGGTTTGAATGCACAGACAAAGCTCCGCGCCGGTTCGCTTCGCCGTCTCAGCCAAGACCGCATAATCGGACAGAATGATATCGGACATCGAGCGGTCGCCCTTCCACAGAAAATACGGGTAATGGTCGGTCCCTATATCCTTGCTGCCCTTTACCTTGTCCAAAACCTCCGAAACATATCGGTCCACATAATTTTCAAATGCCGTTTTTCCGCCGCCGTCCGCAACGCAGAGCCGTTCCGCGTCCGTCGCCGGCGCGGTATGCTCGTCCCGAGACGGGAGCAGATTGACGTGCCAATGCAAATCGGCGTAATTTTCGTTGAAATACGGTACGTATACGTCCGCGATTTCCGGAAACATAGAGGCATTCGGCTCGTCGATCATGTAAAAGCCCGTTACCCAGGGAAATTTCTTGAAATCGAAGTCGCGGAATTTATCGAAATAACCCGGGAATACTTCGTGATTGAGCCCGCGGATAAATACGTCCAGCCCCGCGTCCCGCAAAAGCCGCAGAGCGTCCTCGTACTCCTTCCGTCCGTCCTCGAAGCGGATATAGTTTTCGGTCAGCGCGTAAGTGTCCAAACCCAACGCCGCGTACTCGGCCAAGCTCTCCGCCGTAAGAGGCGGCGGACAATCGGCAAAAATCGTTATTCTTTTCCTTTTATTCATGATTCGCGCCGCTCCCTTTTCAATTTGAATCGGCCGCCGCCGTATATTCGCCCGCGGGCAAGCGAAACGAAAACGCGCCGTCCCGGCTTACCGCCTTGAAATCCGCCGCGCCGCGTACAAGCAGAGCCTCCGCGTTACACGCAAAGCGGCATACGCCCGTATAGCCGTCCGGCACGGTAAAGCGCATTTGCAAGCGCGCGCCGTTTTCATAGGAAACCGCCGCGACGCCGCCCGGCAGCTTTTTCTCGGCGGACGCGGAACGGATTGTTTCGATAAACGACGGCGTAAACAGTATTTCCTTCGCGTACAGACGCGACAGGTTCAAGCCGGCCGCATATTTATAGATCCATGCCGCCACCGAGCCGAACATAGGATGGCAGTGCGACGCGTCCGCTCCGCCCTTTACGACTCTGTCGCCGTCTATGCGGTAATCGGGAAACTTTTTGCTCCAATGCTCGCAAAGCGTGGTTTCGCCGCTCATCATGTGCGCGTAGGACGGATAGTCGGTCTGCCGCAATATTTTCAGCGCGGTATCCTCCATGCCGTACCGGATCAGCACGTCGAACAACAGCGGCGTCGCCACGATGCCCGTGTCAAGATGAAATTGAAGCTTTTTCCCGTACAGCGCGCGGATGCTTTGCAAGACGCGCTTTTCGTCGGCGCGTCCGACGGCGCCCCACGCGAGCGGCACGATATTCTGCCCTTGTTTGCCGCCGCAATAATTTCCGGTCCGGCGGTCGAAAAAGCGTCCGTTAACCGCCGCCTTGATCCTTTCGCTCAAAGCCGACTTCCCGGCGGCTTTTTCCGCGTCGCCCGAAATCCGGTAAGCCTCCGCCGCCAGCGCGGCGGCGCGGAACCAACAGAGCGTACTCATAAACGAAACGTCGAATTCGTTGTACGCGGGCGACAGCCAATCGCTCAAAATCCAAATCCATTTGCCCTTGTCCACACCATTTTCGATGATATACCCGCCGTTTTGCCGGCTCCCGCAATAGTCAAGCCATCTTTCCATGGCGGGCAACGCGCGCGACAAATATTCCTTTTTGCCCGTGTGGCGGTACAGTATGTGCGGCAGCTCCGCGATCGCGTTACTGTACGCGAAGCCTCCGCCGCCGCCCGCGTAGGGCGCGGTATACGGCACAAAGCCGTCGTCCCGCTGCGCCGCGATAATGTCGTCTAACCATTTGTCGTACAGGCTTTCGGCATCCCAAAGGTACAAAGCGGATTCGGCGGTCAGCCACCCGTCGCCCGTGTAAGGCAATTTCTCGCGGTGCGGGCAATCGATCGGCACGCCGTTGTGCAGATTGCACAAGTGCGTGTGCGCGTATAATTCACTTATCTTATTTAAAATACCGTCGGCTGTCCCGAACCGCCCGTCGCGCGGCAGCGCCGCGTGAATGAACAGCGACTCTATTTGTAAAATTTCCGCGCCGCCGGTCCTTTCAACCTCGGCGTAACGATAGCATTTATAGGAAAACAACGGGGCGTATTCGTCGATACCGCCGCTCAAAATAAAGTCGTCGGCCTGCCGAATACCGTACACGGGCAAGCCGTCCTCATACCCCGTCCAATCGCCCGTCGCGTAATTCGGTTCGCCGTTTTCCAAAACCTCGGCATATCGGATTTTGATACGCGAGCCAAAGGAGCCGCGCATTTTCAGCCGCAAGCCGCCCGAATGGTTCACGCCGAAATCATACAGCGCGTTGCCGTTCTTCAGCGCGGTTACGCTCTGAACCTGATAAACCTTATCCAATTTGTCGGGTACGGTGCGCGGCGGGATCCATTCGCCGCCATAAGCCGGACATTCGCGCGCCGGCGTAAAAGCCGCGCGGGGCCGTGAGAAATCGATAGAATCGCCGCCGAACATGAGGGATTTACGGTTGGTGCTGCAAACCGCGCAATCGCCGCCGGACAATATTTTTTCGTCCGCGCCGCCGCCGC
>BNZQ01000113.1 GCA_026001225.1 Clostridia bacterium
GTGGGATCGCCCGTCGCATACGGGCTTTTGCCGTTATAGGACGCGCGCGCGCCCTCATAGGGAATCGTGCCCTCGGAATCGGTGAGGAACGGGCCGCCCATGCTCTGATTGGCGGCGGGAACCTCGTTCGGAAAGAACACCTTCGCGTTGTTGCTCGCGTTCAGAAACCACCGGCCGACATCTTCGGAAAACCGCGGATCGTACTTGACCACGGGCGCGAGCACGCTGCCCAAATGGAAAGTGTTCATCGCGAACGCGTAACTCGCGTTGCCCGCGTAGGAGCCCATTAAACCGTCGCCCCGAAAGCCGCCGCCCCAATCCCCCAAAATAATGCCCAGATCGGGCCGTTGCGTGCTGTCGGTGTCGAAGATATAATTGAGCTGTTTTTCCACGTCGTATTCCTTGCCGAAATGAAAGTTCATCAGCGCGGCCGCGAGCGGATTATAATCCTGCACAACCTCATAGTATCCGTTTTGATTGTCGGCGTCCAAATTGTCCATGCAAAATGCCATCGCGTTTAAATAGCTTTGTTTTTTGGCGGGGTCGTCCGCGGACATGTACGCGCAGTACAGCAAATTGGCGATCCCGCCCTGACAGGGCTCCGACCAACTGCGCCCCAGCGCGTCCGCATACACCGGCTGTTGCCGCTCGAAGCTGAACGATTGGAATTTAAAGGAAACGTCGCCGTCCGGATCCTTGAATTTGGGCAACGCGGTCACCCATTTATCCGCGCCGGACAGGATTTGATTGCGCATCGCGGCCTTGACGCGGTATTCGGCGTACAGGCGGGAATACAAAATCTGCGGTTGCAGCTCGTACCAAAAGGTTTGGCCGGTCATCGAGTTGGGGCGGTTCAGCACAAGCCCCTCCGGGCCGACGTACTTGTCGGACAGCATGCCGATAAAATCATAGCCGTATTGATCGGCCTTGTCCGTGCCCGCGTAGGTCGCGGACAAAAGCTGCCCCAAAACGGTGATGCTTTCTTGACCGCCGGGCTCCCAGGAACCGACGCCCGACGCGTCCTTGTGACCTATGTAGGACGGCAAGCCGAACGTGCGGCCGCTCGCGGGCTTAGTTACGTCGTCCCAATAGCCGATCGGCGCGTAGGTCGCCGCGTTCATCGGCACGTATTGCGGCGTTTTCGCGAATTCGTACAGAACCTCGTCCTGCTTTTTCGCTATGGTTTTATAGTCGAGATATTTATAATTAGAAACGAGCGTCTCCATGCGGGAAACGGAGCGCAGCCGCTTTTGGCCGGACGCCGCCGTTTCGGCCCGCGCGGCCGAC
This sequence comes from Clostridia bacterium, assembly GCA_026001225.1. Taxonomy (GTDB): domain Bacteria; phylum Bacillota; class Clostridia; order Christensenellales; family DUVY01; genus BNZQ01. Next base: position 1,288 of record BNZQ01000113.1, read on the forward strand.
GGGAACGGCAAGAATCCGCCGACGGCGAGCGCGGCGCATAAAAATAAAATACTCAAAACTCTCCCTTTCTTCATTCAATATCCTTTTTTCTTCAAACTCGTTTGAAGAAAATGCAAACAGGCCCGGGGATCGGTAACGGGGTCAGCTCATGTCCGCCAATATGTCGCGCAAAGCAATCCTCGCGAGGCCGACCGCCTTATCCGCCGCGCCGTAATAGACGTCCACATCGTTTCCCCGCGCAATACAGCCGCAGGAAAACACCACGTTGCCGAAAAAGCCGTTGCGCTCGAATTCCTCCGTCGGCTCCATGAACGGAACGCGGCTTCGGGCCAGGATTTTGGCCGGATCGTTTTTGTCCGTCAAAACCGCGCCCAGACAATACCGGTTTTCCTTGGTCGCGCCGTGATAGAGTTCCAGCCAGCCTTCGTCCGTCAAAAAGGGCACGCAGCCCGCGCCGATCCGACCCGAATCGAACATACCGTCCCGCACGGACATAAAGTGCCTGTGATTGCCCCAGCACGTCAGATTGTCGCTTTCGGCAATCCACATTTCGGGCTTGCCGTACTCGCTCGACGAGGGCCTGTGCAACGCGTAATACTTCCCGTTGATCTTATCGGGAAAGATCGCCGCATCCTTGTTGTCGGGCGCGAAGATCGCGCCTTTATGCTCGTACGTTTTGAAGTCCTTGGTAACGGACAGCGACTCCACGATCCCGTATTCCGACGCGCTGCTGTAAGCGATATAATAAACATCGCCGATCCGCGTGATCCGCGCGTCCTCCACGCCGTACCCCTGCAATTTATTTTGACAGCAAATGGCCGGCTTATCGTCGACCGTAAAGTGAATCCCATCCCGACTGCGGGCCAGCCGCAAATGCGACATGGATGTGATATAGTTCCTGTGCTTGCCGTAGATGACCCGCGGATCCTTAAAATTATAATCGGGATCGTTCAAATCAAAGGATTTGACCTCGACCGCATTGGTTTCCCCGTTAAAGATCGGCACGTTCAGGCAGCCCGAACTTTTCGCCTTCTCCGCCACGCGCAACAGCAAAATCACCTCATCCTTATATTGCGCAACGCCCGGATTAAATACACCTATGACAAAGAAATCCTTCCGGCTGGGCGCAACGTCGCCGATATCGATAATTTTTCGCTTGTCCGCAGTGTTTTTCATACTTTATCTTTTTGTAACTTTACAAATATTTACAAGTTACAAATATATTATACCATAGCTTTTTTCATTTGTCAATACCCTTTTAAAAAATTTTTAAATTTTTTTTACCAAAGAAAAACGTGCCGGACTTTTCCCTTTGTACTCTATCCGCTTCTTTCTTTTTCCCTCGGGCGGTTTTCTTTTGACCGGCTCACCCTGACCGGCCCGCTCAAAGAAAACCGCCCGCAAAAGAACAACAGCGTGTTCGCTACGCTCCCCCGCGTTGCGGTCACGCGCTACGCGCGCCGCTCATTAAAGACGCCGTCGGAAAAACCGCAAAAATCTTGCAAGCCCTTTTTTGACGATTTTTCCTGGGGTATAAAAAAGGCGTCCGAAAACGCCGATTTTACCGCAAAAACGCCCCGACTTTGTCGCCGCAATACCGTTCATTCGACTACCTTTAATTTTTTGAGCCATTTCAGCAGTTCCGCCTTGTCGGTCTGCACGTTGTAGACATATTGATAGCGGCCGGGACAACCCGTCGCCCCGATCATTTTCGACAGGGAAGCGTACCCCTCCGCCAAATACTGCACGCTCTTTCCGGCGTTCACAATCCTTGCGTAGACGGGCGTCCATTCGATCAGCGGCTTTTTATTCCTTAATCACGAGCGAGTAATTGAACCCCTTATGATTGAAGCCCGTGCTTTCATTCGAGAGCAGGTCGGCGATAAGCTCCGCCTGCACCGCCTCGATTTCGGAATTGACGGCTTTGACCTCCGCCTCCAGCTCCTGCTTGGTATCGCGTAGCC
>BNZQ01000114.1 GCA_026001225.1 Clostridia bacterium
GGCAACTGTTTCAGATTGCGGGAGGGCGAGCGGGATTGGGATATCGTGCCCGACCAAAACAGCTTGTACTCGATATTCCTGCCGCAGATCAGCCCGACGATCGTTTATAATAAGGCCGAGCATTGCGCCAAATCGATCCTGCTCTATTCACAGATCATCGATGGCTTGGTCGCGGGCAATCAATTAAAGGACACGGAGGGCATTTCGATTTGGGCGACGCTGAGCAGCGGCGGCACGAAAGGCACCAATTTCTTTAACCGTATCGTGGATAACGTGTCGGATGGCGTATCGCCGATGACGTTTAAGGGCGGTATCGGGATTGACACGGGCCGTTCCAACGAGGGCCGTGTTTATAACGGCACGTTGGCGGGCGTCACCGTGATCCGCAACAACGTCTTAAAAAACATGCCCGGCGGCGAGTTTATCAACGCGTCCGAAATGCCGGGGACGCGCGGTATCTACTTGCGCACACGCGGCGAATTGGGCATGGACGAATCCGGCGACGTGTCGTTCACGATCATCGAAAACAACCTCGTGGAAAACTGCGAATTCGGCGTATGGATGGACAGCCGCGTGTACGGCACGCTGATTCTCAATAACACCTTTATCAATATCGAAAATGATTCTTTTATCGTGATGATCGGACCGGAGCAAGTGGACGTGTGGGCGGAGCTGACGTTCGATTTGCGGGGCGGCGTTTGTTCCGAAATACCGCGCGACGGCATGTGGTCGCTGAACACGGTCTTGCCCGAACCGACAAAGGACGGGTATGAGTTTAAAGGCTGGGCCTATACGCCCGACGCGGCGAATGCAAAAGATCTATTCTTCACGTCGCCGGCCGGCAAGGGCAAGCTGTACGCGGTTTGGGCGCTTCCCGCGCCGCCGTCGGATCCGCCGCCCGAGCTTCCGCGCGGTTTGGGTACCGGCGCGATCATCGCTATCTCGGTCGGTTCGGCCGCTGTTGCGGCGGGGGCCGGATTTGGCATATGGTATTTCTTGAAAAAGAAAAAGGCTTGAAAATGAAACATAAAAGCATTCTGTATTGGAAGTGGGACGAAAGCATCTTTGAGGACGGAAAATTGGAGCGCGGCTTGGACGATATCGTCCGGCGTTCCGCTTTCAATCTCGTCTACGTGTCCTTTCATCATTTGGGGCGTCCCTACGACGACCCGGAGTTGTACGCCAAGATCAAGGTATTCGCGGACGGCTTGCGGGCGGCGGGACGCGGCTTGATGGCCGACATCGACGTTCGGGGCGAACTGAAAAGCTTTTTGCGGGCGTATCCCAAGGGCGGCGAGGCGCAAATGATCCGCTTTATCGAGGGCGATTTGGACGCGGACGGGAACGGCGAGGCCGTCGCGCAAAACCCGTCGCGCGGGCGCACGGGGCGCGGAAGCACCGACCGCGGCCCCGACGCCGCGCCGGGCGCGTGGGCCTTTACCAAAATCGGCAAGGGCGAGGCGGACGGAGAGCCCGCTGCAGCCGAGGCCTCCTTTTCCGACCTCGGGAACGGCACGACGCGCTTTACCGTGCGCGGCGGCAAAAGCAACGCGGGCAAGCGGTTTCTCATCGCGGCGGCCTTTTCGCGCGGCATTCCCGATCATTTCTCGCCCGACTTGTATACGCACTACCGTAAAATGCTGGAATACCACCGCGGCCTTGGGCTTGCGGGCGTGGCCAACGACGAGTGGGGCTATGACGTATTCGTCGAGGCCGAGAACGGCAACTTGTATTATTCCGCTTCCTTTCCGTACTCGACGGGCATGGCGGCGGCTTACAAGGCTCGGACGGGACGGCAGTTGGAGGACGATCTCTTTTATTTTGCTTACGCTCCGCGCGGCAACCGCGAAAAAGCTCTCGGGCGTATCGACGATTACGTGCGCCTTCTGCGCGCGCAAATGAAGGAAAACAACGACTGGTTCTACGATACTTGCCAAAAGGTCTTCGGCTCGGAGGTTTTTGTCGGCGTACACCCGACCTATTGGGGCGACCCCTATGATTTCGGCTTTGACATTTTTCAAAACGGCTTGGATTGGTGGGAGGTCAAGCGCGGCGCGGCGCAGACCGACGAATTTGTCCTAATGCCGATCCGCCTCGCCTTGCTTCATAAATGGGGCGGCGGCGTGTGGTACAACATGTGGTATTCGGGCAACACGCAGCAGCTGCACACTTATTTTGCCGAGAGCTGGCAAAGCGCGCGCTTTTGCGGCCGCACGCACTATTTGGGCTATGAATGCCCCAACGAGCCCGGCGTATTCAATTTAAAGCATCCGGGCGCGTTGGAGCAAGTCGCCGCTACGGAGCATAAAATCGCCGGGCTTGATCCGTATCAAACGTCCGCGCCCGACAGCCGCGTGTTGGTCGTGTTCGGCGCGGAGGCGGCAAGCAATTGGCTTTTATCCTACGGCGAAGCGCGGGTCACGAGAGGGACGGGAACATTGCCCCGGATTTTGTCGTGGACGGCCGCGCTGTTCGAGTGGGTATTGTGCGATTTAGTTCCGTCCTCGGAGATTGAAAACGGAAGCGTCCGTACAGAGGGCGGCGCGGCGGTTTACGGCTCGCAGCGGTACGACGCGGTGATTTGGTTAGAGCCCGGCCGCGCGGGGGAAACGGTCCGCGCCTTTTTCGCCGGATATGCGCGGCAAGGCAGACTGTTGACCTTTTCCGGCACATACCCGTCCGTACGGGAGGCCGTCGGGCGGTTAGACGCGGCGGGCGTGCCCCGCAACAGGCGGCGCAACGGCTGTAAATACCAAGACGGAACGTGGATTTTCACCGCGGACGGCATTCTGCCCGTCGGCAATTATCTGGAAATCGACGAGGAAATCGACGGCAAGCGCGTCCGCTTTACGGGAGAGGATTATTTTGTCCTCAAAAAATAAGGAAATGGCAATGGATTTGAACCTTTTACAATCGGCGCGTCCCGAAACCGCCGTATATAAAACCGTCGGCGGCAAGGATTTAAGGCTTTTTATTTTCAGCCCGCACAAAAAAGCGGACGACGGGTTTGCGCCCGCCGTCTTGTTTTTTCATGGCGGCGGCTGGGAACGCGAAACGCCCGAAAAACTGTTTCCCCACGCCGCTTACGCCGCTTCGCTCGGAATGGCGGGGATTTGCGTCGAATACCGCCTGAT
>BNZQ01000115.1 GCA_026001225.1 Clostridia bacterium
CTCGGACATGAATTGAGAAAAGTCCTCCGCCGTGATACTCTGATCGTATTCGTTGCGCAAATGCACGTTGCCCGATTTCAGCTTGCCGGTTTTAAAGGTCAATTCGTAAAGCCCGTCCTTTTCGCGAATCCGCAAGGAAACGCCCGCGCCGAACAATTCCGCGCCTACCGTGTCGAAGTAGTAATTTACTTGGGTTATTGTACGGACGGCGGCATGACGGGCTAAAATTTCCGCGTAACGATCCGCACCGATCAAGCTTTTAAATTCACGTTCGCGGCGCATGGGAATAGTATACTATATTTCGTCCGTAATGCAAAACGATTCGATTCACAAGTCGCACGGTTACAAGCGAGAACGATTTTACGCGGCGACTATCGAAACGGGTTTTCGATTGCGAGGTAATGAAACCTTGCGATAAGTTTGTCTAGGAGTTCTTTACCGCGCAAGGTTTTCAGCCAAGGCTCGGGTATGTTTTCCTTACCGTAATACAGTCCCGCGAGACTTCCCGCCACGGCCGCCGTGGTATCGGTGTCGCTGCCCAAGTTGACGGCTTTCAGGACGCAATCCCGAAAATTGCCGGTGTTATAAAAGCACCAAAGCGCGGCTTCCAACGTATCGATCACGTAACCGCCGCTCCTGATCTCACATTCGGGCAAACTGAAAAACGTCGCCGACCTTAAACGGTCAAAGGCTCTTTGCCCTTGCGTTTCCGTCTTGTGAATCACGGCCGAAAGCCGTTCCTTTATTTGCTTGTTGTTTTCTAAAATTCCCTTTACGACGTTCGCATAAATCCGGCAGGAGATTTTACTGATAGCGTGCCCGTGCGTAAGCGCGCATATGCCGTCAAGAAAAGCCGGCGTGGCTCCGACGGCCATCTCAAACAGCACTGCGGGAAGAATACGCATCAACGAGCCGTTGCCGTTGTCATATTCGTCCGTACCGCCTGTGGGGAACGTTCCGCCAAGGTATCGGCCTACGGCCTTTCGGCAAGTACACCCCGCGCCGAACACGCCGTCGATTGTATATTCGCCGTAAGTAAGCCATGCGGCAAATTTTCGCATAATTTTATCGAAGGTGCCGCCGGTCCAAGGATTGATAAGCCCGTCCATTGAAGCAAGCGTCATGCTCGTATCGTCCGACCACGTACCCGCGGGCTTGTTATATGTTCCGCCTCCGACCATATCCGTACACGGAGCGGCGGCAAGCAGTTCGCGGTTCCGAAATTCGTACGGCACGCCGAGGGCGTCTCCGATGGCTAAACCGTATAGTCCGTTTTCAATGATTTGCTTCGTTATCATAAGAATAAGGCCTCTAAAAGAATCATTTTTTTACTATCTACCGTCGTAGGTTGTTGGTACAACATGTACAGAAGCCTTTGCGCCTAATTTTTGGAGGATTTTTTCACGAACTTTATGCCCCGTAAATCTTGCGTCGATTTTCCTTGCACAAAAAGGTACGAGTATCACATTATCGTTCGCATCAAATCCGCCAAAAAAGCACACTTTACCATTCAGAATGATCTTTATGTAACTGTGATTCGCGGCGGGATTTTCAGTTGTGCTACCAAGAATCCTGTTGGTAGTTGATTCATCATAGTATAGATTCTGTGGAAATCTGCGTTGCCCAAGCATGAACAATACCTCCTCATTTTTTAAAAATTTTTTCTATAATGACGTGATAGAGAATGTCATTTTCAACATAATAGACTTCTTCGCCCTCGTGCTTGCCGAGTATTGCCTTTGCGAGCGGCGAGTCCGTTTTGATGTCTGTTCCGACAATAACAACTTTCTCGACGCCGTCGTCGTAGCGCAACGTGACCTTAACTCCTTCGCGAACAACGGCGGGAGGCCCACTGGGCGACGGTTTACGCTGACAGTTTTGAGACGATGCTAAATCAAACAATTCAAAATCATCAGGCAGGTCGCGCAGCATTTTGTCTGTCATTAGCGGCGCGATAAAGTCGCGGTCGTCCTCAATAAGATCTCCTAAATGACTATCCTCCTCCTCATCAATCGGCGTCTCCAGCGAAACCGGATCATGACGCATACATTCTATAAAGGAAAAGGAAGCTTTCGCCCAATTTTGGGGACTTTCCAAAGCGATTTGTTCTTGTTCGGGCACGCCGAACAATTTATTCTCTCTTTCATTTATCGCCAAAAAAGACGTATGTTTTGAATCCACATTGTATTGAACGGCGATTTCGACGATCTGCTCCTTGTAGCCGTCTGTGCTGTCATGATGCTCGTTGCGGAGAATATATTCCTCCAACCTGCCGATCTTTTCCTTTGCATAGATTTTGTCGAGAACCGCGTCCGTCCCGCGTAAATCCGACGGTTTCAGAGCGAAGCGATAGGTCGTATCCTCGACCTTGCAGAGCAAAGCGATCTCGCCGGTGAATTCGTGTGCTTTGAGAACGGCGCACCAATATTCGTGATTAAAAACCGAACTATCCGATTCCAGACTGTCATCAACCGCATTCTTGCCAAAGTCTAACGAAACCGAAGCGCAACTCGCGCCGTTTATTCTGGAAAACTGTCGGACAATTTTTGAATCCAAATGCTCGTCGGGCGTGAAAAACTCCGCCTTGCCGCGCCCCGCCCTCGCAAAGGACACAAGTCCCGCGTCGTTGACCGCGCTGTCAATTCCGAATATAAAGAGTCGGCTGTCGCCAATGTCGCGCCAAATATCCTCCGCAATAGTATCCGCCCGCCCGACCGCGCCGTCCGTCAAAAGTATCAACGTTTTTTTACCTTCGAGGTTTTTAAGCGCGTATTGGATCGGAGCCAGAATTTCCGTGCCGCCGTAATTCGCAGAAAAAGTATTGATCAAGCCCGCCGCATTTTTCAGGTTTTGTGCGGTTACGGTCGCGAAGCCGTCAAAGCCGTCGAAATGCGACCCGAAACGGATAATGGCGAACTCGTCCCCGTGCCGTAACTGCGACAAGCATTTTTTGAGCGCGGTCTTTGTCTTGTCTATTTTCATACCTTCCATCGAACCCGAACAGTCAACAATGAAGATGAACTTTTGCGGCGCGCGTTCCTTCGGTT
>BNZQ01000116.1 GCA_026001225.1 Clostridia bacterium
CCCCCCGAATTTCGCGCTTATAGCGCGTCCTGCGCGGCGTATGCGTTCCTTGCCTATGTCGCAAATTGTGGCATATCCCGCCTTTTTTGCCTCGCTGTTCTCGGGCGTTTCTTCGGGCAGTTGTACCATTATGAACCTGCGGTTTCCGCCGTCCTCCGCGTTGAGTTGCATGACCGCGTGTGCCGTAGATGCCGAGCCGCTGAAAAAGTCAAATACTAAGTCGTTAGGTTTTGTCGCAATCAATAGTATGTATCGTATCAACTTGTAAGGCTTCGGATTTGAAAACAGGTCATTCTCAAAAAGTGAGTATATGTCCGTTTTTCCCGTCCTTGTTCTGCCGAACCTATCCTCTAATAATAGACTTCTTGCGATTGCTCCGTCTTTTTTATAGTTCTTTGTGTATATGTTCCCGTCCTTAAAAACAAGTTCGGAGTATTTTTCGCGAACGGTTTCTTTTCCCCAACGCCACGTTGCGTTAGGGTGATTCGGGTCTTTGTGCCTTGGTTTGTATACAGTTCCGTCGAGTCCTTTTATTTCGTAATCAAGCGAGGGTGAATATCGTATGCTTTGTTTATCTAATCTATCAAGCGAATATGTTCCTTTATCGTCTGAATTATTGTATTGCGTTGTGACCGTTGCCTCAGGGTCTTGAGCGATTTCTACGAAATCTATATTTTTTGCGTAACAAAAGATATACTCATGGTCAATAGCAAAATATTTTGAGTCGTTTGCGCCTCCGCTTTTACTTTTCCATATCAATTCTGCGACGAAGTTCTTCGAACCATATATCTCGTCGCAAACTTTCCGCAGGTTGTGAACTTCGTTATCGTCTATGCTTATGAAAATAACGCCGTCGTCCGTGAGCAGGTCTTTTGCAAGCCGCAACCGTGGGTATATCATATTCAGCCAGTCCGTATGAAACCGCCCGTTGCTGTCGTTGTTTTGAAATAGGCGATTGCCCTCGTCATCGTTTGCTCCGCTCCGTTCGAGGTAGTCCGCCGCCGAAATCGCGAAGTCGTCCTCATACACAAAATCGTTGCCCGTGTTATAAGGCGGGTCAATGTAAATCATTTTTACCTTGCCCATATATGTTTCTTGTAGCAACTTCAAAACGTCGAGGTTGTCGCCCTCAATGTAAAGGTTTTGCGTCGTGTCAAAATCTACGCTTTCCGCCTTATACGGTCTAAGCGTTTTACTTATCGGGCTGTTTGCGAGCAGAATGCTTTGCTTCTTGTCCGTCCACCCGAACGTGTAGCGTTCATCCGTGCCCTCGACGAGAACGCCGCTTAATTCCTGCCGTAGCAAGTCAAAATCAACGACCCTTGTCGGCTTTCCGTCCGAGCCGATGCTCTCGGTAACGCAATTCGGAAAACGCTCCGCTATATATTCAATGTTGCCGCCCGTCTTGCCGCTTGTCTGCATTTTTAGTTTGTCTATCATAAAACCCTCCTTGTCGTGGTTGGGCTGTAAGTTTCAAATACTTGGTCGAAACTCGTCAGCGTGTCGTCGCGGTCAAAACCGTTATCTCTAAATATTGCGTATAGCGGATTGCGCTTTGCTATTGCCGTTACAACCTCAATCGTTACGTCCTTATCGAAGCAACAAATGAGGTTATTCACTCCGACCGCAAATATCTTTTTACCGCCGACTTCCTCCTCGGTTATCTTGCTTGAAAGGTCAACGCCCATTTCGAGTAGCACTTGGAAAAGCAAATCCTCCGCGCTCCTGTCCTCTTTTATGTTGTCCGTCAGCACGTCAAGGAAGCCTTGCTCGGTGTCTTTCGGGTTGTAGAATACGGGCTTCATATTGCTTGTGTCGGTTTTCAAAACGCGGAAGCCCACGTCCAAATCGGGCGAGGTTATACGGCTTGCACTTGCAATCTTTGCGCCCGCCTTGCGTATACGCGCTTTGCCTATTTCGCAAATATTCTTATAGCCTGCCACCCTTGCCGCACTTTCCTCCGCCGTTTCTTCGGGTATCTGCACTAAAATAAACTTGCGCGTTCCGCCGTCCTCTGCGTTTAGTTGCATTACGGCGTGAGCGGTCGTTGCCGAGCCGCTGAAAAAGTCGAGAACTATATCGTCCTTGCCCGTGCCCATGCGCAGGAAAAAGTCTACGAGTGATACGGGCTTCGGAAATGAAAATATACCGTTGCCGAGTAGTTCCGCGCATTCCTGCGTTCCTTGTCCGTTTGAAAAATCAATGAGTGCCCTGTATGGGTTTTCTCTGACGTATGGCTTGTTGCAGTTGTCTACAAATTGGTATTGCTTTATATAGGCTTTCCAACCTTTCCCGTTTTCTTTGAAAACCACGAAGCCGTTTTCGAGACCCCATTCGACTTTTTTCTTACTCCACCGCCATGTGTTTGGCTTGCCGAATTTGCCGCCCGACCACAACTCCGAGCCGTCCGGCATTGTGAGCGGAAAGTCGCCTTGTACGCTGTATGAACCTACATAGTCTAAATCCCTAAGGTAGTATTTGCCTCGTTCCTTTACAAACTCGTCCTCGAGTTTATATTTTCCGTCAGAGTCGGTGTCGACCTTTTCTTGGTTGATTTTTACTTCGGTTATGTCGCGGGCGTAGCAAAGAACATAGTCAAATTCAATCGCTACAAATCGACTATCGTGTCCGCTCCCTGCCTTGTTCTTGCGTACAAAGTTACAAATGAAATTTCCCGCCCCGAATATCAAATCGCATACTTTCTTGCAATTATATAGTTCGTTATCGTCTATGCTTATGAAAATAACGCCGTCGTTTGTCAGCAAGTCCTTTGCCAACTTCAAACGCGGATACATCATGTTTAGCCACTCGCTGTGGTATTTGCCGTTGCTCTCGTTTAGTTCGTATAGCCGCCTGCGTTCCTCGTCGACTTGGTTGCTTTTCGTCAAGTATTCCTCCGCGCTAATCGCGAAGTCGTCCTCATATATTAGGTCGGTTCCCGTATTATATGGCGGGTCAATATATATCATTTTGACTTTGCCCATGTAGGTTTCTTGTAGCAACTTCAAAACGTCG
>BNZQ01000117.1 GCA_026001225.1 Clostridia bacterium
ACACCTCAAAAAAAATCTGTCAACTGTTTTAACGTATATTTTTAAGATGATACCGATTTATTCGCGGCTGCCGACTTGAAACGGAATTTGTAATATTGCGGCAGGGAGTGGCCAAACCGTGAGTTATGAACGGAGCGGCAAAGAGTGGAGTTCAGACGGGCAACAGTTATTTTGCCGCCTTGGTGAGTGTATACAGACATACATGATCGAGGCGGCAGGTTGAGCCGGCCAACCGCTCGCGGTTTGTCAGGGCGAACACGGCGTAGCCGCGCACAGCCCGCAAAGAGGCGAAACCCAAACATAGCCCGTATCAACCCAACTATTTGCCGCTCCGATTGCGGTGTAAACGGTGGCTTTTTATGAAGAGGAATGATATAATAAGAGAATTAAATAACCTTATTGATTCTATGAACCAATTTTCAAGAACGGAATTACTATTCGGCAGGACGGGCATGGAACGGCTCGCCGCCGCGCGCGTCGCGGTGTTCGGAATCGGCGGCGTGGGAGGATATACCGCCGAGGCTTTGGCGCGCAGCGGCGTGGGCGCTCTCGACCTTTTCGACGACGACCGGATTTGCATCACAAATCTGAATCGCCAGATTTTTGCCACGCGTAAAACCGTGGGGCAGTATAAAACCGAGGCCGCCGCCGCGCGCCTTTTGGAAATCAATCCCGATTTGAAAATTACCGAGCACAGGCTGTTTTACACGCCGAAAAACGCGGATACCGTGGATTTGGCGGTTTACGGGTCTATCGCGGACGCGGTGGACACCGTTTCCGCCAAAATCGAGTTGGTCTTGCGCGCGCAAGCGGCGAACGTGCCGATCGTTTCGTGCATGGGCGCGGGCAACAAGCTGGACGCCTCCGCTTTCCGCGCGGACGATATCTACAATACGTCGGTATGCCCGTTGGCCAAGGTGATGCGTTCCGAGCTGCGGAAGCGCGGCGTCAAGGCGCTACGGGTCGTTTATTCCCGGGAGGAGCCGTTAAAACCGATAGAGGACGGCGAGTTGAATTGCAAGAATCATTGCGTTTGCCCGCCCGAAACCAAAAGGACTTGCGCGGCGCGGCGTCAAATCCCCGGCAGCAACGCCTACGTTCCCGCCGCCGCAGGGTTGATCATGGCGGGGGAGATCGTTTCCAATATGTTAAAAAGTGTTGACAGGGGGAGGACGGAGTGGTATAATACTGCTTATGTTAGCGATAACATAAGCAGGAGAGTAGGGGTATAAAAGAGTATGAAAATAAGAAGATTTGCACTATGCTTCGCTATGCTGCTTACGGCGGCGTTCGCGCTCGTGCTGTCGGGTTGCGGCAATAACGGGGCCGTTAAACCGCCGCCGGAGGATAAAGATACCGTGGGCATAACCTTTCCGAGCAGAGTACGCAAAACCGACGGCCAATTTTATACGGCCGGCAAAGTTCAATACCCCGATTCGCTTTGGACGGCGCCCAAATATGAATACGACCCGGAGTTGGATTCGACCGTTACCGGTTGCGAAGGGGTGAAGGCGTTTTTTATGGATTCGCCTATAACGCACAACGGTAAGCAAACAAAGATTATGGGATATATCGGCTTTCCGGACGGCGCGTCGGCGTCCTCCAAGGTTCCGGGGATCGTACTCGTACCCGGCAGCGGAGCTTCCGCCAGCGCCGATTGGGTTAAACTATGGAACGATCACGGTTATGCGGCCGTAGTGATCGACGTAGAGGGCGGTCAGGCGCAACCGGAATGCTCGTTGGACGCCCCGAACCTCCATATGGAACGCAATAAATACTATAACGGCGCGATAGATCCCGCATTTACCGCAGGGCCTTCGGAAGCCGACGGCGTTAACGGCAACCGCTTCTATTTTCAAAGCCCGGAAACGATCGGGAATTTTTACATGTACCACGCCACGAGCGCGGTGATATTGGCTAATTCCCTGCTGAGGGCGGATCCGCGCGTCGATGAAAACAAGGTGGGAATTACCGGCATTTCGGGCGGCGGAATTATTTGCAGTATACTTATCGGATACGACGACCGTTATGCTTTCGCTATGCCCGTTTACGGTAATGTTACGTTTGAAGGTACGGCGGGCTGGTTTAATTCTTTCGGCGGCGCGCTTTATAAGGAAGCATGGGGCGATCTCGGGCCGTTGCAGGCGAGTAAAACTCCCGTCCTTTGGATGAACGGAGACAAGGACGCCGCGTTGGGTCTCGACGGGACGATCGAAAGCTATGACGCGACGCAAAACGGTTTTTTAGTCATTAAGCCGGCGATGCCGCACGGGATGCGTACCGGCGCGGAGCAGGGCGAGTTGTTTGTATTCGCGGACGCCGTGACGGGACGCGATAACCAGATTATAAAAATCACCGAGCCTCCGCTTCAAGATTCGGCTAAGTTTACTTACCGCATCGGTTTCGACGTTACGGTTAACTCTATAAGCTTGTATTATACGTCCGACTTGAAGCTATCGTCCGCAGTTTGGCAAAAAATCCCGATAGACTTGCCGCAGAAAGAATATACTGTCGAATTTACGTATCCCGAAACGGCGAAATACTGTTATATCAACATCAATTACAATTACAATCTGGCCGCATCATGTCCGCTTGTACGGTTCATATAGAAAGTAAAAATACAATTAAAATGCAAAATCCCCCCAAAAACAGTTGACAAGCGTTTCCGTATGTGGTATCATAGGTAAGCTGTCCCTTGGGGCGGAGGTTTTTTACGCTGTTTTTGGGCAGGGAACGCACGGCACAGTGTGTCGGAAAACAAAGCGGAATCGACCCGAAACGCATAGAGAGGAGTGACAATGGCGACACAGAAAATAAGGATCAAATTGAAAGCCTATGACCATGATCTGATCGACAAATCGGCCAAAAGGATCATCGAGGCCGCGACCCGGACGGGCAGTCAGGTTTTGCGTACTCTGCTCGGAAAGGTTATGCCCACGGTATCTTTATCCTCCGGCGGCGGTTTAACGGCCCCGTTATTGCCGCAACCCGACAGCACGAGCGCGAAC
>BNZQ01000118.1 GCA_026001225.1 Clostridia bacterium
ACGGTTTGTCTAAAGACACGCCGCGCACGGTCGCCCACGTGACGGCGCCGAACGCGCCGCCGACGTTGCTTCCCACGGAAAAGTCCACGCCGTTGCCGCCGAAGGTGGAGGTCGAAGCGACGTCCACGGTCCAAAATTCGCCGTAGCTCGCCGAGCCGCCGACAAGCCCGGCCGTGTTGATCTCGTGAGCGCAGGTCGAGGAGCGCAAAATGCGGATATCCACCGTATTGTGGTTATTGTCTAAATCCGACGCGGCGTCGGGCGTATACGGCAAAATGCGGGGCATAATCGGTCTCGGCAACGTTTGGTCGGTCATATTGGCCTCCGCGGAGCCGAACATACCGCCGACAGAGCTATGCGCCGTCGCGAGCGTCGATGTGAACAGAATGGTCGCCTTCACGTCGTTGCCGCCGTAGGTCAGCGAATCATAGTACATCTGACCGGCAAAGCCGCCGAAGTTGGTCGTGGCGACCGGCGCGGTCGCGACGGTGATCGTAATATTGTCGATCTTGTTGCCCGCGCCCACCGTGCCGCGGAACTGCCGGCCGATCAGGCCGCCCCAATAGGAGCCAACCGCGGTCAGGTCACAGGAAATCGTGTTGTTGGAGACGAAAGTGGTCACCGGGTTCAAGTTCGGCGCGGTCGCCCCGTACAGCTGACGATCTTCATAACCTAGCTTGCCGAAGCCGCCGCCGACAAAGTTGATATACGCGCCCGTGTTCTTGATTTGTCCGAGGATCACGCCCTTTTCGACGGTGTTGTCGTCAAACCAACCGCCGTAGGTGTCGCCGGACAGGCCGCCGTAATAGGCGGAGAGGGCCGTTCCCGTGCCGGTGTGCTGAATCAGCGTGCCCGCCTTGACGGTGTTGCCGGCGATCTTGGCGATCAGCCCCGCCGTATAGGCGGCGTTCATATCCGTCGTCTTATAACCGGCGACGGATCGGATCGTATTCCATGCCGCGATCTGCGGATTGTACCAGGCCGTGCTTGTGCCCGACCCCGTCGTCTGCCCCGCCGCGACCGCTTTTTTGTTGAGGCCCAAACGGGCGTCCATGCTGAATCCGACGTAGCTGGTCGCGAACAAGCCGCCCGCGACCGAGGTGCCGACGTACATTTGGGCGTTGACCGTGTTGTCCAAAACGGACGCGCCGTAGCTGCCGAACGCGATACCGCCCGTTCCGTTGTTTTGGACGGTCAACGTCGCGTTGACCGTGTTGCCCTCGATGACGGCGTACGGAAACGCCTGATACACGATACC
The DNA here is from genome assembly GCA_026001225.1 of Clostridia bacterium. Taxonomy (GTDB): domain Bacteria; phylum Bacillota; class Clostridia; order Christensenellales; family DUVY01; genus BNZQ01. The sequence goes on from BNZQ01000118.1 coordinate 1,259, forward strand.
GCCGATGCTGTCCCGCGCGTCGATCACGGCGTTGACCGTGCTGTTTTTGATCGTGCTGTACGGATACAGACGGCCGACGAGGCCGCCGATATAGTAGGAATTCTTTGCCGCGTCGTTGTATTTAAAGTCCACGCGTATTCGGCGGCCAACGTCATCGTCACCGAGGCGAACGACAGCTGTTACGTCGGCGGCTTCTTCGGCGCCGCGTGGGGCCTCCATATCGGCCCCGACGTTTACGCCTCCGGCGACGTGTCCGTGCAATATTCGGGCACGAACACCGGCGCGACGGCGCGCGTCGGCGGCTTCGGCGGTTACGCTTACGGCGGAAGCAACACCACCGAAAACCCGTCCACTACCTTTGCGACGCGCATCTTCGGCGCGGAGGTGAAGGGCACGCTCTATACGGGCGACGAGGCGGCGGTCGGCACGGACGGCGGCTACCTGTTTACCGGCGCCGCCAACCCCGGCGGCTATACGGGCGGCGCGGCCAAAACCTATACCGCGACCTACGCGCCGTATTCGTCGGGCAACGTCACGGTTAAACGCGCGGGCGGCGCGCACAGCGGCGGGGTGGGCGGCTTCATCGGCATATCCGATTGGCTGGTCCGCATCGGCGACGACGTGTCCACCACGTCCGACGTGTCGGCAGACGTCGATTATATCGGCGGCTTCGCGGGGCAAAACAACGGCATTTTGGGCGCGGTCGCCGCGGAAGGGCGCGTGGAGATCACCGTCCAAAATCACGGTTATATCGCCGGTCTCGTCGGTTGCATGAGCGGCGGCACGATCAGCGCGAGCGCGCGTTACTACGGATGGGAAAAGCATCAATATATCCTGAAAGGCTATCGGGCGGCGGGCGTCATCGGTTATATGACCAGTCCCGCCGACGCGAACGTCGTCAACGGATGGGCGGGGTATAACGGCCGCCTGACGTTCAACGGCGCGCGCGCCAATTCGCCCGAATATATCGTCACGACACCGGTCGTTTCCGAATACTCGGGCGGCGGCTTCGTGGCATGGGTCTATAACTCGGGCATCCTCAACGTCCGGGCCAAGGGCCCCGGCGAGGCGTTCGCCGCGACGACCGACAACCCGTACAATCCGGGCGGCGCGAACCCGTACGCGGATGCGGCGCTGTACGCCGATTACAAATTCGGCGACGGTACGGGCAATCCGACGACCGGCAAGGGCCCGAAGTATAAGCCCCTCGTCTACGGCACCTATGACGGCTTTGTGGGCGGTCTCGTCGGCTATGCCATTCAGTCGCAATCCAACGTCAGCACGTACTATGGCTGGCTGTCCATCAGTCAATGTTATACGGACAAGGGCGCGGACGTCGTGACCGACACCGTGGTCTATGTGGGCGGCCTCATCGGCTATTTGGCCACAAGCGCAAACGACATCGTGCGGCCGTATCAGGGCAACCCGCCGTCCAACTATCAGGTCGGCGATCCGCTCACCGGCTTTAACCGCAAGGAAAACGCTTATTTGAGCGACTGCGTTGCCAAAAACGACATTTACGTCACAAGCGGCTTGCGCGAGACGATCGTTCACGTCGGCGGCATGGCGGGCCGTATAACGCGCGCCGAGGTTTGGGACTGCGAGACATGGGGCACCGTCAACGCGTCGTACCATTCCGCCAACAACAATTACAGCCGCATAAACGTGGGCGGCTTTGTCGGAGGGCCGTGGTACAGCGAGGTCACCGTGTTCGCGCAGACCGAGCTTTTATATCAGTC
>BNZQ01000119.1 GCA_026001225.1 Clostridia bacterium
GGATTATATTACTCGGTGTTACCGAGAATGCCGACAAATCGCTTTCGACCGTCAAGTTACCTGACCCCGAAAGGTTGGTAAAATCATTTTGGGATACGGTCAACAACCGTTCAAAAACGAGCGCAAATATATTGACCTCCGTCAATGTTTCGATTGAGGAGGTTAACGGTGACAAAATTGTGGTGATTCGCGTTCCGCGTGCTATCCGGCAGGACAAACCCGTGCATATTAACAACGACCTTTACAACGGGACATACCGCCGCAACGGAGAGGGCGATTATCATTGCTCTCAGAGCGAAGTGAAAAATATGATTCGCGATGCGGGTGACATAACACAAGATAAACTTGTAATTGAAAAATTTCCGCTCGGTGCTTTGAACGGCGAAACGATTTCCCGTTATCGTATCAGGTTCTCAAATCTCAAGCGCGGTCATGTGTTCGACAAGCTGCCGGACGAGGTTTTCCTGCAGAAAATCGGAGCCGCAAAGCGCAGTGAGCAGGACGGTGAAATCCATCCCACGCTTGCGGGCCTGCTTATGTTCGGAAACGATACGGAAATTACCGACGAGTTCCCGCAATACTTTCTTGATTACCGCGAACCGCTTAGTAAAACGGGTGAGCGGTGGAGTGACCGCGTAACAAGCGGCACGGGCGATTGGAGCGGCAATCTCTATGACTTTTATTTCCGCATACAAGACCGCTTGACGGCTGATGTTAAAGTGCCGTTTAAGCTGATAAACGGGCAAGACCGCATCGATTACACGCCGATGCACGAGGCTATCCGTGAGGCATTAGCGAATGCTATTATTCACGCCGATTACTACGAGCGGCGTGGGTTGGTTATAGAAAAACGCAAGGATGAAATCATTATTGCAAACCCAGGCGCGCTTAGAATTCCTAAGCAAGAGGCAATCGAGGGCGGCATCTCAGACCCGCGCAATAGTTCGATATTCCTAATGTTTTCGCTTGTCGGCATAGGAGAGCGCGCAGGAAGCGGGCTTGCCAGCATTGCGGCGGTTTGGAAAGAAAACAAACTGCCGACCCCGAATCTGACGGAGCAGTTTAACCCTGACAGAACAATACTGACGTTGTCACTCTGCGCAGAAAATGTCGGTGTAAATGTCGGTGTAAATGTCGGTGTAAAATTGACGAAGTCTGAAAAGAGTATACTTGATTTGCTTGCAAAGGACGGAGAATTGACGGCACTTGCTCTGTCGACCATGATAGAAAAAGACCTCCGAACGGTTGAACGAGGTCTGAAATCCCTAAAAACCAACGGCTTAATCGAGCGTGTCGGCGCTGATAAAAACGGCAGTTGGCGGATAATTAAATAACACAATATTCAGCGCACAGGCGTAGTACGGCAAAGTGATTAGCACATAGCGGTAAATGCACTCAAAATTAATAACAAGAAAGGTACAATAGATGACAACAGCGATGACAACAATCGAGCGCGTCCTTAATGAATGCGAAATTCGATATCACGGTGAACTCATATCGCGGGAAGTGATATTGAGGGATTTTGCTTGTGAAATCGAGCGTATTGCGTCCGCGAAAGGACACACGGTCGGCATTATGTTGCATACGGGTTCTAAACTGTTCACCGCCGTGGCAATGGTTGTTTCCTCGGTGCTTTGTGTCGCAGAGGATTTCAAAAATACCGAAGAAATTGTAGCATCCCTTAGTATCGGAGATATTGTTATAATTGATAATAAAAATCGTGCCAAATATCTTGGTAAAATGACATTGAATACTCAGAGCAAAAATTTTGAATGTGCTGTAAACGGAACGCACTTTGGATTTGAAACAGACTCTCACGGCAAAACATTTTACCTGGTTGAAAGGATTAACACTAAAAGAATCGTGCCGTATTTAGGTACAGCAAAGAAACTTAACGGAATGGGTGTCCGTAAGACAGCCTTTTCGGATAGAATAAAATTTATAAGTTATGTTTGGGATGCCGATGAAAAAGAAGTTTCGTCATTAGTCACAAAGTCATTCTTGTTCATAACCAACAAAGAAGAAGCGACGGATGTTTATGAAAACACAGTAATAAAAATCAAAGATAAGGAATATCGGCTTTCGAGTATTGTCACGGCAACATATTTCACCGAGAACAAAGAATACTCGCTTGGATCAAACGCAGTGAAAGAGCAGCCTGTGTTGATGATTTATTCCGATTTTCAAGAGGCAAGAAAGACTCTTATTGAGGATTCGACCGGAGAAAGGCGTATTGCTGGATTGTTTGTAATAGGCGATGAATATCTTAACGGTGATACGAAGCAGTTGCTTTTCAGAAAAGGAACAGCATCATCGTATTATTCCGGAAAGCTTGATTACAGCATCAGTTATGCTGAGTTGGCTGACAGTGCCGCTGAGTTTTGGACACTTACCGATGTAAATCATAATACCGGTTCGGAAGTGCCTAAGGGGAGATTTCTGCGAGAATTAAATCTCGGTGCAAGAGCGTTGAGCGGCGGAAAGATAGAAAAAATAAATGTGCCGGACGGAATGGACCTTGATAAATACCGCGAGATTCGTAATGCTTGCCGTTGGCTGAAAGATAATGCTCACGATGCCGAGGAGTTCATCGTGCAAAGTTTTTCGTTGCTGAATTTGTTGATTAGTGCCGTGTTCCCGTTAAAATATTTAGATGAAGCAACAAATGATGCCGAACTCGGTCGCATTGATTCGACCGACAAGAAGTTAAGTCGCCTTCAAAATCTTACCGATAAGTTTTGGGGAACGGCAAAGGAAACGGCACTTTCCGTAATTAATGCATTGATTATCGAGCGGGATAAGATTTATCAGGTAAATCCCAAAGGTACGGAACTGATGTCGCTTATGTCCGGCAAAGACCGTCCGCAGGCGATAATTGTTCCGAAAGCATATTACGGTCACATTCTACGGAAATGGCACGGCAACTATCCGCTTTTTGCCGGAGTGCAAATAATGACCGTAGGCGAAGCAAAAAACTCAGGTGTGGTATTTGA
>BNZQ01000120.1 GCA_026001225.1 Clostridia bacterium
GTACTCGTGGTACGCTTTTTTATTGTTGCACACGATCTTGATCGCGCCGTCCGTGATGACCGCCGCGACGGTGGCCTCGCTGCCGGAGCCGGCGGACGTGGGAACGGCGAAAAGCGGGGTTTTTCTTTTTCCGACCTTTAAAAGTCCCCTCATCTGCGGCAAGGTCTTTTTCGGGTTTGCCAAACGCGCGGCCACGCCCTTGGCGCAGTCTATGCTCGAACCGCCGCCAAAGGCGATCAGCGCGTCGCAGCCCCCCGCTTTGTACGCCGCCAAGGCTTTCTCGATATTTTCAACGGTGGGGTTGGGAACCGTCTCGTCGAACAGCGCGTATTCGGTCGTTCCGTTGTTTAAGTCCGCCAAGAGTTGCCTTGTGATTTCCAGTCCGGCGATCGTTTTATCCGTCACGACCAGCGCTTTCTTTAACCGCAAGCGGGCCAATATTTCCGCGAGTTTTGTTGCGCCGTCCCCGCCGGCCAGCAACGTCGGCTCGCGCCAAGTCATAAACACTGCCGCGAATTTCAATACTTTTTGGAAAACTCTGCAATACAGTTTATTGTGCATACGATCTCCCGCTCATTGGATTTTATGGGTAGTATATCAGCAATCGCGAGAAATGTCAATAGCGGCTCTGTGGCCGTGTGCTCAAAGGGTGGCTTTGATATGGGCTACTTTTGCAAACACCGGAAACAGACGCTATTTACGCACACCCGGGACAAAAGGATATCGCAAACCGCTTGTCGAAAATTTCTTTACGTTAGAATTGGATTAGAACGGTAAAAACGCTTTCTTTCGGGTATCTTATATTGTATAATATATAAGCGAACCTCATGGAAGAAGAAAAGGGAAAAACGCACGAACCCGAACGGGCGATGCGCATGTCCAAAAAAAGCGTGCTCATCAGTTTGGGCTTTATGTTGCTGAATATCGCGGTCGTTGTCGTCATCGCCGCGCTCGAATTCGGGAAAAAAGCGGAACGGCCGTCCTTTGCCGACCTTTCCGCCCTCTTATCGCGGGACGACAATTATATCTTTTTGCTGTGCGCGATTGGACTGACCGTACTCAGCATTCTGTTTGACGCTCTGAAAAACACAATCGCCGTACGCGCCGCGACAAAACGAACGCGCTTTGGGGTCGGTTATAAGTGCAGCGCGATCGGTCGGTACTACGACTATGTAACGCCGCTTTCAGTCGGCGGCCAACCCTTTCAGGTGCATTATCTGACGCAAAAGAATCTTCCCGTACACCAAGCCCTCGGCGCGATTTTGGCCGTATTTGTCTTGCAACAGATCTCTTTCATGCTGCTGTCCCCCTATTTCCTGATTCGCGGTATGCTCCTAACCGATACCACCGTGATCGTTAAGGTTTTTATGTGGATCGGCTACGGCTTTTTCGCCGCGATTCCTACCATGGTCGTACTGATGACCTTTAAGCCCTCCATCGCCATGTCCGTCGTCAATTTCTTCTTGCGCATCTTGAAAAAGCTGCATATATTGAAAAACCCCGATAAATTGTCCCGCCGCATCACCAAAAACCTGAACCGCTATCGTCATACCATACGGTCTTTCGGAGAACACAAGGGCTCGATGATTTTGATCTTTATCCTGTCGGTTCTGCAATACTTTTTCTATTTCGGCATTCCCTACTTTATTTGCCGCGCGCTCGGAGCCTCGGCCGAAGGCACCGTAAATATCTTCGCTCAAATGATCATGATCTTTTTTGCGATCACGATCGTCCCCACCCCCGGCAACTCGATCGCCGCCGAATTCAGCTTCTATGCCGTGTTCCTGAACGCGCTCGGTTCGATGGTTTTCTTCGGCGTGCTGCTGTGGCGTCTGCTCGTCTTTTATGCTTATCTGTTGCAAGGTTTGATCGTCATCGTCGTGCGCTCGGTCAATAACGCCGTCAAAGCCAAACGGTATAAGACGCAACCGGAAACGCCCGCCGGAAACGCCGCGGCGTCCGAAACGGCGGACGGGCAAGCTATGGATACGGACACGGCCGCCGCGGCCCGGGCGGAAACGGACGCCGACGGACAAACGGCGGATGCGGGAACGAATGCGAACGCGGGCGCGAACGACACGGCGGAAACGGACGTATGAAAACGGGAAACGGCGCGATCAAGATCGTGTGCAACAATAAAAAAGCGTACCACGAGTACTTTATCGAAGAAACCTACGAGGCGGGAATCGCCCTCACCGGCTCAGAGATCAAGTCGATCCGCGCCGACAAGGTCAACATCAACGACGCGTTCGTCTTTATTCGGGACGGGCAGGCCGTTTTAAAAAACGTCAATATCGTGCCCTACGAAAAGGGAAGTTTTTTCAATCCCGAAGCCAAGCGCGACCGGAAGCTCCTGTTGCACTCCGCCGAAATCGCGCGGATCAAGGCCAAAACCGAAGCCAAGGGCTATACCGTCGTTCCGACAAAGCTATATTTTAAAGACAATTTGGTCAAAGTGGAGATTGCCCTCGCCCGCGGCAAGCAGCTGCACGACAAGCGCGAAACGATCGCCCGCAAGGATTTGGAACGGCGTGTACAGCGCGACATTCGCGACGCGATGAAGCGTTGATGCGACGACCCGTTCAATATCTCAATCGGCCGTTTCAAAAGACATTCATTCAGCATTTCGGAAATGCCGTTAAAATGCTTGAAATTTTTCTTAAAATGGTGTAGAATATACAAGCGTATTCAGTATGGGGCAAAAATATGCGGATGTGGTGGAATTGGCAGACACGCAAGTTTCAGGTACTTGTGAGTAACATCATGCAGGTTCGACTCCTGTCATCCGCACCATAGACGGACGGCATAACGGATAAGGTTATGCCGTTTTTCTTTGCCCTTTTTAGCCCTTAAAACGCCCTTTATCGGGTGTTTTTTCGTTCATTGACCGCATGTGAGCCGTTTTTCCTACTTTTCGTTCACTTGAACGCTTGCAAAGCCCTTGTTCAGGGTTTGTTCCTTTTGAATTCGCCTTTGAA
>BNZQ01000121.1 GCA_026001225.1 Clostridia bacterium
GTTGGGATAGGGTACAACGCGGCTGGCCGCCGCAAAGCGGACGGGGGCACGGTGCGGTATTCATTCGGGCGTTGATTGAATTTTCAGTTTTTACTTTTTGGATTTCAGTTACACCTCGCGCCCCTTTTTGCCTGTCGGCAAAAATTTTTCTCAATTCGGCTATATACCCCATGTTACTGCAAACTCCGAAAAACTCCCTGCGGGCCGCTTTGCTTCGGCTTGCGCCGTGTCGTGCTTCGCGGGTCTGACAGCCGGGAAACGGCTGAAAAGAAGGAGTTTATGACATGAACAAAATCAAGACCTGCGGCAACACGGCAAATTTAGAGGATAAGGAGGTGAGGAATGAGAAGGTAAGCGAAACGATTAAGATTTGCAATTTAAGAAACGGATTTGAAAACGATGCGTGGAGTTTTAAGGTTGACAGAAGCGGCGTATTGGGGAATCCGTTTACGATGAAAAGCGGGAGCGACAGAGAAAAGGTGTGCGCGGAATACGAAAGATATTTTTATGAGCAAATAAAAACAGGCGGCGCGTTCAGAGATGCCGTAGACGGGTTAAGGACGGCATGGAAAACGTACGGTAGATTGAATCTGTATTGTTGGTGTGCGCCGAAAAAATGTCATGCGGAAACGATACGGAATTATTTGTTAAAAGAAAACGAAGCCGGTAATGAAAGCGCAAGCGACGGAACGGCGGACGAACCGGAACCGGAAGATAAGGACGTTTTGTATTGTTACAACTGTTCCGCGCCGATACCCGATGAGGAATGTTACGAGGTAGAAACCTACTACGGGACACAATATTTTTGCGGGGACTGCAAGGACGAGAAATGCTTCTATTACACGGCGTAAAGTCGGATAAATGTTGGGTGAAAGACATGGAGTATAACTACTTCGGTTACGGCTTCCGTGTCGGCTGGCACGCGGAAGGATTGACGAAATACCAGAAATGGTTCGAGGACGGCATTTGGTGCGAAGCAAAGGCTAAATACTACAACCCCTACGCCGATATTATCAACCTTGATTACATCGGTAAATTCCCCGAATACAAGTACAGCGCGTACAAACATTTCAAAGACCGCTGTATTATCGGGTACCTCAAACTGTACGAAAAGTACCCGCAGACCGAGTACCTATTAAAACTCGGTTTGCACAAACTGTATGACAGCGTAACGGTACTGAAACGTGTCGGCAGGGACAAACGGTTTTGCAAATGGCTTATCGCTCATAAGGACGAACTCGCGGGGCATTACTTTTACGTCGGAACGGTCATGCGGGCGTACAGGACGGGACAATCGTTAAAGGACGTTCAGAGGTATCACGAACACAAGAAAAAATTACAGCACGACAGCGATCTAAAACCGATAAAGGACTTCTTTAAGGGCAAGGAATTGGAACTGTTTTTCGATTACATAGAGAAACAAAATACCGCCGCCCGGTCGTATCTCGATTACCTAAACGCCTGTAACTATCTCGGCTTAGACATGACACTTCCTAAAAACCGTTTCCCGCACGATTTCCGGCGTTGGCATGACATCAGAATTGACGAGTACCGTACCGCGAAAGCCCTTGCAGATGAGAAAGAACGCGCCGGGTTATACAGGCAATTCGCAAGCGTGGCAGAGAAGTATTCAATATTGCAGAATTGCAAGAAAGGCGGGTACGCGGTAGTGATTGCGGCAAGTCCGGCGGAGCTTATGCGCGAGGGCGACGTATTACAGCACTGTGTCGGAAAAATGAACTACGACCAAAAAGTGGTACGCGAGGAAACCCTGATTTTCTTTGTCCGCAACCCCGAACACCCGACCGTTCCGTTTGTGACGGTGGAGTATTCGTTAAGAACCCGAAAGGTTTTGCAGTGTCACGGCGAGCATAACGGCAGACCCGACGATACCGTTATGCGTTTCATACACGAGGTTTGGCTGCCCTACGCCAACCGCACTATCAAAAAATTATTGACCGCTTAAAGCGGCGAAAGGAGATTTATCATTATGACACAATATTTCAGAGTGACGGCTTACGACCCCGGAGAGGGTCTGTCGGCAATCTTTGACAGCAACGGTCTGTACAAGAACGTTTGGCAGCTCGGCTCATACTTAATCGGCAGAGGTTTTGAAATCCTCGAAATCTCTACCGACGAGCAATTCATCGACGTGAACGTCGGAAAGGTCGAACCCGACCCGGCGCACATTCTGTTACGCGGTCATTGTCGGGGCAAGTCGGCCGAGTTATCCAAGGAGGTCGGCGGTAGCGTTTACCGCGCTATCCGCGTCGGGGACGGTATCTACATTCCCGACAAGAGCAAAACGGGAGGCGCGGTATGAGTACGAAAGCGAAACGGATAAAACCCGGACTGCGTTTTACCAACGGCGGCACACGTTTGACGGTGCTTTGCTTTACGGAAACCGCGAATACCAACCTCGCCTTGCTTTTCCGGCCCTGCGACGGTTTCTTCATCACGGTCAGGAATTTGACCAAGGGGCAAGGCGTGTATTTTTGGGATTGGGGGCATTATTACGACGATATTCACAAGGCCGCCCATGATTACGAGTTGCGTAAGAAAGACCTTTGACTTTCCGGCGAGTTTAGGGAGCGCGTTTCATTTGAGCGCGCTCCCTATTTTTGCTCCAACCGCGGAACTTATTCGTCAAGCATCAGTTTTTTGTCTTTCAACGCCCGGATTTGCTGCCGTTCGATTTCCGTTATTCCGCTTTTAGGCGTCGGCTGATCCTCCGGCAATACGCCGCCGATATCCTCAATAGCCTTCCTTACTTTTTTCCCGACCTCGTGATGCGTTTCGGCCGCTTCCGTCAGACCCTGTATGTTCTCTTTGCGTATTTTTTCCTCGGCTTGCGAGATACGAAACAGGTTGGCGATCAATTCGCTGCTGTTCATGAAATCGAGGATTTTCTCTTTGGGCTTCAATTTCTTCCTTGCGTGTATGTCCGCGACCGTTTCTCCGCCGTACAGTCCCAT
>BNZQ01000122.1 GCA_026001225.1 Clostridia bacterium
TACGGGGGGCTGGCCAACACGTGGGACTACGGGCCGCTGGGCGTCGAGCTGAAAAACAACGTCAAGCGCGCATGGTGGAAAAAGTTCGTGCAGGAAAGCCCGTACAACGCCGGCGTGGACTGCGCCATTTTGATGAATCCCAAAACGTGGGAAGCGAGCGGGCATTTGGCGGGATTCTCCGATCCGCTGATGGATTGCCGCGCTTGCAAGGCCCGCCACCGCGCCGACAACCTGATCGAGGATTGGGCGAAAGCGCACAAAAAGGCCGTCAATATCGCGGGCTGGGACAACGACAAATTGGAAAGCTATATCAAGGAAAACAAAATCGCCTGCCCCGTGTGCGGCAAGAGCGACTTCACCGGCGTGCGCAAGTTCAATTTGATGTTCAAGACCTTTCAGGGCGTGACCGAGGAGAGCGCGAACACGATCTTTTTACGGCCCGAAACCGCGCAAGGAATTTTCGTCAATTTTAAGAATTTACTGCGGACACAGCGCAACAAAATGCCGTTCGGCGCGTGTCAGGTCGGGAAATCGTTCCGAAACGAAATCACGCCCGGGAATTTCACGTTCCGCACGCGCGAATTCGAGCAAATGGAATTGGAGTTTTTCTGCAAGCCCGGCACCGATTTGGATTGGTTCGCCTATTGGAAAAAATTCTGCGAGGACTGGCTGCTGAACCTGAATATCAGCCGCGGCTCCTTGCGCCTGCGCGACCACGCCAAAGAGGAATTGTCGCATTACAGCGTGGCCACGACCGATTTCGAGTATGAGTTCCCGTTCGGTTGGGGCGAGCTGTGGGGTATCGCGGACCGCACCGATTTCGATTTGAAATGCCACGCCAAGGTCAGCGGCGAGAGCATGGAATACACCGATCCCGTGACCGGCGAAAAGTTCGTCCCCTATGTCATCGAGCCCTCGCTCGGCGCCGACCGCGTGTGCCTCGCGTTTCTGTGCGAGGCCTATAACGAGGAAGCCTTGGGGGGCGGCGACACGCGCGTCGTCATGCGCTTTCATCCCGCCCTCGCGCCCTATAAGGCGGCGATTTTGCCCTTGCAGAAGAAGCTGTCCGAAAAGGCCGAGGCGGTTTACGCGGATTTGGCCAAACGGTTTTCTATCGCTTACGACGAGGCGGGCAGCATCGGCAAACGCTACCGCCGCCAGGACGAGATCGGCACGCCGCTGTGCGTCACGATCGACTTTGAAACGCTCGAGGACGGCTGCGTCACCGTGCGCGACCGCGACACGATGAAACAGGACCGCGTAAAGATCGAGGAGTTAGCCGGATATATCGAGAAAAAAACCGAGTATTAACGATACTATCGCGCTTTACCTTTTACCTTACTCCCCCGTATATCCCCACTCCACCTGACAGGCAGAAAAGTTCCAATTGTTTACCCAGCCGTTCGGTTTGTTCGCCTCCGTCACTCGCGCGTATATCGTTAATTTACCGCAATCACGGAACGCATTAGCCCCGATGCTCGTCACACCGATCGGTATCACAATCCTCGTCAATTCATCGCTTCCCCAGAACGCGCTAGCCCCGATGCTCGTCAGCTGGCTGTTCGCTCCGAACGTGATAGTCGTCAATTTACTACAAGAGGAGAACGCGCCCTCCCCGATACTCTTTACACTGTCCGGTATTTCGATACCCATCAATTCACTGCATCCCCGGAACGCATCCGCCCCGATACTCGTCAATCCGCCCGGTATCTCTATATCCGTCAATCCCTTGCAGTTCTGGAACGCTTTATCCCCGATGCTCGTCAATCCGCCCGGCAGCCCGATGCTCGTCAATCCGCGACAAGAGGAGAACGCGCCGTATCCAAGCTGCGTTGTGTCCGTTATCACCACGCTCTTTAATGTCGTGGGTATGTAGAACGTCGGAGAATCATTAACGCCCGTACCGTAGACTTGTTTCGTCTCCGTGCCGCCCGTATAAGAGTTTTCTCCGAATATATATCCGAATAACGCTTGTCTTCCCGTTGCCGCCGTTCTGCTATCGCCCACAAACGGCAAGGTCATACTCGTCAAGCCGCTGCATCCTGCGAACGCGTTCCCCCAGATGCCCGTCACACCGCTCCGTATCTCGACACCCGTCAATCCGGTACAATTTTGGAACACGTTATATCGAATCGCACCGCCCGTTATCACCACATTCTTTAATGACGCGGGTATGTAGTACGTTTCAAAAGAACTATTGACGTAGATTTGTTTCGTAGCCGTGCCGCCCGGATAACTGCTTGTTCCGAATATGTATCCGAATAACATTTCCGTGCAAATCGACGGCCAAACGCCCGCGCCGTGTTCGGATACGTCGTATTCGTTGGCGGACTTGACGGCGCCGAAAACCTATTCAATCAAGGTCAAGGCGGTGGGTGACGGAACAAACTACGTCGATTCGGCTTGGTCGGGCGCGGTCAATTATACCGTGAGCGGGACGCAAGGGCAACAGCTGCCCGCGCCGACGGGCTTGAAGGCCGACGCGGACGCCGAAACGCTGACGTGGAATGCGGTTGCAAGCGCGGCACGCTACTCCGTGCAAATTGACAGCCAACAGCCCGCGCTGTCTTCGGGTACGTCGTATTCGCTGGCGGAATTGACGGAATACGCGACCTATTCGATCACGGTCAAAGCAATCGGTAACGGTACAACCTATGCCGATTCGGCTTGGTCGGGCCCGATATCGTATACCGTAGAGAACGGTACGGATGGTTTGCAGTATACCTTAAACGGGGATGCCTATACGGTATCGGCGGGAACGGTGACAAGCGGCGCGGTGGTGATTCCCGCATGGTACGAGGGCAAGAGCGTGACGGCGATCGCGGCCGACGGGTTCAAAGATAAAACGGGCATCACGTCGGTCAGGGTTGTCGGCAAGCAGCTGACGAGCATCGCGGCGGCTGCGTTCTCGGGATGCAG
>BNZQ01000123.1 GCA_026001225.1 Clostridia bacterium
AATTCCCTTTCCTCTTTGGTCAGATTGACAAAGTGCGCCGCGTTCATGCTCTTGCCCGCTTTAGCGGCCAAATTGGGCATGACGCGCACGAATTTCCGCGCGTTCGGCAGGCCCGCCTTGAGCGTCGGAATCCCCACGCCCGCCATGATCGAGATGATCACCTTGTCCGCGGTCGCGACGGGAGCGATTTCGGCAAAGACCTCTTTCGCGTGCGCCGGTTTGACCGCCAATACGATCAAACGGCACTCGCGGCAAAGCTGCGCGCCGCTCGACAATTTCTTCACAAAGTCGAAATCAAACCGCTCCAACGCAATCGGATCGTTGTCGCTGACGAAAATGTCGCAATCCTCGATCGGGCCGGAGGACGCAACGCCCTTGACAATCGCGCGGGCCATGTTGCCGGCGCCGATAATACCGAAATTCATGCGTATATCATATCACGTTTTGGCGGGAATGTCAATAGGGGGCTTGCACATATATTTATTAGACGAGTAAAAATGCTTGCTTGCAAAGGCATTTTTACGCAGTCTAACAAGTAAGGTATAATACCCCGCCGCTCTGCGGCGGAACACACGGCGAAGCCATGGGGCGCAGGGCTCTGCCCTGCTGCATAATACCGGTTATTATACGGGCTTTTTTCTTTGAGATAGCCGGTCAAAGAAAGCCCGTCACAAAGAAAACCGCCCGACTGAAAAAGAAAAAAACGGATATAAGATGATTTTCGATTTGCACAATGATTTATTGACCTCCGGCGCGCCGTACACGGCGCGGTACTTTTCCGTCCCCCGCCGCGTCGTGTTGGCGGTATGGACGACGCGCATGAAATTGGACGTGCCCACCCTGTCCGTCCTGCTCTCCGATGCCAAAGCGCGCCTGTCGGCCGTCCGCCCGAAATTGGATTTCGCCGTCGAGGATTTGGGCTTTTTGACCGACGCCGAAATCGCCCGCTTCACACGCCTGCCCCTGCTGTACGCAGGCTTGACGTGGAACGGCGAAAACCGGTTCGCGGGCGGCGCGGAAAGCGACGGCGGTTTGACGGCGGCGGGCAAAGGCATGATCCGTTCCTTGGAAAAAGCGGGCATCGTTTTGGACACGGCGCACCTCAACGAAACAAGCTTTTACGCGGCGGCCGACGCGTCCTCAAAGCCCCTATTGTGTTCGCACGCCGCCTTTTACGGGCCGAGAGCCCATTGCCGCAATTTAAAGGACGCGCAGCTACGGAGAATCGTCGATTCCGAAGGCCTCGCGGGGCTGTGCGCGGTCGGCCCTTTTTTAAGCGAAAGCGGCGACGCCTCCCGCGCGGATTTCGTCCGCCACATCGGTTATTTTTTGGATCGGTTCGGGGATCAAAATTTGGCGGTCGGAACGGATTTCCACGGCACGTCAGACCTGCCGCAGGGCTTGAAAACCTATCGGAATTTTCACCGCCTTGCCGCCGACCTGTCGGCGAAGGGCGTTTCGGACGCTTCGATCGAAAATATTTTTTACAGAAACGCGGAAAGGTTTTTTCAAAAAACCCGGTCTTTATATATTTGACAAAACGCCCGCCATTTGGTATAGTATATAGACTTGCCTAATGTTTGCGCGATAAATTCATACAGGGGAGTGGCTCAACGGTAGAGTAGTGGTCTCCAAAACCATTGGTTGCAGGTTCGAATCCTGTCTCCCCTGCCATCGTCGTTTGCTCCCGAACATAATTGTTTGGTAGCATTTGCGTTAATGTTTCCGTGTTCGTCAATTTTTAACAGTATCATTTCGTCGTCTTGGGTTGCTGTTGGCAATTTGGGGTCTTTCCCGCCGTCAATGTAAAACCATACAATGATTTTATCGTCATACACATAAACCGCTTTCACAAGTGTATCTATGACAATTTGGAAAAATTCCTTGTCGGTTTCTGGCTTCGCCGACACGCGTTCGCTTCGCTCTCTTGTATCGCCGTGTCGTGTCAATTTTTCGCTGACAAACTCAATCATATCCGCTTTTGTTACTTGCACTCCTTGCTCAAATAATAGTTGCGTGCGTTGTGCTTTTAGGTCATCTGCAAGTATCTTTAATTCGTCAATCTTGGTCGTGCAATTTTTTATGAGTAAATCATTGTTAATCGTTACCGCTTTAATAAAGGCATTTGTTGTGATTTCAATTTCCTTTTCGGTGTGCTGTATGCGTGCGTCAATGCCTTTTATTGCGTTATCGTCTGTGCGTTTGTTGTAGTGTTCCACCGCATAATCTGCAATCTTTTCTACAAGTTTTGGGTTTCGTAATTGTTCTATGGTATGCGTGATTATGTCGGTTTCAATCTTTTCTTTCGTTTCAAGTTTCTTATTACATTCCTTTTTGCGTGCAAGATTACAACCATAGTATCGGTATGTTGCATACTTTCGGTTAGAGCCGTCTGCCGTCATAATTGTGCCACAATAACCACAAAAGATTTTGCCCGTGAGCAAATACTTTTCACGGATATGATTTGTGCGTGTAAAGTGTCGGTTTAGTTTTAATCGTTCTTGCACTTTGTCAAAAGTTTCTTTTGTAATAATTGGTGGGTAAATATCAGTATTCTCTCGTCCGCCAAAAGTAAACAAGCCATAATATTTTGTATTAGACAACCACTTATCAAAGGTCTTTCCGTTCATAATTTTGCCGTTGTATCGTATGCCTTTTGCGTTTAATGCTCGTGCGATTTCTTGCTTGTCAATGCCCCTTGCGTATTCGTCAAAAATGTATTTGATATGCTCGGCATTTTTTGGGTCAATCACAATTTTAGATATGTATTTGTTCGGCTTATTCGGTATCGGCTCTTTAATAAGTTTATAGCCCCAAATAATGACACCACCCGTAAAATTGCCGTTTGCCACACTTGTATCGAAACCGTCACGCACTCGCTTACTTAATCGCTGACTGTATTTCTCG
>BNZQ01000124.1 GCA_026001225.1 Clostridia bacterium
TTTTCCCGGGAAACATTACCGAAATCCAAACAATAAAAATGATACCTGCTCAATAGAAAGCACCAATGCGGACATAAGGCACTACATAGCCGGACTGCGGCGAAAGAGCCGCTGCTTCTTTAGGAAATTTGAAACCTTAAAATCTGTACTGTATGTTTTCATAAACGCTTATAACAAATTCGGCAAAGCTAAACGTGCTTACCTCCTTCGTCACCCCAACTGTGGACGCGACTTCTCTTTCAGTCACGTTAATTATATCTAGCACGGAATATTTATCCACTCCTTACAGAAGTCCTTTACTTGACTTATCTTTTTCCGTCATTTCTAACTTCTCCTAAAGCTCATCTCTCAATAAAAATTCGTACCGCTTGCCCGCCTGAATCTCGTAGCGGCAGCAACCGTCTATAAGACGCCCTTCGGCGGGCGGATTTGCACACCACCCGCTTTGCAATCTCAACTCGCCGCCGTCCTTTGAGGCATAAACTTTTAATACGCCGCCCTTGAATTCGAGCTCGACAAAGCCGTTTAAGGTCGGCATTCGGGATTTTGTGCCGCCCAGAACCTGCAACGCCGGTTGCAGGACGAACGAGCCGTAGCCCGCCGTCGCCGGGTACAAGCCGAGCATATAGCGGCCGATGAGGTATAACGGCGACGCGCCCCATGCATGGCAAAGGCTTTTTCCGTAGGGTCTGCCGTACATGGCGTATTTCTCGGCGCCCTTTTCCAACGGGTTATACTCCTCCCAAAAAGCAGTCGCGCCCTCGTTCAGCATTCCGCCCCAATACGCCTTTATCTCGTTCATAACGATTTCATGACAGCCCGTTTCGCACAGTGCGGCGTATTCATAAAACTTGATGTACGGCGACGTAATTTTCTCCACTTCGTCGTTCAACAAGACGCCGCGCAGAATTTTTTCTTTTTCGGCGGACGTAACGAGACCGTATAAAACGGCAAAAATATTCGCGTGCTTCGTGATGCGTCCGTCAAGCTGCCCTTTTACGCGCGAATGATAAAAGCAACCCTTGTCCGCATCCCAATACAAGGCGCGCGTTTTTTTCATAACCGCCTGCGATCTCGCGTGATAATCGTTCTCTATACCGAACAACTCGCAGAAATCGCCCATAACCAGCAAGGCTTTCGCATAGAGTATTTGCAGCGCGCTGATTTCGTCGGCGCTTCCCTTTACGGCATGGTCGATAAAGGTATAATCCTTTTCGATTCCTTGCAGCAGCCCGTTTTCGTTGATTCTCGTTTTGTAGAATTCCGTCATGGCTTGCATAAGCGGAAATTTTGAGCGGACAAACTCCGAATCGCCCGTATACATATAGTAATCCCACATGGATAGTATCCAAAACAGCGTATAATCGACGAGTCCGTTCAGAAAGGTTTTTACCGGCTGTTTCCCGCCGAGCGCGGTGATGGTTCTGCGCATAATACGGATATCGTAGGAGGTATAAAAACTCATTAAATAGCTTTGCGTCGCATCCCCGCTCCACAGCCACCTGTCGCGCTTGATACCGTCGATATAAAACTCCCGCGAATTCAATAAAAACGTGTACTCCGCCGTCCGGTAAATATCGTTCAGCTTTGAGTCGCCGCTTTGGAAAAACGCTTTGCTCTCTATCGGCGCAAATTCAAACAAGCCGCAAATATCGTCAAACAACAGCCCGCCGAAATCAATGACCGCAAAACGAAAACCTCTCGCATAGCCCGTTACCGCGTTATCGGGCGTTATTTGCACTTTTTCAAACAGCTCGCAGTTCTCAAAATCCAACGCTTCCGTCCTTGATTCGCCGTAGAAAATCGTTATTTCACGGGAGTTTTTAACGCCGAGTATTTTAAGGAACGCAAAAGTTTCCCGTCCGAAATCATACAGCCGTTTTGTATCGGAAAGCCTTTCTTTACTGACATATCCGATTTCTTCGACGGGAAGCGTATACTGATTCGGCGAGATATCGGCGTCAAAAAAACCGTCGCACCCGCAGGCGGGTTGTCCGTAATTGCCGTCGGACACCGTAAAACCGGGCCCGGATTTTACCTCTTCCGAATCGACAAACAGGCAAGGCAAGCCGGTGTCGTTATATACCGAAATACACATTGACCACTGCCCCTTCGCCACGGCGAACGGCTTTGCGGCAACGGGTATGAAGTTATCGCCGGCCTCGCCTTTTTTATTGATGATAATATTAAATCGGCCGTCGGCCTTTACCGTGAATACGTTCTCCTTTGTCAACTCAAAATCGCGGTAAAATTTTAAATTGCAGTTCGGCTGCTCAAGGCGCCAATACGGGGGGATAAAAACTTCGCGTTGGTACCGCCTCGTCATGACCTTGTTTGCCAGCATAAATTCAAAGTCGTCGGGATACCATATCCACTCCGCTTTTTTATTTTGTTTATCCATAATGCTCCCCGTATGGCGTTTACTTACGCAACGCCGCCGTTTTAGCGTAAAGCGGGATGATATCAAATGAAATTTGTTTTCCCGCTTTCATGACGGTATGATTTTCGAATATGACCGTATCGTCCGTATCCTTCACGAGAAGAACGCCGTTACGCGTCACGCCGCGTCCCGCAAACGCGCCGCACGAAAACCGCGACAACGTGAGTTCGCCGTATAAAACCTTTAACGTCGCGTTTTGCTCCGTGATTTTTACGGTACCCCACGCGCGGCAAACGCTCCAAAAATAAACGCTGTTTTTATCCTGCGGAAAAAATCCGATTTGACGCTTTGGCGCGTCGTATGTAAAGCCGCTGTATGCGAGCGACAGTCCGTAACTCGCCATACTTCTCGCATAATGACCGCCGTATTCGAATTCATTGTACGGATCGCGCTTATAACCGTCGTAGCGCGCACGGATCGAGCGGACGATCGTTTCGGCTTCGACGCGCAA
>BNZQ01000125.1 GCA_026001225.1 Clostridia bacterium
TTATTGTCAACGCGCCCGAGGGAAGAGTCGCGTCGTTAACCTTAAATTCGTCTACCATGTAGCCATTTGCCGGACTCACGGTTACCTCAATCAAGTCGCCCGATTCGAGGGTTGCGGGAGCCACGGGCGAGATAAACGCCGTACCGTTTGCAGACGAGACAAACGACGTCAAGGCAAACTCCTGCGAAATCTTTATATGAACCTCCGTCATGCGGAAAGACGCCATTGAAAGATAAGTCTTACCGCTAAAAAAATCGGCTTGCGTCACACTAAGGTTAATAACCGTTGTCCCGTTAATTTGAATAAACGAGCTGCCCGGCGTAGCGCCTATACGGATAAGCATACTGTTATATTGTATATTGCTTGCCGTTGAAACCTTGTAATCCGGTATAGCCGCAACGTAACTCCCTCCCTTAAAAGCTGTGAGTTCACCGCCGTTATCTGAATAATGCCCAAAGTAAGCAGTTGCGCCGCCGCTTACCGTGAGACGCCCTTCCGGACCGTTGCTCATATAAGCGGACGCTATACTGTCATGCAATGCGAAAAACATCCATTTAGGATATGTCGCGCTGCCGGAGGTACCGATGTCTCTGTATATCTTTAGGACGCATTAAAAACGCCTTGCCGCGTTTGCTTTGAGCGGTTTTGTTTTTTGACTCATTTACGGCGGAACTCCGGAGCGCCACGCAAAATTCCCAAAAGGTATGGTTATGCAGGCGGTTGTCTGAAAGGGCTTCCGTAAAAATGGCTTTTGTATAAGGGTTTACCTTAAGCCAATTTTTAGAAAAAACAGGATCTTTGCGCATGAAGGCAGTATAGTGCATTAGAGGCAAAAAGTCAAGCGATAATGAAAATAGTAAATTTCTTAATGTTTGGGGGGCTTGAATTCCATCATGATTGTAGTATAATATAAATGTTGATTATCATAGCGGTCAAATAAAAAATTGGAGAGAGTAAAATGAAAGTGATGAAAGGCAAAAAACTGTTTGTAGCGGCGCTGGCAATTGCATTGTTATTTTTGTTCGCGTTCAGCAACGCGGAATGGAGTTTATTGTCCGGTCAAAAACGAACTGCGAATGCAGACGCGGTCAAGGGCGACACATGGTCGATTCCCGACGCCAACGGTTGGAACCGTTCGTTTATGTATGGCGGGCAAGGAACATCGTTGGTCGACCCGCTTAACGTTAACGACCCCGACTATGCGCAAGGCTATGTCAAATACCGCTCGGAGGGCGCATATGTACAGGCTTATACCGTACCGTTGGATTTGAGGAGACCGATTAGATTTGAAATCGAACCGCAAACCGAGATTCCGGGGGACATTGTCAACGGCTGGGGTCTTGCCAAGAAATATTCGGATTGCTTTTGGACGGATAATGCCGGCGCTCCTCCGGCTCATCAGTATTTGGAGGCGGTTAACGCCACAAATGCGGCATCGACAAACCTTGTTTTTCAAGAAGCTTTTATTTCGACCGGGATGTGGTATCACCCGTTCTTGTCCTCCCAAAACAATGACACAAAACCTTTTACAAAAGGGGTCGGGACAACCTACGGGGACATTTTCGAGCAAAATCTCAAGACAATCAGTGTCGGCAACGGCGTTAGCATTATTATATATATAGGCACAGGCGTAGGCGCAGACACAAGTTGGCTTTGGTTTGAAGGCGCTCCCGATAAAGTAGCCGACCTAACGGTTACGCGCTCCGATTTTATTGTGAATTCGGTTACATATGCCGGAGATACCGTTAACGACGGGAATAAAGCGTATTTTGTTCATATAGGCGGCGGGTCGTCCGGTACTTTTATAAAGCGCATCAGTCAGGGTAAGATAATCGGCCTAACCAACGACGATAGCGTTACGAACACCGTGCCGGCGGATGCTGTATTTTCGTATGACAATGTGGAATTTACGGCAGATGACTATACCTATGCGACATTGAAGATAGGTGCCGGCAACCCGGCGCCGTTGCTTGCGGATCAGAACGGCGAGTATTCGTTTACCATGCCCGGACAGGACGCCGCAGTTGCCGTTACGCTCGCCGAGCCTGATCACAGAATTAACTTCCGCGACGACGACGACAGTATTTTATATAAGCAAGGCGTAATGTCCGGCGGCGGGGCAGTTCTGCCGGTAGCGCCCACAAAAGCGAGTAAGAGTTTTGTAAATTGGCACACCTCGCCTACATTTAGCGCAGAAACAGTTTATAATTTTAACGGGACAGTGACGGAAAATTTTGATTTGTATGCGGAATGGGCAACCACCCAAGTTGTTACCTTTAAGGACGGCGAGAATACGTCTACCGTCTACGGAGATTCTAATGCGGTTAACGGCAAGGTTCCTAAGCCCGCCGACCCGACAAAGAGCGGTAAGGAGTTTTACGGCTGGTATACAGACGAGGGTTATACAACGCGATTTAACTTTTCCACGGATACTGTTTCGGCGGATACAACGCTTTATGCAAGATGGGGTTTCGCGGCAACATTTACATTAAAAACCTATCCCGGCAGCTTTATTTTAAAACCGATTTTGGCAGGTACGGCTTTTACCGCCCCTACCTTTACAGATATTTATCAGCCTCAGTCCGGTAATTCACCCTCCGACTTTGACAATATTCATCTTAGGTGGTATACTGACAACACATACACTGCCGAATTTAATTTTGCCGCCGGAATCACGCAGGCTACAAATATCTACGGCAGAGTCATCGACGGCACGGGAGATAACCGTATAAATTTAGATAGTAACGGTTGGGATACGGGCGCGGGGGATAAATATGACGGCTCGTCGAATCTTATAACGATTCCCACTTACGGAGCTACGGCCAAGCAAGCGGGTTACGACGGCAAGACGAGCTTTACCCTGAACGACGTGGGAGGAGTCATCAAC
>BNZQ01000126.1 GCA_026001225.1 Clostridia bacterium
GTATACTATACAAATATGGAATCGGTGCACGGCGGACGCCCGCATTGAGATACACCGAAAATACATATAGAGAAGAAAGGCTTGAAGTGGAATGAACGAACAGATCGAAAAACTTAAAAACGCGATTACGGAAAATTTCACCGGTTGGAATATCCTTTGGAGCGTCCTACAAATCTTGGTTTTGGCGGCGGTCTTTTTCATCGTCCTACGGTTTTTAAAGAACAGGCGCAACGCGGTCGCCCTGCCGTGGTGGCTCGCGGGAATCTTCTTTGTTTTTGGCGGGCTGTACCTTGCCCAAGGCTATCTTCCTGTTTTGTGGAAAATCGCCCTTGCGCTTTCCGGCCTCGCGCTCGTTTATATCGTCGTGATTTTCGCGGTGGAGTTGAAACGCATGACGGTCAAATTGGCGCACGGGCACAAGGGGCAGGCGTTCTTTGCGGCAAAGTACGATTTGACGCACGACGAATTGCGCAATACGATCGCCGAGATTATCCGCGCCGCGCTGAATATGTCCAAAAAGAATATCGGCGCGTTGATTGTGATCGCGCCCGTTCATATTCAGACGCAGATTTTAGAGAGCGGCATGACCTTGAACGCGTTGGTGTCCGCGCCCCTTTTAGAGAGTATTTTCAACACCAAGGCCCCCATGCACGACGGAGCCGTGATCGTGCGCGCCAATCAAATTTTGGCGGCCGGCTGTTTTCTGCCGTTGTCGCAGAACGCCGAGCTGCCCAACGATTTAGGCACGCGCCACCGCGCCGCGCTCGGCGTCAGCGAATTCAACGACGTGCTTTCGATCATCGTGTCGGAACAGACCGGCATTATCAGCGTCTGCAAGCACGGCATTATTTCCCGTTATTTCAACGCCGAAATGTTGGAAGAATTGCTCGAACAGGCTTACGGCTTGACGCTGGCTGCGCCGAACGTCAAAAAGAAGAGAAAAAAAGGCGCCAAAGTGAAAGAAGATTTTGTGGAGTGGAGGAGACGGTAAAATGGATGCGGTTAAAACTCCGGGTTCCGAAAAGCCCGTTAAAAAGCCGGAGAACGGCGGTGAGTCCGTGCGCCCGAACGCGTTTAAACGTTTCGCGCGGATTTGCTTGCGCGAGAGCTGGGGCTTGAAAATATTCGCCCTGCTGTTCGCGGCGTTCGTGTGGCTTATGCTGACGGTGATGTAGGCTTTTTTCGTTGAACCGCTTTTTATTGCAATGATGCAACCTTCCCCGAAAAAGATCGCCCTGTTCGGCGGCGCGTTTGATCCGCCGCATAAAGGGCATACCGCGCTCGTTTCCTTAATCCTTCAAGAATTCGGCTTGTCGGAAATCATCGTTTTGCCTGCAGGCGACCCGCCGCATAAGACGGCGGCGGCTTCGGCGCAAGACCGTTTGGCGATGTGCCGCCTTGCGTTTCAGAATCTTTCCGCTCGGAACGCGCCCGCCGATTCCCGCGTCGCCGTTTCCGATTATGAAATCGCGGCGGGCGGCATTTCGTACACGTATCAGACCCTCGCGCATTTTCACGGCGTTTTTGGAGATAAGCCGTATTTTATTGTCGGCGCGGATTCCATGCTGCAAATCTTGCATTGGAAGCAGCCCGAACAGATCGCGTGTCACGGAAAATTGATCGTCGCGGGCCGACCGCCCTACGATCACGCCTTGGAAAGCGCGGTGTCGGCCTATCGGGAAAAGACGGGGGGCGAGGTCTTCGTCAGCCGAAGCCGCGTGCCCGACATATCCTCTACGGAAATCCGCATTCTGCATTCGTTCGGCGGGGATTTGAGCGATTATCTCGATCCGCCGATCCTCGGTTATATCCAAAAGCATCATTTGTATTTGCAATACGCCGAGACCGCCCGCGCAATCAAAAATTTGGTGGAGGAGGAGCGGTATCGGCACACGGCCTCGGTCGCGGTTTGCGCTTATAAGCTGGCCGAACGGTACGGCGCGGATTCCGCCAAAGCGGTGCGGGCCGCGCTTTATCACGACTGCGCGAAACGGATCGTCACCGAGGAAGCGGCGATGAAGTTCGGTTTGGAGGTGCCCCGCGCTGTGTTCGGCCTGCATCCGAAAATCCGTCACGGCCCGATCGGCGCCCTTTACGCGCAAAAATATTTTCATGAAACCGACGGGGACGTTTTGAACGCGATCCGCAACCACACCACGGGGCGGGAAAATATGTCGCTTCTCGAAAAGATCGTTTTTGTCGCCGATTATATCGATCCCTTGCGGGGCTACGACGATTCACCCGCCATGTACGAGGCCGCGTTCCGCGATTTGGACAAGGTGATCGGCTTTAAATATGCGGAGATCGCGGAGCAGGAAAGGAAAGGGTAACGGCTTTCTCCGCCTTTGTCTGTCATTGTAGCGGAACGAAGTGACGCGTGGCAAGCTCGACTTAAACCGTCGCGTTACGGTTAGAGGAGGGCTACTTGCTTTTATACTAAAAGAAAAGCGCCGAGAAAAATTTGTGGGAGGTTGCTTTCGCGCTTCGCTATGCTCCTACCTCGGAATCCTGTTCGGATTCCTCGTTTGATCGCTTGCTCCGCGCTCTTTCCGACCAAACGCGAATTTTTATTGCATAAAAAGTCGGTCGGACTTGAATCGGTTTTACTTTATCATCTCTAATCGGTTATTATTTTCAAAACGCCCCGCCGTCTTTGTGCCATTCTGAACGAAGTGAAAAATCCCCGTCGATTTTTAGCCGCAACAGCGGCAGGGGCCCTGCCGCCCGAAACGGCTCGGCGTAAAAAAGGTTTGACTGTAAATTGCAAGTAAAAGCGCAACGGTAGGTACGTAGGATTGAGAAAGAGATGATATTGTCCTTTGTATTTCTTGTGTCAGCCCGGAGGGGTGACACAAGAAATAGAAAGTTCGGTTTGAAATAC
>BNZQ01000127.1 GCA_026001225.1 Clostridia bacterium
GTGAATAATCGTCGAAAAATCCTCCGCCTTCAAACTCGCGCCGCCGATCAAGCCGCCGTCGATATCGGGCATGGCCAATAAGTCCGCGCAGTTGGCCGCGTTCATGCTGCCGCCGTACAAAATTTGTATTTTATCGGCGGTTTTAGCGCCGTATAAAGCGGCGATCGTTTTGCGGATGAATTTGATCGTGCCGTCGGCGTCCTGCGGGGTCGCGTTCTTGCCCGTGCCGATCGCCCAAACGGGTTCGTAGGCAAACACGATTTTTTCCGCATCCGCGGCCGGAATGGACGCTAAAGCGGCTTCGGTCTGCTTTTTCAGCACGGCTTCGGTCTTGCCCGCCGTCCGCTCCGCGTCGGTCTCGCCGACGCAAGCGATCGGAATTAATCCGTTCTTCAAAGCGGTCAGCGTCCGTTTATTGACGGTCTCGTCGGTTTCGCCAAACATCTGCCGACGCTCGGAATGCCCGATAATGACGTACTGCACGCCCGCTTCCTTGAGCTGCGCGGCGTTGATTTCGCCCGTGAACGCGCCCTTGTCGGCCCACGCGATATTCTGCGCGCCGAGACCGATCGCCGTTCCTTTCAACGCGCCCGATAAGGCGTGTAACGAAGTAAACGGCGCGCATAGGACGACGCCCGTTTGTTTGACCTCTTTTACGAGCGGTTTCAATCGCCCGATAAAATCTATGCTCTCGGCGACCGAAAAGTTCATCTTCCAATTGCCGGCGATAAGTTTATTTCTCATATTCTTTTCTTTATTCTTGCGGGGAAAACCTTTTTATAAAAAGCTTTCCCCGCACCCTTTTCAAAAAATTTTACTATCCTTATATGTAGCCGCTCGGATCCGCTTCAATAAAGGCGCGGACGCGAGCAAGACAAGGCGCGGGAAATATTTCGAGAGGGAGTGTAGAATACCTGCACACCCGAGAAAAATTTACCGTAACGCCGTATTGCAACGCGTATCCGCCGCCATTTATCGTTCAGGCGTCATTTATCGTTCAGGCAAGCCACGCCCGGCAGCTCCAGCCCTTCTAAGAATTCGAGCGACGCGCCGCCGCCGGTGCTGATGTGCGTCATCTTTTTGGCGTAACCCATTTGCTCGACCGCCGCCGCGCTGTCGCCGCCGCCGATGATCGTCACCGCGCCGCTCGCCGCCATCGCTTCCGCGACCGCCTTGGTGCCCGCCGCAAAGTTCGGGAACTCGAACACGCCCATCGGCCCGTTCCAAATCACGCATTTCGCGGTTTTGATCTTGTCGGCAAACAGCTTCTGCGTCTTTGGCCCGATGTCCAGCCCCTGCCAGCCGTCGGGGATAGCGTCGCTGGCCACCGTTTGGATCGGTGAATCGTTGGAGAATTCCCGCGCCGCCGCGTTATCGACGGGCAGCACGAGCGCGACTTTTTTCTCGGCCGCCTTTTTCAGCAGCTCGGCCGCCAAATCCAATTTGTCGTTCTCGACCTTGGAGTCGCCGATCTTGCCGCCCTGCGCCTTGATGAAGGTATAGGCCATCGCGCCGCCGATCAGCAAGCAATCCACTTTATTCAACAGGTTGTTGATGACGCCGATCTTGTCGCTGACCTTCGCGCCGCCCAGAATCGCGACGAACGGCCGCTTCGGATTTTCCAACGCGCCGCCCATGATCTCCAATTCCTTTTCGATCAAAAAGCCCGCGACCGCGACTTTTAAAAACTTGGCGACGCCCGCCGTGGACGAGTGCGCCCGATGCGCCGTGCCGAACGCGTCGTTGACATAGATATCGGCAAACGACGCGAGCTCCTTGCAGAACGCGTCCACGCCCGTTTTCGCTTTTTCATAGTCGGCTTGCGTGACCGCAGCGGCCAATTTTTTAGCGGCGTTCTTTTCTTCCTCTTTCGGAATCACGCCGTCTTTCACCTGTTTCTTGGCTTGCGCCTTGCCCGTCGCCTTGGCGTAATCCGCCAAAGAACCTACGTCCTGACACAGCTCCTCTTCCTTATGAAAGCGGACATTTTCCAGAAGAACCGCTTCGCCCGGCTTCAAAGCCGCGACGCACTTTTTCGCGCTCTCGCCGATTACGTCGGTCGCAAACGCCACCTTGCCGTTCAGCAATTCGTTCAGGCGATCCGCGACGGGCTTTAAGGTAAATTCCGGCTTGACCTTGCCGTCGGGCCGTCCCAAATGCGAGGTCAAAACGACTTTCGCGCCGTGTTCCAACAAATATTTAATCGTAGGCAACGCGGCGACGATACGCGTATCGTCGGTGATTTTGCCGCTCCCGTCCTGCGGCACATTGAAGTCCGCGCGCACGAGGACTCTCTTTCCCTTCACGTCGATGTCTTTGACCGTTTTCTTGTTCATAATAAATCTCCTTTTAGAAAGGCTGTCACAAATTGAGTTTCAGACGGGCTACGGATTGTCAAGTCGGCGCGGGGCTCGTACGTATTGAGTACACTCCCTCGCCGACATTGCCAACTGTTGCCCGTCTGAAACTCAATTTGTGACGGCTTGCTTTTCTGCCACCGTAATATTATATCGCATCTGATCAAAAATTTCAAATGTCCGCATGTGAAAAATTTTCTTTACGAAAGTAATTTCTCAATCCGTTCTACCGCCCGCTTCACGTTTTCGGTATTGCCGAAAGCCGTCAGCCGGAAAAAGCCCTCGCCGTTCTTGCCGAAGCCCGCGCCGGGCGTGCCCACGACGTTGGCTTCGTTTAAGAGCAAGTCGAAAAATTCCCACGAGCCCAAATTTTTGGGGCACTTCAGCCAAATATACGGGGAATTTTCGCCGCCCGTGAACCAAATATTCAAGTTTTTGAGCGCGCCCGCGATG
>BNZQ01000128.1 GCA_026001225.1 Clostridia bacterium
CTTTTTAGGTTCATATAACGTAAAGGAGGTCATCGGATCCATGAAACAAGTCAGAATTTACACAGACGGCGCGTGCAGCAAAAATCCCGGTCCGGGCGGTTGGGGTTGCGTTCTGCTGTATCACGATCTCAAAAAGGAAATCAGCGGTTTCGAGGTTTCCACGACGAACCAACAAATGGAATTGACGGCGGTCATCAAAGGCTTGCAGGAATTGAAAGAGCCTTGCGAGGTCGAAATTTACAGCGACTCGGCGTATGTTGTGGACAACGCGCAACCGTCGGTCGGCAGGGTCTATAATTGGCGGAGCAACGGTTGGACGTTGCAAAGCGGCGCGCCGCCCAAGAACGTCGAGCTTTGGAAGGAGTTCCTCGACGCGGTAAAGCCGCATCGTTATTCGTTCGTGAAGGTCGTGGCGCACAGCGGCGACGTCAACAACGACAAGTGCGACGAGTTGGCTAAAAAAGGGTATATCGAATATACTTTAAAGAAAAAGCAAGAATCCTTAAAGCGCGCCGAGAGCCGCGCGAGAAAGGTCGGCGTAAACGCTGACAAGGAAACGAAGTAAATCAAGAGTAAGGGCCTACTTTCTTTTATACTAAAAGAAAAACGCCGAGAAAAGAATTTTTTTTGGGGGGGAGGTTGCGATTCCTCCCCCGAAACCCCTCTAAACGCTTTTTAAAAGGATTGTCATTGAATCGTAGGGGCGGCCTTGGCCGCCCATTTTCTTTGCCCAACCGCAAAAAAATTCCCCTCCGGCGGAGGGGTGTCCGCGTAGCGGCTTACGGGGGGCACGAGTGAATCGAGGACGCGCATGCTATCCCGATCGACAGACGAGTGAGCGAAGTCCTCCCGTAAGGCATACTATGATACCATGGATAAATACTTGATCGACGGGGGCGGGCCGCTTTCGGGCGAAATCACCGTCGCCCGGGCTAAAAACGCCGTCCTGCCTCTTTTGGCCGCCGCCGTCATGGCGGAGGGGAGCGTCGCCTTGCACAAATGCCCGCCTATCGCCGACGTGAGCAACATGCTGAATATTCTGCGGACGCTGAATTGCCGCGTTACCCATTCCAAAGACCTCGATATCGTGATAGACGCCGGGGAAGCCGACGGTGAGGAAATCCCCGCCGATTTGGCGCGGGAATTGCGTTCGTCGATCTTTCTTCTCGGGCCGATTTTGGGACGCTTCAAGCGGGCGCGCGCGGCGTATCCCGGAGGCTGCGATATCGGCTTTCGGCCGATCGACTTGCATTTAAAAGGCTTGCGGGATTTGAACGTCAAGATCACAGAGGAATACGGCGGTATCGTTTGCGACGGACGCGATATGCGCGGCGCGGAAATTTTGTTGGAAATCCCCAGCGTGGGGGCGACCGAGAACCTGATGATGGCGGCAGCCCTCGCGCTGGGTAGCAGCGTGATCCGCAACGCGGCGAAGGAGCCCGAAATCCTCGACCTGCAACGCTTGCTCAACGCGATGGGGGGACGGGTGAGCGGCGCGGGTACGTCCACAATTAAAATTGAAGGCGTGGCGAAATTGAGCGGCGCGGAGTATACGCCGATGCCCGATCGGATCGAGGCCGGCACGTTCATGCTGGCTTGCGCGATCGCGGGCGGCAAGATTACCTTGCATGAGGCCAACTGCGAGCACCTTTTCCCCCTGACCGCCAAGCTGCGCGATTCCGGCGTCAAGGTGATTTGCGGGGAAAATTCCCTAACCGTGATCGGCGAGGGGCGGCCGCTGTCCTGCGCGGCGATGGAAACGCAGCCGTATCCCGGCTTTCCGACCGACCTGCAAGCCCCGTTTCTGTCCCTGCAAGCCGTGTCGGACGGCGTGTGCGTGATCCGCGAGAACCTGTTCGAAACGCGCTTTAAGCATGTGCCGGAGCTTGTCAAAATGGGCGCGGATATCACGGTGCGCGATCGGACGGCGGTGGTGCGGGGCGTGAGGTCCTTGCGCGGCGCGCAGGTGGCGGCGCACGAATTGCGCGGCGGGGCGGCCCTGACGATCGCGGCGATCGCGGCGCGGGGCGCGACCGTGTTGGACGGCGTGCGGCATATCGAACGGGGATATTATCGGTTTGAGGAGAGGTTGAGCGCGCTGGGGGTGCGCATTACAAGGATTTAACGCATCGGCGCATATCGGGCGTGATGCGGGCTACGCTTGGCAAGTCGGTTCGGTCATGTACGTGTTGAGTACACTCCCTCACCGACATTGCCAACTGTTGCCCGCCTGACGCCCGATCTGTGCCGACTTACTTGTCGGCGGGCGGTTGAATTTTTGGTTTTTTATCGTCCGCTTCCGCCGCGGCGTTCTCCCGCAAATCCTTCTCGACTTGCTTTTGCCGTTGTTCGACTTTCAGGTCGCGGCTGTTGACGATGAGGATAAAGCCGGACAAGCCGCCGCCGATGATGAACGAAATCAGCGTAATCGCGCCGATCCAACCGTCGCCCATTTGATTGTCGAGCAGGTACAGGATAAAAAACACCGTAAAAATCAGCACAAACACAAGCGCGACGATCGCGGTTATCCGTTTCGGTTTTTGTTGCATGTTTTGATTCCTTTTTGCGGGAAAAACGTTTTGGAAAAAGTTTTTCCCGCGCCCTTTTCAAAGACTTTCATTTTTAATGTACAATAGGCGGCGGTGTTCCGCTCGCAATAGGAACAAAGCGTTGGTTTGACGGGACAGGCGCGGCGCGGGCGGGCAACAGCTGACAAACCGCCGAAGGGAGTGTATTTATATACATGACCGAGGCGGCG
>BNZQ01000129.1 GCA_026001225.1 Clostridia bacterium
GCGGCGACCAATAAACAAACAATCCATCTCGTCGTTCTTTTCATACTCTTTTTTTCCTCTCACGGAATTTCTTTTTTCGGAATTTTCTCATGCTTCCCTGACGAAGAAAAAATTTAGGGTACCCTAAATTGATCCGTGTAATTATATATGTTTATATTATCCCCTATCCATAGGGATTTGTCAACATTTTTTTCATCGAGGAGCAGGGAAACGGCACAACGGCATTTCCTTATGCTGAATGTCAAATCGGTGAGAGCTTTCTCCGTCCGCTTCGCTCGGTCGAAATGACAAAGTCCGCGTTTCAGCTCTGTCATCTCGACCGGAGCACGGAACGTGCGGAGCGGGGATATCTCCGACCCAAAAAGAAAAAATCCTATATTTCAACAATTAGCGGAAAAACAAAAATAGGTTTACGGGAAAGAGCCTCCCTACTTCGCCTTATTATTCTCAATCATCGCCTTGACCTTCATCAGGCGGATTAAATTCCCGCGCTCGTTTTCGTCCAGCTTCATCGTGATGAATTTGATCGTTTCCTTGATCTGCGGGATCATCACGTATTCGAGGGCGTTGACGCGGCGGCGGTTCTTTTCGATCTCGGCGGCCAGCATGTTGCAGATTTTCTCCACCTCGGCCAGTCGGACGATCTTTTGCATCAAACCGGACAGGCGCGAGATCGAGTTGTCCAGTTCGCTGTTGGTCGTCACAAAGCCGTAAGGGTATAATTCCTTGGCGGCGGCTTCCTCGATCGACAGTTTGGGAACGACCAAGCCCATGACGTTATCGGTCTCGGCTTTTAAGTTTAAGGCGCAGGCGGGCATAGCGACCGCGCTCATGCCTTCCTCGGGCGTCATCATGCCTCGCGCCAGCATAAAGGCGCGCAAAGCGGCGGAGATCTCGCCGTCCGATTCTTCCCGCAGGGTTTTGTTCAGGCGGATATAGCCCATAAACCGGCGAATCATTTCATCGGATTTGTCTTTTAACAGTTTGTACCCCCGCACCGCGGTTTTTAGACGGGTTTTGAGCCGCCGCAGTTCCATTCGGGTGGGATTTACGTTTAATCGTGTTACCATATTTCTTTCTTGCGAGAAAAGCTTTTTTATAAAAAAGCTTTTCTCGCGCTCTTTTCAAAAAATTTTAGTATATATAGATGAAAGTTTTTGAAAAGGTTTTCGGGGGAAAACTTTTTGAAAAAAGTTTCCCCCCGAACGGCTTTTTCCAAAAACCTTAACGATCGAAACCGACGTTAAAGAAAGTCGCTTCCTTATCGGCGACGTCGGGCAATCCTTCGTGGCCGAAGTCCGGGAAAATATCCATGTGCTTTTTGGAAGCGATCTTGTTGTAAGCCGCGAACTGCGAGGACGGCGGGCAGATATTGTCCATGAGACCCGTCGCCCAATAGATTTCGGCGGTGATCCGCGGCGCGAGGTGCTGAATGTCGATATAGCCTATCTTTTCCCAAAAAGCCGCCTGCTTCTCATAGGTCGGATAATAAAAACGCAGATGCTCCCGAACGTCATGATAGGCGTCCCTGGCCAAATCCATTTCCCAAACGCGCTTGTAATCCGACAAAAACGGGTGCTGCGCCGAGGCCTTTTTAATGTCCCCGCCGTTCAGCGCGGCGCACGCGACCGTCAGCGCGCCGCCCTGCGAGCCTCCCCGCGCGTAAATCCGATCGGGATCGGCGTTCGGCAGGCTTTTGGCGGCCTTGACCAGCTGCACGGTGTCCAAAAACACGTTGCGGAAGTACATATTGGACGGATCGGGATCGTCAAAGCCGCGCATGATCAGGCCGCCGTGCGTCCGGCCCGCGACCGGATTGCGATCCTCCGAATGTCCTCCCTGCCCGCGGCAGTCCATCGCCAAAACGATGTATCCCTGCCCCGTCCACGCCAATTTATCGACAAACGGGCCCGCGTGACCCGAATACCCGTGAAAGATCAACAAAACGGGCAGTTTTTCGCCGCGTTTAACGGCGGACGGCCGCGTGTACCAACAATGAATGCGCGAGTTTTTAACCGAATTAAAATACAAATCGTAGCATTCCGCATTGCGCGGCTCGATTTTCTGCGCTTTGGCGGTCTGCATTTTCAGCGGCGTCACCGCGACCTCTTTCAAGCCTTTTTCCCAATAAGCGTCGAAGTCGGCGGGCTTTGGATTGCGACCCTCATACTTGTACAACGCCTCTAACGGCATGTCTAAAATCGGCATGATCTTTCGCTCCTTGCGTTTTTTGTTTTTTTGTTTTTTTGCGAGAGAAACTTTTTTATAAAAAAGTTTCTCTCGCGCTCTTTTCAAAAAATTTCAGTATATATATAAGTTTTTGAAAGGGGGTTCGGGGGAAAACTTTTTGAGAAAAGTTTTCCCCCGAACAGCTTTATTGAAAAAAATATCAGCCGTTCGCCCTCGCTTCCTTGATTTCCGCGTAGTACTCGTCAAGAAACCGATCCTTGATCCGTTTCAGCTCGGAACGCGGCAGAATACGCAACAGCCGCCAGCCGACCGACAGCGTTTCCTGAATCGTGCGGTCGGTCTGAAAGCCCTGCGAAACGTAGTTCTTTTCAAATTCCTCGGCGAACTTGGCGAACGTGCGGTCGATCTCGGTCAGCGCCGCCTCGCCCAAAATCGTGGACAATTCCTTGGCTTCCTTGCCGCGCGCGTAGGCCGCGAAGATTTGATTCATCGTGTCCGCGTGGTCGCCGCGCGTCTTTTTCTCGCCGATCCCTTTATCCTTTAAACGGGACAG
>BNZQ01000130.1 GCA_026001225.1 Clostridia bacterium
GCGGTATGATAAAGATCTACAAACGCGCCGTCCTCTACGTCTACCGAAAGAATATCGAAGCTTTCGCCGGTCAAAAGATAATTGCCGTTTATTTGTACGTTGTATACGGTAGCCATAAAGCCCGGATCGTTCACAACCTCATCTCTGTTCGTGTAAAAAGCGATCGAGCCGTTAAAGTCAAAGCCGTCGTAGGTCGCATACAGCTTGGTTATGTCGGTGCGGTAATCCTCATAGCTTTGACCGCGGTATAATTCGAGCGTTCCGTCCGTCCTGCCGACGAGCCGCACGGTCATCGCGTTAGAGCCGCTGATGTAAGCGAACGCGCCCTCGCTGCCGTACCAGTCATGCTCGGCGCTGCCGGTCGTAACGTAATTACCGTTCAGCCTTTCGCCGCCGCGGTATATCCTTACGCTCGCGCTTGTCAGCTGTACCGCGCCCACGCCCGCCGTATCGAAATTATCGCCGGCGTCTTTCATGCCGAACAGCATGCCCCAGTTGTAATCCTGATCTCTCGTATTGAGTCCGGTGCTGAACGTAACGTCAAACACCGTTCCGGTCTGATGGTTGTTGTAGAACGGAACCTTATACACGGCTTTCGGGTTGCCGGCGGCATAATTATAGGTGCCGAGAAAGTACAGTCCGCCGGATCCGCCGATCGTGCTTCCGTCGGAAACCGCCGTGTTGTACCGGCGATCCCAATCCGCCGGATTGACCGAGTTGCGGAAGGCGTCCTCCTTGAAATAGCTGTAAATCGAATGACCCGACACCGTGAAATTGTAGTCTTGATAGAACGACGGAAACGCGACGGAGGTTATACGCAGGGTAGCGGCTCCCTCGGCAAGCCCGATAAGCTTGTTGCCCGTAACCGAAGCGAACTCGCCTCCCGAAACGACGGTCAAGGTACACACGCCGCTTATCGGTGAAAGAGGCGCGGTATAGAACTGCGGCGACAGCGTAACCTCGTTGCCTATGTTGATATATTTTAATTGATTCGCGTTGAAACGGATGCCCGCGGGCACAGGTTCGACGACGGTAAACGAAACCTCGTCGTACATAGCCGGATCCGTGACCGACACGGCGCGCAGCGTAATGCCGCCCGCGCCGTTTATCGTCAAACGATTGCCGGAAAGGGCCGCGATACCGGAAGCGTCGGCGGTCTTTGCCCACGTTACGCCGCCGGGAGCCATACCCGCGGACGCGATAACTCCGGCCTGCAAATCTATTTCAATGTCCGTGCCTATGTACAAAAGAGAACCGAGGTCGTTCTTTATATATACCGTCTTGATTTCCTGCGCCGGCTGCACGGGCGCGGGCGGAACGATATTAGCGGTATAGGAAACGTTCGAAAGCGTCAGATCGTATTGCTTGCTTTGAAACATATCCTGTATCAAACCGATTCCGATCCGTCCGTTAAAGTTCACGTTCGCCATTTCGGCGTGGTACTGATACCCGCCGCCGGGATTGAGGTCCTCGCGGGTAAATCCGGCGTCAAACGTGACCCGTCCGCCCTTGTACCCCTCTACCTTTACGTTAAAAAGATACCCCTGATGCAGATAGGCGTCCGAGTTTATAACCGCGCCCGGGTCCGCCGTTCCCCCGTTATTCCCTCCGATTTCTCCGCTCCAAACCGACCAATACGCCGTAGCGTCCTCCCGCGACCGCGCGCTCCCGGTCAGCCCGAACATAACGCCCCATTGGATAAACCAATACTGCGTAGCGCCCGCGTAATTTACGTTCCAAATATCGGTGAACGTAAGCGAAAACGCCTTCTCCCCGGCGGCAAGCCCCTCGTCCGTAATCTCATGGGTCAGATAGATCGGCGCGTCTAACGCGTAAACTCCTTGAGCCGCAAGCCCGGCGTTCGCCGGATACCCGTCCGAGAATTGCAGCTTATTTTTAAAGGCGGTCAGCGTGTACTTCGTATCGTCGCCCAAAACCGCCCAGTTGCCTTTAAAGGACGAGGGCGCGAACGGCGCGGCATAAGCGCCCGCCGCCGTAGTAAACCTTACCCCGTCAAGATCCGTGGAGATTTTCATGCCGGCGGGATAATCTCCGACGGTATAGGAACCGTTGGCAAAGGATAAATATCCGTCCGTCAACGAGAAATCGGCGTTGTCAAATTCCATCGTTACGCGCTTCGTTGCAAAGCGATTGGCTTCGGAGACCGACGCCATATCGCAATAGACGTCGATATTGCCCGCCGGGTTTACGGTGAATTTCCAATATATGTTGCTGTTCCAGCCCATTTCGGGCGCGTTGTACGTCGTAAAGCGGTATGCGCCGTCGAAAATCAGTCCGTGGACGTTAAATCCGAATTCTAATACGCCGGACTTGCCGCCGCCGTATGCCGCGGGCTCGGCATCCCCTATGATCAGATACAGGTCCGCCGCGGCGGATCCGTACTCCACCTGGCGGTAAAACTCGGCCGACCATTGTCCCGTCAGCTTTTTGCGGTGCGTGAGCGTTGTGGAAAACGCCGTGTCGAAGCCGCTGAACACAAAGCCCTCTTTGTCTAACTTGTGACCGGAATCGTTCACGACCTCCCAGCCGCCGGCCGCGCTCAAGCCGCTGCCGGTAAATACGGCGGGAGCTTCCGCGGCTGCCGCTCCGCGCACGGCGAACACCGCCGCAAACGCAAACGACATGCAGAGCAGTCCGATAATAACCGCGTTACGGATGTTACCTTTTTTCATAATAATTTTACCTCCGATTGTTTTAAATTTAAACCTCTACCGCG
>BNZQ01000131.1 GCA_026001225.1 Clostridia bacterium
GTCTTGAATATGTCGTTGACCACCAAATCGACGCGCGCGCTCTTGCGCTCCGACAGGTATTCCTGCAAAACGTACTTCTTTAACAGGGTCATCGGGCCGCGCCCGATCAGCAGCTTTTCGGCCAAACCGTCGCCGAACGCCGTACCCGACATTTGAGCAAACAGCCGCAGGACGCAGGCCGTGTTGTCGGTCGTCAGCGCCCAACGGATATATTCGCGCGTCCGCTCGTCTTCGAGCGCGATCAGAAACGCCTCGCGCGGCAGTGCGCACAGCCCCACCAAAAACGCGGCGCGCTTGCGGCCCTCCTTGGGCTGAACCTGCGGCATGTAATACAGCGCGCGCGCCCCTTTCGGCGAGCGGAACCGCCCCGCGTACCAGCGCGCCACGGCGTCGTCGGGATCGATTTTCAGCGCGTCCAGCACCAATTTGCGCGCGCGGTCGGGATGCCCGTCGTTGTAAAAGGCGATCGCCGCCAAAATCATAATTTCAGGGTCGAAAATGTCCCGCAAAAGGCGGTCGAAGTAACGCGCGGCGCGGCGGTGCTCTTTTAATTCGCACATCGTCATCGCGGCGCGGTACAGCTCGGACTCGGCAAAATCGGCGTCGTCCATGCCGTCCATCCGCGTAAGCAGCTTGTCGGCAGCCTCCGCGTTTTTTAAACTGCGGGCGATCAGCAGGCGGTTGCACAAAGTAAAGACGTTCTCGGCGTCCAAGGCCTCGGCGGTTTCGGCCGTCGCCCACGCTTTTTTATAGCGGCTCAAACTGTACTCGCACATGGACTTATTGTTCAGCGCGTCCACATAACAATCCGCCGTTTCGGGTACCGCCTCCAACATGCCGATCGCGTGACCGAATTCCCCGCGACGCATTAGGTTTACCGCCGCATAGATCAAATTGCGGGCGTTCTCGCGCTTGTCGTATGCTAAGGCGAAACGCGGGCGTTCCAATTCCTTCGCGTTTTCCTCTAAATTCTCGACCAACGAATAGAGGTTTTCCAGCTCCTCCGCGTTCTTTACCGTGTCCTTCACAAGCTTATCGAGGTCGTTCTTTTGGGCGGCGTAGGTGCGCTTTAAATAGTGTGTCGCCGCTTCGGGATTGTCCTCCTCCATGAAGATTTGCGTCAGATAAAAACAGCATTCAAGCTCGTTCTTGCCCTCCGCCAGCAATTTATAGTATTCGTCGCAAGCCTGCTCGTACAGCTCCATGTCGAAGAATATTTCAGCGAGCAGCAGGCGGTATTCGACGTTTTTCGGGTCGGCTTGAATCGCGCCGCGCAGGGAATCGAGCGCGGAGAACCAATCCCCTTTTTCCAAAAAGGTCTCGGCGCGGTCATAATAAAACTCCGCGCCGCGCCGAAATTCGACAATTTTTTTCACCGTACTATTTTTATTCATCACGTCTTGTCCATTATAATGACCGACCTGTCCGAATTAAATGAAATCTGAAAACTGAAAATTATTGACCTATCGAAGAAGAAACTTTTATTATGCTTTACGCTCCTTATCCGACGACGACGGGCCGGCGCACGCTGCCCCCTCCGATTTGTAATCGACCGCAATTTTCACTTTTCAGCTTTCAGCTTTCAGTTTTTATCCTCTTCTTCCTCTTCAAACGGTTCGTTCATGATCTCGGCTCTCTTAACCTCCGCATCGGCCAGCTCCGCGTCGATTTCCTCCTTGACGGCGCGTTTCTCCGCGCTCATGCGCCGCAGGTCGGCGCGCGAGAAATTCTCGGTCAGGGGCGTAAACGTCTTGCCCTCGTCGATACTCGTAACCAAACGCACGTTGGCGGCCTTTAAGCGGCGGGCGTTCAGCTCGGCCTCGTCCTGCTTTTTGCGCCAAACGCCGCGATCCTTCAGCGCGCCATCCACCTTGTCGTTGATATATTTATCGTAAACGTACTGCGTGTAGATCGTCCAAATCAGCGCGGTGTAGGAAAAACCGAACAGCGCGAAGATCAGCAGGAAAATCATCATGAATATGCCGCTCGATAGGAAAATGTACAGGATAAAGGGAATCAGGCTGATCAGCATGAAGAAAATATTCTGCACGAGCATTCCGATCGAAAAGATGAAGCTGTTCTTGACCAACGCCCACCAACTCATTTTATAGGTCTCGGCCTGCGTGACGTAGTACATGACGAAAAAGAGACCCAAAACGAGCAACAGAATGATCGACGCGTAACTCAAAATTTTAAGCCACGAGGCCGTGTCGGTGATCGGCATCAGCGACATGTTCAAAACCACCGCGGAGAGCAGAACCGCCACCAACAGCGCGCCCGCCAAAAATTGCAGGGCGTTGCGCTTTAATCCCCGGAAGAAATCACGGCTGACCGTGATCCCCTCGCCCCAAACGAGCAGTTTCAACACATGAAAGCCGCCGCCGAAGCCGAGTCCCGCGATCAGGATTAAGGGAATCATGATCGCGACATAAAAGAGGTTGTTTTGGAACACCGCGACGTCGTGCTGCAGCGTCAAATCGGATACGGTCATGAACCCCACGCCGTAATTCGCGCCGTAGGGCAGATTGAGCGAAAGCCGCTGTCCGCCGAGATAGCTGTTCAGAAAAATCCATGCGACCAACGGCAACGCGAACAACAGCATCAGAA
>BNZQ01000132.1 GCA_026001225.1 Clostridia bacterium
CGCGTACCGTACAATGATTCAATTTGGAGAACGCGGCCGCCCATTCCGCCAGATCCTCTTCGGTCAGCGGCGGCTCGGCGGGGACGGTTATAACGGGCGGCGGGTCTACCTTTGGCGGTGATCTTATTCTTTTCGGGAAGCTTTGTTTTACCCATAGTTCTTTTTTCTTTATTTTTGCGGGGAAAACTTTTTATAAAAAGTTTTCCCCGCACCCTTTTCAAAAATTTTCAGCTGTGTTTTCGTTATATACTCCCTATCGGCGGCTTATAAACAGAATTTTTCTATGGCCTTGGCTACGCCGTCGTCGTCGTTGCTGTCCGTGACATATTTTGCGGCGGCCTTCACAGCGTCCCGCCCGTTGGCCATCGCCACCCCGAAGCCCGCGTGTTTGATCATCTCGTAATCGTTCATGCTGTCGCCCAGCGCCATGCAGGAATCGATCCCGACGCCGAGCAACCCGCATACCGCATCGCAAGCGGCGTCCTTGCCCGCGCCTTGCGTGATAATTTCCATCATAAAGGTTTCGGACGTGTTGCAGATCGTTTCGGGAAAAGCGTCCGAAAAGTGTTTCAAATAGTCCGGCATCGTATCCGGCCCGTCCACCACCAGCAGTTTCGTACAATCGATCTTTTTCGTCCGTATGTACTCCGAAATCGGGCCCGGGATCACCGTCATGTCAATCCCCAGCCGTTCGGCGTATCCGCGCCCGAAGGAACGCCGCCTGCCCGCCGTCGCCCCGTACAGATTGCCCGACGGCCGATCCTTTCCCGTCCGGTCGGCCTCTCCGTCGTACAGCCCGCTGACGATCAGCTCGTCGTAATCATAGGCCTGCACATACAATCCGAGGCGTTCGGCCTCCGACGCGATTTTCAGCGCGGCCGCGTAAGGGATCGGTTTATAGGACAACACCTTATCGGTCACATTTTCGCGGATCATCGCGCCCTGATAAGAGCTGATCGGGGAATTGCCGTTTAAACCGATATCGGCCATGCGCCGTTTGATCGAAGCATGCATTCTGCCGGTCGTCGGCATAAATACGCCGCCGCGCTTTACATATTCGGCGATCACGGCCCGCGTATGCTCCGAGATCGTGTTGTCGCTCCGCAGCAGCGTGCCGTCAAAGTCGCAAGCGATCAGTTTGTATTTTAATTCCGTCCTCATAAAGCTATATCATTATATCAGATTTTCCGCGTTTTGACAAATGAAGCGCACGCCGAAAATAGACGCTGCTTACGCAAAGCGCATAACTTGCATCTTGTACACTCTCCGGAAAAAGGGGCTTGAAAAATATAAAAAAAAGGAGTATACTATGGGCATGAAAAAATCATTGAAGTTTTTCATCGTTTTGCTTTTTGCCGCCGCGCTCAC
The DNA here is from genome assembly GCA_026001225.1 of Clostridia bacterium. Lineage (GTDB taxonomy): Bacteria > Bacillota > Clostridia > Christensenellales > DUVY01 > BNZQ01. The sequence continues at coordinate 1,369 of BNZQ01000132.1, forward strand.
GGCGGCCTTGGCCGCGTGTAAACCGAACGACTCCGAATCCCCGCCAAAGGTAGACCCGCCGCCCGTTATAACCGTCCCCGCCGAGCCGCCGCTGACCGAAGAGGATCTGGCGGAATGGGCGGCCGCGTTCTCCAAATTGAATCATTGTACGGTACGCGACACGTTCGCCGTACCGATCCCCCTGGAGCTTCCGTTGCTGACGGGAAAAACGCAAATCAACGGCGACGCGTTCCTGTTCGAGCACCAGCTCGCGCCCGGCGGAGACGTAATCGGCCTCGCTTACGCGGCGGCGGACGAGGGCGCCTATATCAACAGCCCCGCGTCGGGACGGGACGAGGTCATTTTTCAGCCCTTTACGCAGGGAGAGGGCGAATCCGGTCCCGCGCCCGTCTTTCCCGATTTCGCCGGCTTTTTCCAAAGCATGGATGCGTCCGCTTTTCACAAGAAAGACGGCTGGTACGAGGCGGACGTTTCCAAAATCGATTTGAGCTTTCTGACCGTATTGTTGCAGCTGCCGGCGGCCGGCTCGGACTCCGCCCAACTTCCGTTTCCGGCCGATATGACGGTTAACGCGTTCCGTTTCAAGATTAAAAACGGCGAACTGACCGAAGCGCGGATCGAATTTGCGGCGTCCCTCTCCCAAACGCCTATGACGGTCATTTTGATCCTCCGATTTTCGGACTACGGGAAAACGGCGATCGAGGAGCCGGACTGGGTGAGAGAATACAAGGACTCGCGGGACGGCTCCGATTTGACGGAGGAGTGACCCAATAGCGCTGTTCGGACGGGCGACGGCACTCTTTGGCCACGCCGGTCATCGGTGCGGATTGTCCGCTCCCTATTTCCGTTTCATGCCCGCCTCGAACCGCTTCGTCCTCAATTTCCGGTGATAGGTGATCGCAAAGCGGTGCGCCTCGTCGCGCACGCGCTGCAACAGCTTCAGCGCGTTGCCGCTCCTCGATAAAAGACGCGGCTCGCTCTCCCCGGGCAGAAAAACCTCCTCCTCTCTTTTCGCCAAGCTGATCATTTCATACGCCAAGCCCAATTCCCGCATCGCCCCGTACGCGCTCGACAGCTGTCCCTTGCCGCCGTCGACCACGATCAGATCGGGCGGCAGGGCGAACCGCTCGTCGCCGCTCTTGTCGCGCAGCAGACGGCGCGATAATACCTCTTTCATGCTCGCAAAGTCGTCCGCGCCCTCCACCGTGCGGATTTTGAACCGC
>BNZQ01000133.1 GCA_026001225.1 Clostridia bacterium
TGGAGGACGGCGGCGAGGCGGTCACGGGCGCGGACGTGGACGCGATGAGCGACGCGGAGCTGTCGGAACGGATCGAAAAAATCCGCGTGTTCGCGCGCGTCAGCCCCGAAAACAAGGTGCGGATCGTAAAGGCCTTTCAAAACGGCGGCGCGCGCGTGACGGCGATGACGGGCGACGGCGTGAACGACGCGCCCTCGCTGAAAACCGCCGATATCGGCATCGGCATGGGCATCACGGGCACGGACGTCAGCAAGGGCGCGAGCGATATGGTGCTGACGGATGACAACTTCGCGACGATCGTTGCGGCGGTCGAGGAGGGCCGAAAGGTCTTTTCCAATATCAAAAAGGCGGTGCAGTTCCTGCTGTCCGCCAACATTGCCGAGGTGATTTGCCTGTTCGCCGTTTCGGTGTTTTTGGGCCTGCCGTTCCTGACGCCCGTCATGATTCTGTGGGTGAACCTCGTGACCGATTCGCTGCCCGCTCTCGCTCTCGGCGTCGAGCGCGGCGAGAAGGGGATCATGCTGCAAAAGCCGCGCAAAAGCGGCTCGTCCCTGTTCGCGGGGCGGACGGGCGCGGATATCCTGATTCAGGGCGCGTTGCAGAGCCTGCTCGTTTTAGGAACGTTTTGCACGGTGTATTACGGCTTCGGCTCGGAAACGGGCGCGGTCACGGCGGCGTTCGTCACGCTGTGCTTCGTTCAGCTCTTTCACAGCTTTAACATGCGGTATCCGACGACGTTGTTTGCGCGCGGCGCGTTCTCCAACCGCTGGCTGAACGGCGCGTTTCTTGTGGGTGCGGTTCTCGCGTTGGCCGCGGTTCTCGTCCCCGGCCTGAACGGTCTGCTCGGTGCGGCGCCGCTGTCGGGCGCGGAATGGGGCGTCGCCCTCGGCTTTTCCGCCGCGATCGTTCCGTTGGTAGAGGTGCAGAAGGTCGTCGGGCGGCGGTTTGAGAAGTAGGGGTCACGGCGTATTCGGGGGGGGGGTGAAAGCCGGAATGAGATTTGACAAAATCGCGGATTTATGGTATGATTGAACATGATTAAAATAGTTAAAGCGGAGCCGAAACCCGATTCTTTACTGCGACTGACTTTCTCGGACGGGAAAGAAGGTATTTACGACGTTAAACCGATTTTAAATTTCGGCAGATTCGCGGAATTAAAGGACGTTGCGCTGTTTAGAAGCGTGCGGATTGCCGACGCGACGATCGAATGGGGCAACGGCGCGGATCTGTGTCCCGAAAGCGTCTACGAGGAAACGGTTTTCTTGTCGTAAGATAGACCTGCCAAAATTGCGAGCCTATGATATACTGTATTTATGAAACGGTTAAACAAAATCAGTTTCATTTTGCTGCTTGCGGCGTCCGTCGTTTTGTTCGCGTTTGAATTGACCGACACGGTTTTATTTGTTTCCGCGATAAGAGGCTCTATGACGCAACCCGAATCCGCTTCGGATGCGACGCTCGTCGGCGGGGGATTTGTTTGGCTATTCGATACGGTTTTGGGCGGGGCGGCGATTGTTGTCCGTATCGTGCTGTTTGTATTAAGAGGTCCGGCGCTGACGGGCTTTATCGCCGCAAAGGCCTGCGACCACCGAAAGCGCGCCCGTTTGGGAGCCGCTTGGTTATGGTGTCTGCTTGTCCTCGTCGGCATACTGTTTTTTTGGGATTTATTCGGCGGGTCTCATTTATCCGTTTTAGAGGACGGTGTGGTTCATATATTCCGTTTTATAGGGTACGGGCTGCTTGCCGCCGCAATAATCCTGCAATTTGCTTGGCCAAAAACCGCGCCGCCGCCACCGTCGACGGGAAATAGGTATTGAATGATATGGAGTTGTGTCCCGTTTGTAAAAAGTTTTACAAACGGGACACAGTATCCAACTTGTTTACAGTGCTTACCCGAGGATAAACGAAAAGCGGCATTAGAAAAGATTGAATTTGGGAAAGCGTGGCAGAGAATGCACGAGGAGTTAGGGATTGATTGAAAGAGCGCGAGAAAACTATTTTTACAAAAAATGTTTTCTCGCAGATTTATAAAAAGGTTTCCCCGCGGTAAAATTTCCCCATACATGAAAAAGACAAGCCCCGCATAAACATATCCCGTGAAAAAGTCGGGATCGTGGAAAACCGCGTTCTTTTTGACCGGAACGGTGATCGGGGCGGGCTTTGCGTCGGGGAAGGAATTGATTTCCTTTTTCGGCGCGTTCGGACGGTGGGCTGCGCCGCTGTCCGTCCTGTGCGGCGTCTTGTTCGTTTCGGGCTTTCGTTTGTTCATGAGTCTCGGTAAACGGCTGAAACCGAACAGCGCGGAGGAGCTCAACGCCGCGCTGTTCGGCAAATTCGCCCTCGCCGCCGACATTTTTATTTTGCTCAATTTTGTGGTCGGTTCGGCGGCCATGCTGTCGGCGGCCGATTCCTTATTCACCGTCGCGTCGGGCGTTGAAACCGCCGTGCCGTGGTTTTCCGTCTTTACCGCCGCCGTCGTTTTCGTATGCGTGCTGACGGGATTAAAGGGCCTCGTGCGGATCAATACCGCCGTCATGCCCGTATTGATCGCCTTTTTGTCGTGCGTCGCGCTCGTGTCGATCTTCGCGGG
>BNZQ01000134.1 GCA_026001225.1 Clostridia bacterium
TTTCTTTGGCGCCGGAAGTCTTATAAAGTAAAAAGTGAAAAGTGAAAATTATGGATAACGATTTCAAACAGCAACCGAAATTTTCAGATTTCAGTTTTCAGTTGTATACGAATCACGCAAATCGAAAAAAGGAACGCAACTATGAATAAACTGCATGTTAAAAAGGGCGACACCGTGAAAGTTCTCGCGGGAGGCGCGAATAAGAAAAAAACCGGCAAGGTGTTGGAGGTCTTTCCCCATGCGAATACCGTCGTCGTCGAGGACGTCAATATTTTGATCAGGCATAAAAAAGCCAAAAGCGCACAGGATCAGGGCGGCCGGATCAAGATGCCGGGGCCGATCAATGTTAGCAACGTCATGGTGGTTTGTCCCGCGTGCAACGCGCAGACGCGCGTCAATTATAAGGTGACCGAGGAAGAGAACGGCAAAAAGAACAAGGTGCGCGTCTGTAAAAAGTGCGGCGCCGTGCTCGACGCGAAGGTCGAGAGCGTAAAGGCCAAAAAAGAGCGCAAGGAAAAGGAAAAGGCCGCCCGCAAGGAAAAGAAGGAAAAGAAAGCGAAGGCCGGAAAAGAGGAAGCCGCGGAAGCTCCGGTCGAGGAAAGCAAAGAGAAAAAAAACAAAAAGGAAAAGGCCGTAAAGGAATAAGCAAGAAATTGCCTACTACCGGCGGACAGGATTTGCCGGCGTATAGGAGAAAAGAAAATGGACGAAAAGAAAGAAGAAAAGAAACCGCAGGGCAAGCCCGCGCCGGCCAAAGACGGCGGCAAAGGCAAAGCGGCCGAAAAGAGCGGGCCGGTCGTCAAGTCCGACCGCAAGCCGCGCCTCAAACTGAGATATACGGCGGAGGTACTGCCCGCGTTGGTGAAGAAATTCAGTTTCGCCAACGTCAACGAGGCACCTAAACTCGAAAAGATCGCGCTGAATATGCGTCTCGGCGATATCAAGGACAACACGAAGAGCATGAACCTCGCGGTCGAGGAGCTGCGGATCATCAGCGGACAGAAGCCCGTGTTGACCAAGGCCAAGCAATCGCTATCCAATTGGAAAATCCGCGAAGGCATGCCGATCGGCGCAAAGGTTACTCTGCGCGGCGACCGCATGTACGACTTCTTCGACAAATTGGTTTCGATCGGTTTGCCCCGCGTGCGCGACTTTAAGGGCGTGCCCGGCAAGTCGTTCGACGGTCGCGGCAATTACTCTCTGGGCATCAAAGAGCAGTTGATCTTTCCCGAAATCAGCTATGATCAGGTGGAAAAGGTGCGCGGTTTCGACATTTGCATCACGACGAGCGCGCGCACCGACGAGCACGCGAAGGAGCTTCTCAGATTGATGGGGATGCCCTTTAAAAACTGAAAACGGCGGATAAAAAAACAAAGCGGCCGGAACACACGATTGAATGCAAAGTAAGCCGGCATATGGCGGCCGGTAAAGGAGCAGATATAAATGGCAAAGACAGCCTTAAAAAATAAGCAGAAAAAAGCGCCGAAGTTCAGTACACGGGCCTATACCCGTTGCACGATTTGCGGGCGTCCCCACGCCGTGTTGCGCAAGTACGGCGTTTGCAGGATTTGTTTCCGCGAGCTTGCCTATAAGGGGCAGATTCCCGGCGTGCACAAATCGAGCTGGTAACCTTAAATTGAAAGGACAGGAGGATAGAACGGAATGATAACAACCGATCCGATCGCGGATTTTTTGACGAGAATGAGAAACGGACTGACGGCCAAGCACGACAGCGTGTTGGTGCCGCTGTCGCGTGAAAAAAAGGCCATCGCCGACATTTTGGTAGAGGAAGGCTATATCAGAAGCGCCGATATCGTGGACGACGAAGGCCATCAAAACATCAACGTCGTCTTTAAATACGCCGGAAAGAACGCGCGCGTACTCAACGACCTGCGCCGTATTTCCAAGCCCGGCTTGCGCGTCTATTGCAGCGCGGATAAAATTCCCAAGGTTCTGAACGGACTTGGGATCGCCATTATATCCACCAACAAGGGCATCATGACCGACAAAAAAGCGCGGTTGGCCAATGTCGGCGGGGAAGTGTTGGCGTATATATGGTAAATTCAGCAAAGGTTTTTAAAAAGGCGAGGAAAGACTTTTTACAAAAAAGCTTTTCTGCAAAGTAAGGACAAGGAGCAACAGAATGTCGAGAATCGGAAAACAACCTATCGCGATCCCCGCGGGCGTGACGGTCACTGTAAAGGGTAACACCGTCAACGTTAAAGGCCCGCTTGGGGAATTGGATCGCAAAATAGAGGGCCGCTATATTACGGTGAAAACCGAAAACGGCCACGTCCTCGTCGAGCGCAGTTCAGACATAAAGGAAGCGTCCGCCCTGCACGGGCTGTACCGCGCGCTGATCGCGAACAATGTGAAGGGCGTCAAAGAGGGCTTTACTAAAACGCTGATCGTCAACGGCGTCGGCTATAAATGCGCGGTCGCGGGTCAAAAGCTGACGATGAATATCGGTTTTTCCCATCCCGTGGAGGTCGAGGCCCCCAAGGGCGTCAAGATCGAATGCACGACGCCGACCGAAATCAAGGTGTCGGGCATCGACCGCGAGCTCGTGGGGCACGTCGCCGC
>BNZQ01000135.1 GCA_026001225.1 Clostridia bacterium
ACGACATTCTGCCCGGATCGGGCGTCACCGCCACGCGCGAATACGCGATGGGGCGGGCGCAGGAACGCAACGCGATTCTGGGCGCGGCCAAAACCCGGTCGCTTCTCGCTTTGGCGGGCAATCTATCCGGCTTGCCCAAGGGCTTGGAACCCGAGCCGTTCGGGAACGCCGAGGGCGCGGGCGTAGGCTTTGCGACCGGCAAGGGCGTGTATGCGGGGCACGCGGGCGGCGGCGCGGCGCGCGCGTACCTTCTGTACAACCACACGCCGGTTCAAAAGGAATTCGTCACCGAGCTGACGCTGTGGGATTGCTCCTGTCCGGCCGAGCGTTTGGCCGTGCGGGATTTCGACGGAAAGGATTTGCCGTTTGAATTTGTAGACGCCGCGCCTCAACATTATTGGGGGCATACGTTCCGCCGCTTGCTCGTTAAATGCGGGATACCGGCGCACGGCTACCGCGCGGTCGTCGCCCTCGATTCGGGAAAACGGGAGGCTCCCGACCGCTTCGCGCTCGATTATCCCGAATGGTTGCAGCATTTTGAAGAAAATTACGTTTTGGAAAACGATTTGATCCGCGCCGAGTTCGACCGCCGTACCGCCGCCCTGATCGGCCTGACCGACAAGCGAACGGGATATACGTTGTCCGACGGCGGCCGGCCGGTCGCGCTCTTTAAGCACGTGATCGAGGACGCTTCCAAGGGGATGACCTCTTGGGTCTGCGGCAATTACAAGCGCACCGATTATTTGACGACCGCGCAAATCCACACGCGCGACTATAAAAAGGACGGCTTAGTAAAGCGGTTTGCGTATTCCCAAAAGTTCGGCGCTTCGAGCTTGCGCGTTACCGTGGCTCTGCGCGACGGCTGCGACTTTTTGGATTATCAGACCAACGTCGAGTTCCGCGAGTTCGGCACGCCGGGCGACGAGACGCCCGCGCTGTTGTTCGCGGTCAAGACCGGAGAGGGAGCGCGTTACCTGTGCGACGTGCCCTACGGCCTGGCTCTGCGCGCCCCCGAGGACGACGACCGGCCCTCGCTTTCCTTTGTCTGCGCCGATTCCGGCAAGGGCGCGGTGATTTTGTCCACGGATTCCAAGTACGGTTTCCGCAATTACGGCGGGGAAACGGCGGTCGATCTGATCCGCGCCTCGACCGATCCCGACCGGACGCCCGAGGCTTGCGACCACGAATATCATATCTGCGTCGGCGCGCACACCTTTACGACCGCTAAGGAGTTATTGGAAAAGGCCGAAACGTATTATAAGCCCGTAGACGCGATTTCGGTCGCGCCGGGCAAGGGCGGCACGCTGCCGCACACCGCCGCTTTCTTTACGCACAACGGCGGCGCGGCGCTGTCCTCGGTCAAACCTGCCGAAAACGGCGACGGCATGATCTTCCGCTTCTACGAGGCGGACGGCAGGGCGGGCAAGAACACGCTGGAATTTGCGGGCAAGGTTGCGAAAGCCGCCTTGTGCGACGGCTGCGAGAACAATACCGCCGCGTTGCCGGTTACAAAGAGCAAGGTCGAGTTCGAAACGCCCGCCTACGGGATCGTTTCGGTGCGTGTGAAATTGCAATAGCGTTTGGCCGATTGAAATTTTATATCTAATATTGTTGTGGTGCGGCCGAAAGGATTTGAACCTTCACGTCGAGGACACCGGCTCCTAAGGCCGGCGCGTCTGCCATTCCGCCACGGCCGCGCGTGAAAAAGAGTATAGCACGAACCGAATTAGAAGTAAAGTAAATTATTTGAATAAAAACTAAAATTATAGTACAATAAGGGGCGCGGAGAGGGTGCGCGGTTTTGTGACAAAACGCAGGATATTCAAATAATCGGATTTTGCCTGGCCGCCGCCGCAGTTCTGTGTTTTTCGGCGGGCGTCGGTTTTATCGGCCTTTCCGTCTACAAAACGGGCGGCACGGCGATCAAGGCCGATTCACAAATTCTCGCGGACGCCGACGCGCTCGATACCGACACGACCTATTTGTTGGATAGGAATAATCCGGCGAAAAGGATTGTTCGGCTCGGTTGCAACGGCGGCGCGCCGATCAAGGTTGTTCTCGCCAAGAACCTGCACGATAAAACCAAAGGAGCCGCCGCGGAAGCCTTTCAAAATATAAATCTCATTATGGAGCGGATCAACCCGCGGTATCGTTTTGAAGTCGTCGAGGCGAGGAGCTTTAAAAGGAAAAGCGCGGACAAGGTTGTTTTTTATGTGGACCGCTTCGAGGATTCCCGTATATGGGCGGTCAACGGGTCGTTGCGTTTCGATTCGGGGACGTATGTCACGGGCGTTCAAACGTCGCCGCGAATGCGGATCAACGAATGGGGCATCGCGTCCGACGACAACGGCCGCAATGTCAAAATAACGGTCATGCACGAGATTTTACACACGCTCGGTTTCGACGACGTTTACGACGCGGACAATTACGCCACTTTTTTAAAGGACGGCGGCGTCGGATCGTTTCCGTTTTATAAACCTAACGATATAAAGGTTCTCGCCGCGCTGTATTTCGACGGGACGGGCGATCAGACGGCTTTTTTGTCGCTTCGGGCGTGGATTCGGGACTATAC
>BNZQ01000136.1 GCA_026001225.1 Clostridia bacterium
TGCCCAAGATTTTCAAAAACGGCGAGGGCAGCGCGTTAATGGGCAATCCCCGCTTGGCGGAGAAAATCGTCGCCGCCGTGCGCAAAAGCGTCAAAACGCTGACGGTGAAATTCCGCGCCGGTTTGGACGCGGCACACGGAAACGCGCCGGAATTTGCCAAAATGTGCGAGGGGGCGGGAGCGGACGCGGTGACGGTGCACGCGCGGACGAGGGAGCAGCTTTACGGCGGGGCGGCCGATTGGTCTGTAATCGAAAGGGTCGTCAAGGCCGTTAAAATTCCCGTGATCGGCAACGGCGACGCGGGTAATGGCAATGCACCATGTACGATGCACAATGCACAATTAGAGGGAACAGGGAATAGGGAACAGGGAACAGGTATCGGGCGTCGTTCTGCCGTGAATGAAGAATTCCTTTCGGAAAAATTCTCCAACCAATCCGCGCTGCGTTTGCGCGCCGACGCGGACAGAATGAAGCGGGAAACGGGTTGCGCGGCGGTGGCGGTCGCGCGCGCGGCGTTGGGCCGCCCGTATATATTCTGCGGACAATTAAAGGGCAATTCACAATTCACGATTCACGATTCACAATTAAAGGATAAGACCGCGGAAAAATCCCCCTCTGCCGGAGGGGGACGACGCGTAAACAAACAGTCCGGGGGACTGTTTGTAGCCAAAGCGACATGTGGGCTATGCCCACATGCAGGGGTCCGCGGAGCGGACGGGTGGCCGCTCAACGAAGATCAAAACCGAAATTGTGAATTGTGCGTTGTGAATTGTGAATTGATCAAGGGTCTGATTGAGAAACATATCGCGGTTTTGCGCAAATATTATCCCGACGGGTATATCAACGTCCATATGCGGCACCATATCCACAAATATCTGCGCGAGGTTCCGGGCGGCAAGAGCTTAAAAATCAGGATCAATGCCGCGCGGGATTTAGAGGAATTGCGGGCAATTATCGCCCGATTTGAAACAGATAAAATTTCTTGAAAAGGGTGCGGGAGAAACTTTTTTCTAAAAAAGTTTCTCCCGTAAAAACAAAAAAAGAAGAATACGAAAATGAGCAAATTCAAACGCTATTGGGCTAAACAATTCGCCCGTCCCACGGGCTTCGGCGGCAAAATCGCGGTCTTCATCATGAACCGCATGAATAAAACCATGTATAGGGCGGTGGAGCGGCGCGCGCCCGACCGCGGCGAAATTTTGGATATCGGTTGCGGCAACGGATACCTGTTGCAGCAGTTGCGCAAGAAAACGAACGCCGTCCTGTACGGAACGGATATATCCAAGGACATGCTGACGGCGGCGAAGAAGCGCAACGCGGCGGCGGTCAAATCGGGATGGCTGAAATTGAAAAACGCGCCGGCGGACAATTTGCCCTTTGCGGACGGGCAATTCGATATGATCTGCACGGTGAACACGGTTTACTTTTGGCCGGATTTAAAAGCGGGCCTTTTGGAAATATTCGCCAAATTAAAATCGGGCGGGGAATTCTTAAACGTCGTTTACGCAAAGGAATGGTTGGATAAATTGAGCTATACGCGCTACGGTTTTGCGAAATACGCGCCGGAGGAATTGATAACGGCGGCGGAACAGTGCGGTTTTGCCGCCGAATACGTTCCGATCGAGCCGGGCAAATCGTACATGATAAGAAGCGTGAAAAAAACGGAAAACTTTTTCAACTGAAAACTGAAAGCTGAAAAGTTCGGTCGAATAACCGTAAAGACGGCTTTGTCGGCAGGTAAGAAGCTTACAGTATAATAAAAGTTACTTCTTCGACAGGTCAATCATTTTCAGTTTTCATCTTTCAGTTCCTCCAGTTCCTCATCGGGGCTGTAATGAATCTGCACATGCTTAATCTTAAACTCGGATTCCAATTTACCGTTTCCGTCTCATAACTAAAGTAAATGCTGTTGCCCTTGCCGGAGCGGTCACGGAACAACCGCGCACCTTTTCCTATCGGCATATTGAAACGCGAGAATATGCGCATACCGGCATATGACCTCATTTGTCTTTGTGAATAATCAAGGCGTCATTCGGAGGAACGCGAAGCGGCCCGCGGATTCAACCGATTTAAAATGATGCGCTTACGACGCCTCGGTATAACCTCGGCTCGTAATGACATTCTTTGTGCCGTCTTATGATGACATTCTTGGCGCCGCCTGATAAGGTTATGCCGCTGCCGCGGAAAATAAGTCGATTCGCGGGGATCCGACAAACCGCAGGTTATTAACGGAGTGGCAAAGAGTGGAGTTCAGACGGGCAATTGTTGTTTTGCTGCCGAAAGGAATGCATACCGACATACATGACCAAGACGGCAAGACAATCGTAGCCCGTATCCCCACCATTTGTCCACTCTGATTCGCTTGAAAACAACGCCGAAATATGCTATACTGTTCATAGTCCCATAGGAGCATATGAAAATGCGGACCGGCGAAAACGGCGGGGGGTTTAACACATCCGCCGATCAAAAACATACAATAGGTAATATGGAAAAATACCGCGCTTTACAACGCGTATCCGTCGTCACGCTCGTCGTCAATATTCTGCTGGCCGTCGCCACGAT
>BNZQ01000137.1 GCA_026001225.1 Clostridia bacterium
CGGTTGAACGACTCGGAACAATCCGCAATATGTCTTTCAGCCGTTTTTCGGTACAGCGAAGAAAAAGACGGCGATGACATTTCTGCCTTTAATGTTTCAATCCAATCACCGAATGTTCTGACAAAATCACTCATCCCCGCGATTTTTTGTTCTTTCGTTGCAATTCCGAGATCGGAAAGCTGTTTCATTGAAAGGGTGCTTTTTGTCACCTTTCTCTCATTTACGGTTGAATCCCTTAAATCAAATTTTACACGTGGGACTTCAAATGTCGGAAAGTAAGCGGACCTAATATAACCGTGTCCGTTTTTATCTATACTCCAATCCGTTGCCGCCCCGTGACCTGTCGCATATGACAATTTCTTGCGATAAAGCATACGCAGCGACATATCCTCATCATCGGAGGCATCGCCGCCTGCCGACATTATGCTGTTTTTAGGAATGAACCGATGGGCGTCGGAATCCTCTAATGATACTTTTATCTGCGTTTGATAGAATGTGTCAATCTTTGTTTCGTTAGAGAACATAACCGTGACGGCATCTACCTTATCTGAAATGTGCCTCAGAACGGCGGTCAACTGCACTCGCCCGGACAGCAATTTTATCTTAGGAAGTTCCGTTTCATTAAAGTCCAAAACCACCCTTTCCGACCACGGCTTGCGACGAAAAGCACCATACTTGAACCGATTCAAGTTCAAAATCAAATCGTATAATAACGGTGAATCCTCAATACGATTCCTTTCAAATAGGTCATCCAATTGTGATTTGTTGATAAAACTGAGGCATCTTACTTCTTTCTTTTCGGGGTCATAAGCGACAAGCCCGCGTAGTGAGTCAGGCACATAACTTATTCCGTCACCGTCATAAGGAAAAACAAGTTCATCTTTCAACTTATCTTTCGGAACAGACTTATATTCCGCCGTTTCAATGCCAATCTTAATGTTTTTAATCCCGGCTGACACAAAAAAAGTGAAACCTAACGACGACGGTTTGTTTTGTTGGGCAAGCGAAACTTCTTGCTCGGATTCTCTTGATTCCGGCGTATTATCATCTGTATTTATACTTTTTGCCGGGCGTATAATCTCGGCAGCCACGGCGGATTCAGTTAACCCTGCGGCTTCATCGGTTTCTGTAACCTTGTCGGAGGATTCTTCGGATTTTTCTTCGTTCCCGTCGTTATCCTCATTTAGGTGCTGTTCACGCGGATATAAGATACCTACCGAATATCTTTGAGATGCCGGTTCGGAAATCAATTCATGCGCCGCATCGGGGTAGCTAATCTCCGACCCCGGACCGAGCAGTTCCTTGGCAATGGTTTCTGTTAAGTTTTTTCTTGCTTCAAGTAAAGCAACCGTTATTTCGTTTTTATTCATGCCTGAAATGCTCCTATATTTCTACCGGTATCGGTCTGTTTGTTTGATATGCCGGTATTTGTGTGCCTGCTGCCGCATTCTTTACCCTCTCGGCTTGCAACATAATCGAAAGTTTATTTATATTTGCGACCAACGGCGCAAACAGCGGGTCTATGTCTTTCCCGTTTAATTTGTTTACAACAATCTTTTTCACCGCCTCCAACATTCGCATACGCAATGACCGAATTGCCGAACACGCATCGGCAATTTGTTTCGCATTTTCCGTTATGCCGGCATCCCCCGTAATACTGCCGATTGCCGCAAATATTTTTTCGGCTTCCGTTCTTTGCGGTCCGATAATATGGCTGTCCTCATCCGCCCATTGACGAACAGTCATTTGGTCGCGTTCTATGCTAAAGTCTTTTAATCTACGGACGAATATCTCTGCACCGCCGTGCGCTTTAATATAGTTATCTAACACCTTTCGCCATTTCAACGAAGTCGCATAAGCATCGGAAAATTCCTTTCTGGCATCCGAAGACTCATCAAGCAGGTTCTTCATAAATACCTTGAATAAATCTCTGCCCTCGTCAGTGTTTGAAAATAAAAGAATATCTCCCTCAGAAATATCGTTCACATCTACATCTTCAACTTTTCCGCCGCGAACTCTGTACACCGAGCTTCTCTTTGTAAAGTAGGCGGCATATTCACCGCCGGAAAAGGTCACAATTCTGGTAATGTCAGCTTTCGCACCTTGATATGTACCGTCAACATTAAGCCGGACGAATGTTCTGTCCGCCGAACCGAACATCAAATCGCCAATCATAGCATCCGTATCGATTTCGATTTTATCTTCCTCTGTAATTGATTGTTCTTCGGCAGCTTCTGCAATTTCGGTTTCTGCTTGGCCGAGTGAAACGAGTACGGCATTCTTATCTTTCGCAAAAATTCGCTCTTGAAGCTTCGTTTTAAGGTTTTCGCAGTCGTAAACAAGCATCGTCCGTTCCGGAGCAATAAGCACACTTTGCGGATTAATTACACCGAAACCGGCACAAACAAATAACACTCTGTCAAATACCACACCTGAGTT
>BNZQ01000138.1 GCA_026001225.1 Clostridia bacterium
ACCTTTGCGTCGGCTCCCAACTTATCCCACCGCGACAAATCCGTAAAATCGTCGCTGAATTCCGCGTGCTGGCCGCTGCCCGCGTAAACGGATCCGCCGCCCGCAGAAATGCCGGCGAACACCGCCGACACGATCAGGACGGCGACCAGCGCAGTCCGTGCCACGAGTCTTTTTGCCTTGTTGAACATAGACCTTCTCCTCCTATTTGTTTTTAGGCTCTTGTTTTTGACGATTAGTTATTCAAATTCGTTTACTAACTCTCAACATATTTTTTTTTCCGTTTTTAATCTTGTAAGGATTAAAAACGGAAAAAGATGGGATCCCATCTTTTCTAATTAGTAAAGTTAACTAACTAATTCTTATAGTAGTATACCACACAAAATGCGCTTTGTCAATAGGTAAATGAAAAATTTTTTACATTATTTTTACAAACTTTTGTTCTGCGATTTTTGCCCGTTCGGGCGGATTTTCAGCGTGGTATTGATGCCGCTCTCGATCGCGCAAGCCATTTCTCCGAGCGCGGAGGCCCTTTCCCCGAGACCCGATATGGAAATCGTCAAGCCGGGCATATCGAGCGCGGCGGCTTTTTCCCGCAGCCGCTCGAAATAAAGCTCTCCGAGCCGAATAATCTTGCCGTTCAAAACGAACAGCCTTATATTCATACTTTCATAGATATTTTTGATGCGCATGCTCAAATAGTATTGCTGCCTCTCGATCGCGGCGGCGGCGTTCGGATTGCCCGCGGCGTACGCCGCCCCCAACGCCTCGGGCGTAATTTCCTCCCCGTCATAGCGGGCAAGCAAGGCGTGATCGCCGTTTTTGACGGCCGCTTCCCGAATGCTTCCCGACAAATTTGCATAAGCGATACATTCGTCATAGATTTGAAAAACCGGCTTTCCGTCCTCGAAACGAAGCACCGTATTGAGCCCCAGCTCCGTCGCGAACCCCTGCTCTCCCCCGTAAACCTTACCGTCGATCGCGAGCCCCGCGCCCAAGCCCTTATCGATAAAGATATACGCCATGTACGTTTGATTTCGGCCGCCCCCGTATTCCATCTCTCCGGTGACCGCCATGTGCATATCGTTTTCCACGATAATCTTCGTTTTAAACTTCTCCCGCAAAAAGCCGCCGATATCCATTTCCAGACAGCTTTTCAAGCGGGCGGACTCCCATATCCGGTTGTCCCTGTCCACCTTGCCTGGAACGCCCGCGCAGACCGCAAGCAATGGCATACCGGGGAATTTCGCCACTTGTTCCCGAAGCGCGGCCGCGGCGGCTTCGACGTCGGCGGGCGTAATGAAATGCCGGTTTTCAAATTTCGTCCGCGACAAAACGCGCCCCGCCATATTCGCGACAAAGACCAGAACGTCGTTGCTCGCAAAGTCCAAAATGCCCACGATCCCGAAACCGTCGTTGATCCTGTAGTATTGGGGGCGGCGGCCCACCTCGCCGCGCGCGGCGGACGCGGGCGCGGGGATCACCAAACCGACCTCCGCCAATTCTCCCATGATTTCAGACATGGCGGGCTTGCTCAAACCCAAAATCTGCGCCAGCTCGCTGCAGCTTCGCTCCCGTTTGCGCAGCTCCGAGAAGACAAATTCCTTGTTCACGTCGCGCGCGTGGCTCTGTGTTTTTCCTTTATTCTCCAGCATTGTTTTTTCTTCTCTTAACTATATCATATTCAAAAACATTTGACAATTTATTTTCGCGGCGTATAATAGAAAATATGGATAAGTTTTGGAAAGACAGCTTGAAACCGATTTGGACGGGAGAAATGCTCAACGAAAGCGTCGCGCTCGTCGAGCGCAACGGGCGGACGGCGGGCAAGTTACTGTTCCCGCCCCGAAAAGCAACCGCCGTGCGGGATGCCTCCCTGTCCGCGGTATTCCGCGAGGGCGCGGATTTTCGGATCGAGGGCGACGAGATTGTCGCCTTGAACGGTAAAATGCCCCGTTTCCGGGCGGAATGGTTCGACGGCGCGAATCTCCCCGAGGAGCTGAAAAAATACCAAGGCATGTACGGCCTCGGCAAATTTCTGTTCACCGAGGATGCGTTTTTTATGAAGAATCAAATCGCCGTCACCTATACCTACGACGCGGCGGATTGGACCTTTCCTCTTCCGACTTACCCCGAAACGGCTCTGCCGCGCTTTAAAAATTTACTGAAGACCCGGCAACACGCACGCGTGCTCTTGTACGGCGACAGCATTTCCACGGGCATCGGTTCGAGCAAATGGGCGAACGCTTCCCCCTGCCTGCCGCCGTGGTTCGAGCTTTTTACCGCCGCGCTGACCGATCGATACGGCGCGGAGATCGACCTCTTGA
>BNZQ01000139.1 GCA_026001225.1 Clostridia bacterium
TTTATATTTGGAACCGGACATGGACAATGCCAATTTCGGCAAGGCGTTGACGGCGTTGAAGGCCGACCTGTACGGAACCGACGGCACGGACGGGCTGATCGGGCTTTTGCAGGATATCAAGGCGGCGTTGGTAATAAAGACGAATTCCGTAAAGTCGTATGTTGCGGATAGATCGCCAAAGCGGTTCAAATCCAAGCTTTTCAATTTTTCGATCGCGTTGTAGACAGGCTCGACCGCCGCCATGTTGTCGATCGCGGCTGTCAATTTGGTCGTGATCCCGTTCAGATGCGCCGCCGTATACTTTACGCCGACGGTACCGTCGGGCGACAAACAGAGCGGATAGTCCGCGTGGTTTAAAAAAGCCGCGATAGCCGTCTTTAAGCCCTCCAGCCTGCTCTTTTGCGCCAGCCCCGCCTTTGCAAAATCGTCTTCGTACAGACCGACAAGGGCGTTATATTCTCCGTCGATTGCCGCGAAAGCGTCATATGCCGGCGTCAAAGCCGTTACCGCGCCGGAAGCCAACGCCGTCCAATCGGCCAAATTCTGAATCTCGGCAGGGGAAAGATAGGGGGCGTTATCCGTCGCAAACGCGGAAATGCCCGTCGCGCCCGCGTCATACGCATAGCCCGCGTACAGAGCCAGCTTTAAATCGAGCGGCGTAGCGGTCGGCGCGACGGCGTCGGCGTATTTCGTTTCATATGCCTTGTATTGGTTGTAAGTCGGGGCCAACGTATTCATCGCCGTACCGAGCTTGCCGATCCACGCAGTCAAATTGCCGACCTGCGTCGGCGTTAGGTTGGTCAGATATTGTCCGTTCGTCGGATCCTGCGCCGCGATGAAATTTTCCATAGCGGCTTTGTCGTCTTCGTATGTGTCGTAGTCGGCGATCTTCAATCCGATCGTTCCGTCAAATCCGTCGTACGCAGTATAAAAAGGATCGTAAATTGCTTGGACGGCGTTCACGCGCGTCAGGTAAGCCGTCACCGTGTCGTGCGAATTGGTAATGCGGGTTATCGCATTAGAGTTGCCCTTCACGCGATCGCCAGATATCGTCTGCATGTATACTTCGCCGATGGAAATGTCTAAACGCTGCAATTCCTTTTTCTCGTCCGCCGTCACCGTATCCACACTGACGCCGAGATTTCCGATTGTGTCGTTATTCAACTGCGGCAAATCATCTTGAATAGCCGCTTCCAATAACTCCATCTCTTGAAGCATACCGTCAAATGCTTTTAGCTTGACCGTCAAATCTTGCAAATCCGACGATGAAAGAAAATTGCCAAACAGGTTATCAATTCTCTGAAGCTCGTCACGGGCGTCCGTATAATCCGAGAACGCATAACCGGGTGCGCATACTATGCTTTTAGAGAGGACGCCCGAACCATTGACACCGACATTCCAATAGGGATCGTCCGCGTCCAAATCGTTCGCTTGATCCATCGCGGCATCATATTGATCTTGAATATCGCTCATCGTCACCTTTATGCCGCCCGTTCCCGCGCTTCCCGCGCCCGCGAAATCCAACGTACCGATCGAATAACAGTTCTCGAAAACGGGAACCGTGCCGCTCACAGTGATTCTTCCGGCAAAGCCGCCCAAAGCGCCGGAGCCGCCCACCGTCGCCCCCGCCGTCGAATTTCTGACCGTACTGCCGCTGTTAATATAGCCGATCATGCCGCCCGCTCTGCCCGCCGAACTTGTTCCGGTCACGCTCCCGTCGACCGCTTTCACGCCCGAAACGGTCACGCCGTTAACTTCTCCCGCCAGCGCGCCCGCAAAATCGCCGGACACGTTAAAGCCCGTCAACGTCAAATCCGAAACTTTCGCGCCGGTTCCGATACATCCGAATAGACCCGCGTAATAAATGCCGCTGACCGTCAAATCGGAAATCGTTTTGTCGTTGCCGTCAAACGTACCCGTAAACGGATAGTTATCGTCCCCGATCGGACTCCATGACGTTCCCGGCGTCCAACTTGCATCCGTGGAAAAATCGATATCGGCCGCCAATATGTAGTACCCGTCCAAGGGATAATCGGACTCGACGCCGATTTTCGCCAGCTCGGCGGCGGTTGCGATCGATATCGCCGCGGGCGGATCCGCCGCCCGCGTTTTCGCGCCCTTGCCGAAGCCGACGGAAAACAGCGCGGTTCCGAAGACCGCCGCGCAAACCGCCAAAACCAACCAAAACCTCTTTTTCATGCTCCTACCTCGTTCCTTAACCCCGTTTTAACTTCCCTAAAAACCATTGACTGTTTATATATAATGTCCCTCTTTGCCCGTCATAATTATCCTATCGGCAGGCCTCCCG
>BNZQ01000140.1 GCA_026001225.1 Clostridia bacterium
CAACCGTCTTGTCCATGTATCTCTTGAATTGCTGAACAACGTCGTCGGGAGCGGTGATACGGATTTTTCCGCCGGAGGTCAAGCACCACGCGAAAAAGGTGGGGCTGATTTGGACGGGGACGGTCACGCGGAATCGGGAACCGTCGATCCGTATCAAATAGACTTTCTCCCCGAACTTATCAAGGATAGCGTCAAGGCAATCGGCGGCGACGGTGAGCGTAACTTCCTTTAACTCCCCCGTAAACATGGAAAAGGCCTGCCGCTTGTAGGAATGGATATTAAAATTTTCGTATTCCGCGACGGGTATCATGTCGGCGGTTTCCGTTTCTACCCGCTCCATGCGGTCGATACGGTAGTTGCATAAATCCTTGTACTTGTCGGAGTAACACGTCAAATAATATTTGTCGTTGGTGTAAATGAGCGCAAGGGGATTAACGGTATACCGTTCGCCGTTCTTGCGATAAACTTTGTTTTTATCGAGATCGAAATCGTAATACAAAAAAGAGGCTTTTTTGCGCCGTTCGATTGCGGAAATCAAAGCGTCGATGATGTAAAAGACGTGACGGTTGGCGTGTTTGGCGGTGTCAAAACAAACGGCGTTGCGCCGCAACACCTCGGCGCGGTGTTCCCCGGCGAGGGCGGCGATCTTTCCGACAAGGCTTTCCGTCTTGTCGTCGGGAATAAAACCCGCGGCTTGTACCGCGTCGATCAGTATGCGCAGTTCGGGAATGTCGAAGGCTCTGTCCTCGACGTAAAAGTAGTAACTTTTCTTCTTAAAGTTGACCGTAACCGTTATCGTGCCCGCGCTCGTGAAGTCCAACGTTACAACTGCGCCCCGTTTGTATTGCGCCGTCCGTAACCGACGCTATCGGCGTTTTTGACCATTTGAGGTCACATAGAGTTATTTAAGTCAAT
The DNA here is from genome assembly GCA_026001225.1 of Clostridia bacterium. Lineage (GTDB taxonomy): Bacteria > Bacillota > Clostridia > Christensenellales > DUVY01 > BNZQ01. Next base: position 916 of record BNZQ01000140.1, read on the forward strand.
CTGATCAACGCCGATTTAGCGGAGCGCATAAAAATTCATTGCGGCGAGGGGTGAAATTTTGATATGATAAGGAGGGAACTTTAATACAAAATTATCTCTTCAAAGGAGGCGATACAAATGAGAGGCAAAGGTTACGGTTGGGTAGACTTTGAGGATAACGGCGGTTGCATTGAGAGCCGAAAGTTGTCGGTTAGACAGCGCGGGGAGGTTTTGGCAAGTTATATCCGCCGCAGGAGCGGACGCCGGTTTATCGTTCCGGCCATAGCGAAACTGTTGGGCGTGAGCGACAGAACGATTCAAAAGCATTTGGCCGATTTGGAAACCAAAGGTTGGATTCAGCGCGTCCCCTGTTTTAACGAAGCCGGGCGGCAGAACGGCAACGTGATTGTTTACACCGGCCCGAAAAACCGTCTGAGACCAAATAATCAACGAATACAACGCATACGCCGCCGAAACGAAAACAAATACAACGCTGATTGAAATGTTGGAAAATCAAATCAAGGATATAGATAGGCAAACGGAAAATATTATCAATGCCGTTAGCGTAAGCGGTATATTCAACGATTTACTGCAAAGCAAACTCAACAGCCTTGACGAAGAAAAGAAACGGATAGCGGATACGTTAGAGCGGGAAAGAAAAGGCGGCGGCTATATCCACGCGACAAAGGACGAATTAAGACGGATATTCAAAAAGGCGCAAGACCTTTTATTAAACGGTACTTTCGAGGACAAAAGAATGGTCTTGCATATGTTTTTAAACAAGGTTTTAGTGTACAAAAAATCTGTGGAAATTTACACAAATTTAATGCCTTTGGCGTTATCCGGCGGGTTTGACGTGAATATCGACCGAACGGACTTTATCCGCGATTGGAACGGGGACGGCGAAATTCAAGAGGAAAACGGGGAAAACATAGAGAAAGAGGACGGAAACGAGCCGTCCTCTTTGCTTTTTGTCCAAGACGATTATAATAGGGAAAAAATGTTTGGTGACCCCACGGGGATTCGAACCCCGAATACCGCCGTGAAAGGGCGATGTCTTAACCATTTGACCATGGGGCCTTGTCGCGGGAATCCTCTCCCGCTTGGTGGCGGCGGACAGATTTGAACCATCGACCGATCGGGTATGAACCGATTGCTCTACCGCTGAGCTACGCCGCCGAATAAATAGCTTATCTATTATACAGGAAAGTTCGTTTCTTGTAAAGCGTTTCACTACCGTAGGAGTGGACAAGTAGCAATTCATATGATATAATAGAGAAATGGAAAAGATAATGACGGTATGTCCGAAGTGCGGGGCGACAAGAAAGCAGATATGGCACGGGAGCAACAGATCGGGTAGTCGAAAA
>BNZQ01000141.1 GCA_026001225.1 Clostridia bacterium
GCGGCGCGCGCGGCCACCCCGTCCCTATTCAAGGGCACCCCTCCGTAGAGGGGAATTTTTAAGAGGTTGGGATTCCACGGCGGGCCGGCGCACGCTGCCGGCCCCTACGGCATCCCTCTGAATGACAACATGCACTTTCTGTGGTATAATATATAACATAAAGTAAGAAGCCAACCGACCTGTTTCTTTCCGTATTTCAACGGATTATAAAATAAATTATTAAATAGAGCATAAAATAACTGTAAATAAAAATCAGTCAAAATATAAATTGAATGCGATTGTAAAATATACTAAACTTTTATAGCGAGGTAAACATGGGAGAATTTATTATCAATCCGAATGCGGGCAAGATGAACGCGATTATCCGAACAATCCGAATCAAGGGAGAAACATACGATAAATTGACCGATTTGGCCGAAAAGCACAATATCACATTCAATAAGCTTGTCAATCAGTGTATCGAGTATGCGTTGGACAATTTGACAGATAAAGAGTAGAACCTTATAAGGTTAAGATTCCACGGACGCTGACGCGTCCTTTGAATGACTGCCAAAGACGGCACGTCGTTGGAAAGTAAATCTGAATGACTGACAACGACGGCGAGCCGTTTTGCAAGTAAAACCGATTCAAGTCCGACCGATTTTTTGCGAAGCCAAAAAATCGCGTTTGGTCGGAAAGAACGCGGAGCGAGCGATCAAAAGTCAGAGCGAAGCGGAGCGCGCCGCGAACAAAAGGAAAAAACCATGCGAAAGAAAATCTTCGGATTGAAATTTCTCGCGGTCATTTGTGCTTTCTTGCTGTTGCCGTGCCTTACCGCATGTACTTCGCCCGGCGGAACCGGCGGGCCGACAGATTCCTTGCCGTCCTTGCCCTCCCCCGTGCGCCCGAATCCGAATCCGACACCGGATCCCGATCCCGACGCGGGCGGAAGCGGCGGCGGCCCCGAACAGCCTCCCGATAAGGGCGGCGGCACGGAAACCGATCCCTACCGCATTCGCACCGAAGCGGATCTGTACGATATGTACGAATACGAAAGCGCGTCCGGCGAAACGCACAAGTACTACTCTCTGGAAAATGATATCGAATTAGGCGATCCGCCCGAAAACGCGATTTGCAACTTTATTCCCGTCAAAAGCTTTCACGGCACATTCCTCGGCAATAACCACTTCATCAAAAACCTGTATATCGACATGTCGGCTCCGATCGCCGGTTTGACGGACGACCGGCGCGCCGCCCTGTTCCTTGTCGTGGAGCGGGGCGCGGAGATTTCCGGTTTGCGTTTGGAAAACGTGTCGGTATCGGGCTCGGAAGCCGCAGCCTTTGCCTGTGAGAATTACGGCAATATCACCGATTGCTCGGCGGACGGCGAAATTCTGGGCGGCAATCAATGCGGCGGGATCGCCGCAAGCAACTTCGGCCGGATCATCCGCTGTGTCAACGCGGCGACCGTGACGGGCACGGCCGGATATTGCGGCGGGATCGTCGGCCTTGCGGGTCCGGGCGCGTCGGTTTCGCGTTGCGCGAACCTTGGCGCGGTTCGCGACGGCGGCAACGTTTCCTTTATGGGCGGCGTCGCGGGCTATGACGTTACCGGAAAGAATGCCCAATCCGGCGCGGAATTCGGCATCACGGATTGCGTCAGCCTCGGCCCGATCGAAACGGAGGCTTGCCCGCGCGCGGGCGTCGTCACCGGCGGAACCGAACCTTTTATTTTGTCGAGCCCCTCGCACACCGAGGACTGCTATTATCTGCGTTCCTTGGAAACCGCAATCGTTCGGAACGCCGTGGGCGTATGGAAGAACGGCGGGATTTCGGTTTACCCGTTTGAGGAAACGGATTTGGAGGATATTCTCGCAAGTTTAAATTTATTATTCGTCGTTGACCGGTAAATCGCCACCCCGTCCGCTTTGCGGCCACCCCTCCAAGGGAGGGGAATTTTTAAGCGGTTGAGATTCCGCGGCGGACCGACGCACGCTGCCTTGACCCTACGGCGTCCCTCTGAATGACAGACAAGGACGACAACGCACATTTGTCTATGATTTGCAATAAAACGTTTGGACAAAATAACATTCTTTGATATAATATAAATTAAAGTTTTTGGAAAGGGGGCGGGAAAATCTTTTTTACAAAAAAGTTTTCCCGCAAAATTCCCGGCATAAAGGAAAGCGCAATGAAAACCAAAACCGTAACCATGGAGAAACTGATCGCGCTGTGCAAAGGGCGCGGCTTTATCTTTCCCGGCAGCGAGATTTACGGGGGGC
>BNZQ01000142.1 GCA_026001225.1 Clostridia bacterium
TTCTTCGTGCCCACCGCCTTTGCCGTATACGTCACCGTGTACGTCACCGCGTCGCTTCCCTGCCTGTTCGTCGGCACATTCCCCGCAAATACCGTCCCGCCGTTGTACACCTTGCTCGGAGCCGCAAAGGTAATTTCCAACTGCGTGATCGAGAAGTTCGCGCCGGTAAACGATATTGCGTAATTCGCACCCGCCGACAACGTGTTTTGCGTGATCGCATACGTGCTGCCCACGTTCTCGCCCGCCGCTCTGATCAGCGAGCCGCTAAACACCGTGTCCGTGTCGCCGGTCGCAAGCGTCCCGTGCGAGTATGTAAGCGCCGGATCGATTCCGCCGTATACCTTATTCAGTCCCGCCGTTACCGTCACCGTCAGCGACGCCGGCGTGATCGTCCCGTCGGTGTAACTCGTCTGCGTCGGCAGTTTGTAGTTGCTCGACGCCCCGCCCGTCAACCCGCTAATCGTATAGTTCTTCGTGCCCACCGCCTTTGCCGTATACGTCACCGTGTACGTCACCGCGTCGCTTCCCTGCCTGTTCGTCGGCACATTCCCCGCAAATACCGTCCCGCCGTTGTACACCTTGCTCGGAGCCGCAATCGTGATTGCCAATTGCTCGATTCGTCCGCCGGGAATGGACGAGGGCCAGTCATAGTTCGCCGAGCCGCCGCCCGTTATACTTGTAATCGTAACGGTCTTGCCGGTGCCGACATTCTTATCGTTGTATGTCGCCGTCAGCACAGTGCCGGTCACGTCCGTGCCGAACCACCCCGCAAGCCCGTTACCCGCCAACGTCGTAGGCACCACGTCGTCTCCGTCATACGTTTTTATAAAGCCGTTTGCGCTCTGAGCCAACATGTACTTGTTAATCGTGTACGTGACGTCCTTTGTCGCGGCATTGTATACGTCCGTCGCAACCGTGGAGTAACGCAAATAATACGTCCCCGCGTTCTTCATTTCGGATATTTCCGTCGAATGTCCGGAGTCGCTGAACATTTTGACGGTAACGGTAAGCCCCGCGGGGGTCGCAGTTCCGGCGGCAGGCGTCTTTGTCGCGTTGTTATATGTTGACGATTGATTTGAGACGGTTATATCCGGCGTCGCCTTGATCAGCAACAGCGGGAAGTCCGCGCTGGTCGCGGACATGTAAGTTGTGTTCGCCGCCCTCGTGACCCTCAAAACAATCGTGCCCGCTCCCTTCATGGTCACAACGCCCGAGGACGTCACATCCGCTAAACCTCCGCCCGACACGACCCAATACGTAAGCGCGCCGCCCCCTTGCCCGCCATTGGGATACCCCGACGCCGGCACCACGATCTGATAAGGGGCCGTCGCGTCATATGTATAGGACGTCGGGCTGGTTATCGCAAGGGTCGATTGCGGTTGTCCCGCAACGATATCGGCGCCGAGTACGCTCATCGGCATTCCCGAAGCAACCCCAAATTTACTCGCGGTCCATTTCGTCGCCGCTCCCGCAAAAACAACGTCGCCCGCGCTATAACCATTCAAAAGAAACGTATGGCCGTCGTGAGTCAAATCATCGGGTACGGTGTGCGTTCCCGTGCCTTTGCTTAAATAGATACGGCAATCATTCTGGGTAAAGCTGCCTCCCATGTGAAGGCTTGCGCCGGCCGTCATGGCGATACCGTTACCGCCCGTGCCGTTTAGCAGGGCGCCGGCCGAAATATTCAAGGTTCCGGCGGACATGGTGATCGCGCCGACGCCGGTATTTGTGTAGTTGGACCTAACCGTCCCGCCGGTCACCGTAACCGTACTTCGTTCGTTTGGGGAATAGACGGCATAATAACCGGTGGCGGAGGTATTCGAAACGACACCCCCTTGAATCTGAATGGAACCGCCGATAGCATAAACCGCAAACGAAGCGGCGCCCGTACTCTCAAGGGTACCCGACTCTATAACGAAGGTGGTATCGATCGGCACCAAAACCGCATGGCCGACAGCCGAAACGGTGCCGCCGCAAACATGAAACTGCGCGCCAACATCGACCATCGTGACGGCGGCAACCGACGAGCCGCCCTCGGGGATCACGCCGGGTGTATGTATGGTGCCGGACGCATAGTATACGTACGCATAGCCCACTTTCAAGGCTACCATGCTGCCGCCGGTAGCCGTAATATCGCCTTCGATAACAATTTGGAGGGCGCCGAGGTCGCGGTTGCTGGGCGCCAACTCCAGCGGCGCGCCGTTTGCCACAGAAAAAGAGGAAAGAACAAGTTTAGTCGAGGTCGGGTCCAAACC
>BNZQ01000143.1 GCA_026001225.1 Clostridia bacterium
GGTAAATTTTGCGAGAAAAACTTTTTCCCATATTCCTCACACTAACGATGTCCAAAAGCGCCGCCGACGCATAGCATACGGCGGTGGAAATCGCTGCGCCGTAGATATGCAAGCCGGGGCGCGTGATCAGCCATAGGTTCAAAACGACCTTTAACGCGGCGCCGACCGCAAGATTGCGCACGGGCAAATAGGTCTTGCCCGCCGCCTGCAAAAAGGCCGTCGCGGTCTGCATGACGGCGATAAAGAAAACATCGAGCGCGGACAAGGTCAATAATTGAGCGGCTAGCAACCTCTCGTTTACGCCGCCCGCGCCGCCGCCCTTTAAACCGCCGCCGTACAATACGGATATAATCGGGCCGCTGCAAAGCCCGACGAGAATCGCGCACGGCAGCCCGAAAACAACCGTCGCCCGCAAGCCGCGTCCGATTTGTCGGCGCATTCCCTCCGCGTCGCCCTTTACGCGCATAGCGGCGAATACGGGCACCGCGCCGGTCGCGAAGGCCAAGCTCAGAATCACCGGCATATTGACAATACTCATCACGGGGCCGGTGACGATACCGTACAGCGCGGTGGACAGACCGACCGGATAGCCGCCGCGCCGTAACAGGTTTATAACCAACGCGCTGTCGATCAGTTGTGTGATCGGTAAAATCATCGCCCCAAGCGTGATCGGTATCGATACGGCGAGCAGTTTTTTGAGAACGGCGCGTTTTTGCTTTTGACGGGATTTATTCAATGCACATTTCGCAATGCATACTTCACAATTATTGTTATCGTCCTTTAATTGTGCATTGCGCATTGTGCATTGTGCATTGTCAAGGCTTCCCGCCTCTATGTCGTAAGCGCGGTTGCGCAACATTTGACAGTTGTCGATTGTATTCTCGTCAGTCGGCCACCCCGTCCGCTTCGCGGGCACCCCTCCGACGGAGGGGAATTTGTCCGCGGTTTCATCCTTTACCTGTCTCTTGTCCCTTGTCCCTTGCCCTTCGTTATCGTCCTTTAATTGTGCATTGTGAACTGTGAATTGTGAATCGCTCTCCCTCCTCCGGTGCAGTAGGTACTGCACCCACAATTGTGCCAAGGCGGCGGCTTCCGACAAGCTGACGCCGATCAGCGCGCCCAAGGCGGCGTAAGCGGCTCCGTAGGGCAATAAGAAATAAGCCGCGAGAAGTCCCGCGCCCAATTTGACGGCTTGCTCCGTGATCTGGGAAAGCGCGGTCGGCAGCATCTTGCGCCGCCCTTGAAAATAGCCGCGGAACGCCGAAATCAGCGCGACCAAAAACAGCGCGGGCGCGATGCCGAGATAGGCCGGCGCGGCGTTTTCGTTGCCTTGCAGCCGGGCAATCGTTCGATAGAGCGCGACGACCAGCAAGGAAGCAAGGAAGCCCGAAACGGCTAAAAATTTCAGAGCGGTATGAAAGACGGCTTTCGCGCCCTTTGCGTCGTTTTCGGCCAAGCGTTCGGCCACAAGGCGGCTGATCGCGGTCGGCAGGCCGGAGCTCGAAACCGTCAGCAAGAGGGTATAAAAGGGAAAGACCATTTGATACAGGCCCATTCCCTCCGCGCCGATCAGGTTGGTCAGCGGAATGCGGTAAAACACGCCCAAGAATTTGGCGACAACGCCGCCCGCGCCCAGTAACAGCGCGCCCCGCAATATGCCGCCGCTTTTGAATTTGGTTTTTAATTTCGTTTTCAGTTCGGATAGTTTGCGCACGGGTTTAGTATGCACGAATTGCATGTCCTCTACGCATTTAAACGAATCTATTGTGAAAGATGAAAGGTAAGGTATTAGGCAAAGATATTGAAAATATGTATTTATAAAATAAGCATAAAAAATTCTAAGTTGTCAATATTGGTCGTGGTCATTAAGTCGAACGGCGGCATGAGCGCGCTTTCTTTTCTTACGGCAATCAGGACATCTTTGCGGCTCGTTTGTAAGCCCTTTTTCGGCATAAAATGCTTGCTCACTTTCGGAAAAACCAAAATCTGAGCCGCAATCCTTGCATGATAATACCTTAGCAGATACAAGGCTTTTTGTTGCCGTCCGACGTTTTGCCGCCACCCAACGTATTCCACATATTGTAAGATAAGATTTGAAACGGATCTTGGAATCAGTATCTTTAATAAAACTATAAATAGTATCAATGCAATAAGAGGGCAACAAACCTTTCACGGCAACTAATTTCGCCAATTTAGGAATGAACTCTTTTATCCTCCCAGTTATTATTTCACCTT
>BNZQ01000144.1 GCA_026001225.1 Clostridia bacterium
CGAAAGCGGACGGCGGCCTGTGCGCTTTGGATTTGGGGCTTTTGCAGACGATCGGCGCGTGGAACCGGATTTTTGCAAAAGCGCTGCGCGATACCGCGCCCTCGGGCGTCGAAACAGGCGGCGGCGATGATCGCGTATTCGACAATCAAAATTCCGTAAACAACCCAACAGAGCAAGCCCAGCAAAAAGACCGCATACATAAACAAGGAAATGCCGCTCGTGGTTTTAGAGCGCAAAACCTTTATGACCTGCGGAATGAAGGAAACCACCGTCAAGACCGCCGCCGCGTAACTGATAATTAAAACTGCCGTTTCCAAATTTCTATCCTCTATTCGTTTTTTACAAGCCGTCCCTATTTGCAATACGGCAAAACGGTATAGTAGGCCAAATTGACCTGACGGTTGTCGAGGCGGCCGTACTGCACGACAATCGGAACGTCGCTCGTCAGCTTCAGAGCGTATTGCGTTGCAATCGGAATCCTCACGCCGCACATGTGCGAAGCGTCGTTAATCCGGAAGCAACGCACGCGCTTGGCGGGCACGTTCCACAAAATTTTGCCCGATAAGTAATCGTCGGTAAAATAAATATCGACCCGAATTTCGGCGGCGGTGTCGGCGTCGTTAACGACGATAACGGACTCATGCCCTTTCAAAACGCCCTCGCCCTCGGGCGGCAAATCGCAATCGGGAATCAGCCACACTTTTTTTCCGAGAGGTTTTTTTTCGCTCTGTTTCTCGCCCATAACGTATCCTCCAAATATTTTAAATTCGCCGATTTTTCCGGCGGATTGTTTTCGCCTCCGCCGCCTTTTCTTGCCCGGCGTCAAGACGCTTCAGCCATTCCGCCGCTATCACGGCGTTTCCCCTTTCCGTCGGATGAATACCGTCCGAGGAAAAGACGGACGGCTCGTTTTTTATGCAAAGCTCCGCAAAGATACCGTCGAGCGGGATATAGTCGGTTTTGAATTGAGCGGCAATTTTTCGCAAAGCGTTGATTTTCGGATTCAAGTCCGCGTACGAAACCCGCGTATCCCGATCGGTCGGCAATAGGAACGGTTCCAGCAGGATAATCCTGTTTGTATAAACGGAAACGGCGGACAAAATCGCTTCGACGGTCGCCGCATACCGCTCCGCCGTCATAAAATGTTCGTCGTGCGCGTTGCCGTTGATACCGATCAGCATCGAGAAAACCGTCGGTTTTATTTCTTTCAGCTCCGCGTCCAATCGAGCGAGCAGCATCGCGCTGTTGTCGCCCGGCACGCCGCGATTAAAAAAACGCAGACCGTATACCGCGGCCTCCGCGGCCAATCGTTCCGCTATCAGAGCGGTATAGCCGGCCAACGAACACGGATCGTTCCGATCCCTGCCGCCGTCGGTTATCGAATCGCCGTCGAACAAAATGACGTCATTTTTCCGAATCCTCATACCGGCGCGCCCGTATGTCCTAACCGTCGATTTCGACAAGCTCGGGAAACTCCCCGCCCATCAAACTCTCGCAACCCTTGTCGCGAATCACGATCCCCTTTTCCCAACGTATGCCGTACGCCGGAGTCGTAAGAAAGGTGTCGATTTGAAACGTCATGTTAGGTTGCAAGATATAGTTGCTCGACGTTTCCATCCACGGCGCTTCCACCTCGATCATGCCCGTGCCGTGGCAAGGCCCGTACAGATAGTTTTTTTCCATTCCGTTCGCTTTATACAGCTCATAAAAGCCCTTGGCGACGTCCGCCGCGACAATCCCGGCCTTTACTTGTTTGAACGTCCAATCGTGCATCTTCTTGCAAAAAGCGACGTGTTCTTTCTTCGCGCCGTCGATTTTTCCGATCGACACCGGCATCCCGATGCTCGGCGAATATCCGTCGATCTTCGCGGAAAGATTGAGCTGAACCAAATCGCCTTTCCGGATCACACGGTAACCCGAGCGGCTGATCGCGTGGCGTGTGGAGTTTTCGCTGAACACATACATCGGTAAGCCCTCGTATTCCGCGCCTTGCTCATAGATCGCCTTTTGTGCGACGCCCACCATTTCAAGCTCGGTCACGCCGGGACGCAGCTTCTTGATCACTTCGTCCGTCGCTATTTTGGTGATCCGCGTTCCCTCCCGCAGACAGGCGATCTCGTTTTCGCTCTTGATTTGGCGCAATTCCGTCATAATATCGGAGCAACGCTCGATTTGCGCGTCCGGATACGCTTCCTTCAAGCCGTCGAGTATGGGCAACGTGCAATCGATATAA
>BNZQ01000145.1 GCA_026001225.1 Clostridia bacterium
CCTCCGGATGATGCAAGCGTTGATCAAGACGTCGGGGCGCAAGGACGTCCGCGCCGTTTCCTATACCGACAGGCTGGCTTCTTTAAAGGGCGCGGATTTCGTCGTCAACGCGATACAAGTGGGCGGGTATGAGCCTTGCACGGTCAGCGACTTCGAGATTCCCAAAAAATACGGTTTGCGGCAAACGATCGGCGACACGCTGGGGATCGCCGGCATTTTCCGGGCCTTGCGTACCATTCCGGTCATGGCGGATTTCGCCCGCGACATGGAAAAGGCTTGCCCGAAAGCCCTATTCATCAACTATACCAATCCGATGGCGATGCTGACGGGCTATATGACGCGGTATACGAAAATCCGGACGGTTGGGCTTTGCCACAGCGTGCAGGTGTGCGCCAAGCACCTTTTGCAATCCTTGGGGATGGCCGACAAGTTGCCCGATTGCCGTTGGGAGATCGCGGGCATCAATCACCAAGCATGGCTTTTAAAGATAGAGGACGGGAGCGGCAAGGATTTATATCCCGAAATCAAGGACCGTGTGCGGGCCAAAAATTTTGTGCACACGTGGGACTATGTGCGGCATGAAATGATGCTCAATTTCGGTTACTATAACACCGAATCCAGCGAGCATACCGCCGAATATACGCCCTATTTTATCAAGGCTGCCTACCCCGAATTGATCGAACGGTTCAATATCCCGCTGGACGAATACCCGCGCCGCTGTATCAAACAGATCGCCGATTGGGCGAATATGCGGAAGGATTTGGTCGGCGCCTCCGAATTAAAGCATGAAAAATCCGACGAATTCGCGGCCTCTATCGTCGCGGCGGCCGTCACCGACGTTCCGGCGCGCATTCACGGCAACGTGTTGAATAACGGTTTAATCGGCAATCTGCCCGCCGAGGCTTGTGTGGAGGTCGCGTGTCTTGCGGACCGTAACGGGATCAGCCCGTGCAAGGTCGGCAAGCTGCCCGAACAACTCGCCGCCTTGAACCGCACAAACATCAACGTGCAGCTGATGACGATCGAAGCGGCGGTCACGCAAAAAAAAGAGGCCGTCTATCAAGCGGCGTTTTTGGATCCTCACACGGCGGCGGAACTGACGATGGACGGGATCAAGCGCATGTGCGACGATTTGTTCGAGGCGCACAAGGGCTGGATGCCGGAGTACAAATAATAGGATAGCCGGTATGAAGCTTTGCGTTTATAAGGAGATGTGTCAAATATGAAGGTCATGGTTTATGAGGGGCCGCGCAAACTGAAAATAGAGGAAGTCCCCGATTTCGGAAAATTGGGCCCGAACGACGTGCGGATACAGACGCTGTATTCCGGCGTCAGCCACGGTACCGAGATCGGCATTTACCGGGGCACCGCGCCCAATTATACCAAGGTCAACGACGGGGAGTATCGGCTGTTCCGCCCCGCGCGTAAAAAGGGCGACGTTTGGCAGTACCCGATCCGCAGCTGCGACCCCGGCGTATGGTATATGGGCTATGCCAATGTGGGACGCGTCGTCGAGACCGGTAAGGACGTGACGCGCGTAAAGGCCGGCGACATCGTAAACACCGCCGCGCCGCATCAATCCATGGTTGTTCAGAACGAGTGGGGCTGCTTGAAGCTTCCGGAGGGATACGATCCCGTGATCGGCGTATTTTGGTCGAACCTGATGACCACCTATAACGGGATTTTGGACACGCACATCAAATTGGGCGACACCGTGGTGATCGGCGGTTTGGGCGTTCTCGGCCAAATGTTGGTGCAGATGGCGAAAATGAACGGCGCGTTTCAAGTGATCGGCGTAGACGTCAATCAGAAGCGTTGCGAAATCGCCAAGAAGAACGGCGCGACCGCCGTCTTTAACCCCAAAACCACCGAGGACGTGGCTTTGGAAGTCCGCAAGCTGACCGATAAGCGCGGCGCCGACGAGGTCATCGACGTTTCGGGGCATTACGCCTCGCTCAACGAGTCGATCCGTATGGCCGCGCCCAACGGAATCGTGACCGCTTTGGGCTGGTACAACGGCCCCGCGGCCGCGCTGAATCTCGGGCGTGTAGACAATGTCGCCCAATACGTTTTTGGCGAATACGGTGCTTCCCGCGCCTAAAAAAGTTAGTTTTAACATAGCCACTCTCTCACC
>BNZQ01000146.1 GCA_026001225.1 Clostridia bacterium
TGCAGGTCTTTGATCTCTTTATTCAGGTCGTCGATCTGCTGACGGTAGGTCGCGTCCAACTCCTTGGCTTTTCTGTCCGCGTTGTAGGCGGTGATGCCCAAAAAGGCAAGTCCTCCCAACGCGAGAACCGCCGCGCACCAAAAGATAACCCATGTTCCTTTCTTCATTGTTTGTCTCCTTTTATTTTTTATGTTTTTGTTTTCCGCGAAAACTTTTTTTGTAAAAAAACATTTCCCGCGCAATTTTTTTAAAAACCCGTCCAATATCCTTTATTCGGAACTATGTTCCGAATTTGAAAAAGGGTACCCTTTTTCAAAGGCCGAGAAGCCCGTTTTTACGCCGCTTCGCTTTGATTTACCGAAAAGGCCGCAAACCGATATGCGGTTTCGGATTACAAGCTGGCCATAAAGGCCGCTTCTTTGACGTATGCTTTCGCCCGCTCCGCGATTGCGAAAACCTCCAATAAATCGGAGAACGTATCGTCGATCACGACGTCGTACCACGTGCCGCTTTTGCCCGCCTTGTAGACCAAGGGGTGTAACCTCAGAAGCTCCGTCGAATACTCATACGAAATATTGGCGCGCACGCGTACGCGGCCCTTATGCTCGTACAGCCGCAGGTAAGGCTTGCCGCCGACCGAAACCGTCACGGCCCGGCCGGGCTTTTCGGGATCGGCCTCGGTGCGCGTTTCATCCCCGTCCGCGTATTTGTCGATATATCGGAGCAGCGCGGCGCGCGTGATCTCGGCGTTGCCGTGCTCCGCATCGTATTGCGCGTCGGCCGCCGATTTTTCTTTGATCGCCAGCTTGAACCGATCGTCCTTTCGGAAGGAGTCGGTTTCAACCGCCGCCTCTAAGAGAGCTCTTAGGCGCGCGATCAACCTGGCGTCCGAGGTTTCCAAACCGAGCGCGTAAACGCACGCGTCCTTGAGTTCGCGGTAAATCGTCTCCTTGGAACGGATGGCCGTATCGACAATCCACTCGTAAAAGCCGCCGGACAAAGCCGAACGCGCGCGGCCGTAACGGGCCGATAATTCCTTTACGCGGTCGGTTCCCGCGCGCAGGTACAGCTTTAAAACGCGGCGTTTTTCAAAAATAATAGCGAAAACGCGATCGTCAACCATTAAAATATCGGGCAAAACGGACTTGGCGCGCCGCAGAATCTCGATCCCGGACCCTTCGTCCCCGTCTTCCCCGCTCCGCAATTCCGGCAGGGACGGCAACAGCTTGCCCGCGTAATACAACACATCCTCGCGCGTCAAACGTAAGATCGGCAGTTCGTATGCGTCCTCGTATCGCGGGTCGCCGTAAGCGTCCGCCGATGCGGCTTCGCCGCCGGATTCCGATAGAGGTTCGTCGTAAGCGGCGGCGGTTTCGGCCCCGTCCCGCGCGTCGGTTTCGGGCAAAGCCTCCGACTGCGCGGCCAAAGCCACCAATTCCTCCGGCGACCACGTGTTTTCGTCCGATTCGTCCCGGATGGGCGCGGGCCGGGAGCCCCGCTTTAACAGGACGGCCCCTTCCCCGACGAGAATCAACAGCGCGGCCATGGTCGCGATTGTAACGGCAATAATCATACTAATCCTATAAATCCTATCTCTGATAACAATAAATACTACTATTTATATGTGAGAGTTTTTTATTATATACGTATAAACACACATCTGTCAAGCGATTCTACCCGAATATCGGGCGAAACGCCAAATAAATTTCGTTCGCACATAAAAACCTCCGCCTCCGCGCATCGTACAGTGTAGTCACATAAAATGCGATTGTCAAGCGACTTGTCACATTTTCTGTTATTTTATATCCTATATCACAAAACCACGACTGTCGGGTAACTTGGAATGAAAGTGTTCGGAATGCGGATAAAAGACTTGCGGCAAGAGCGGAATTTAGGGCAAAAAGAATTGGCGCAAGTTTTGAATACGTCCAAACAAAATATTTCGAGGTGGGAAAACGGGTACTTTGAGCCCGATCAGGAAACGACCGTGCGATTGGCGCTGTTCTTCGACGTGACGACGGATTATTTATTCGGTCTGGAAAACGAGGACGGCTCCAAGGCGAAATAATTTTCATTGTCAAAACAGTCTTGTTTTCGTTTGTACTCTTGACAGCGTTCACTTTTTATGATAAA
>BNZQ01000147.1 GCA_026001225.1 Clostridia bacterium
CTCATAGGCCGCTTTCACGTCGGCGACGGCGTCGGGCAGGTCGATTAAAAATTTGACCTTATATAAGTCGGATTTGAGGAAATATTGATAATACGTTCTGTCGCCGGCATTCGTGTCCGCGCTCAAAGCCTCGATATCCGCTTGCAACGCGTTGTATTGCGCCTTGAAAGCGCCCTCGTCCGTAAAGTACGCGCCGTTACTGAAATTCAAATCCGTATCCAGCAAGCCCTTCATGCGCAAATACAGTTGAAAGCGGGGATCCCGCTCGAACTCGGTAACAATGTCATCCGCCGCCGTGAGGAAGTTATTGAAGATGGATTGAAAGGACGGGTAATAGTACGACGGGGATACGTGCGTGTCGGGATACTTCTCGAAATAAAAGGCCGGCCAGGTCTTTGTCTGACCGTAAGCGGTGACAAACTCGCCCGCGTATTTTTGATCCAATGCGGATTTGGCGGCGCGGGCGGCAATGAGCGCGTCAGCCAACGCGTAATAATCGTCAAAGCTTGCGAACGCGGAGACGTTGGACGCCGCCAACGCCTGAATTTGGGCGGGCGTCGCGTAAGCCGACATGCCCGAACCGTTCGTAGGCAACGCGCTTCGCAACCAGTCGATCAGTTTTTTGGGGCTGAAATCCAAACCGTTACCCGTGTCTTTAAACGTTTCTTCCGCAAAGGCTTTATCGAGCAGCTTCGCGATCGTCGAAAAAACGTCCTCGGCGTCTTTCAACGGCCCGTAGGTATTTTTCACCAAATTGTATTGACCGGCGAAAACCGACTCCATTGACAGCGTGAAATATTGTTCCCCGCCGATCCGTTTGAATTCGTCCGCCGCGTTTAAATAGCGTTTCAGATCCGCCGACGCGCCGATCTTTACGTCGATGAGATTCGGGAGCGGATTGCTCGAATCGTTTTTCGAGCCGTAGGTTAAGATCATATAATCGTACTGCGCCTGAAAGATCTCGTACAATAAATAAGCCGCTTCCATGGGCGCGTAGGCCGCGCCGCACCAATCGATCCAATGTTGCAGGTCGGTTTTCTGCGTCGCGGACAGCCGCGTTGTGTTGACCGTTAAATACGCCCCCATAGCGGGAATATCCGCCTTATAGGCCTTTCCCTTGTCCAAGGTAGAGGGCGGCAGGCTCTTATCGAAATCGGAATTGTAGTAATAGGCCGAATATTTGGCCTGAAAGCCCCTGTAAACGTCGGCGGCGGCGCAAAGCTCGATCCACGTCTCCACGTCGCCCTTTTGAGCGACGGTCAAACAGCCGTAGTACGACTGCGTCTTATAGCCGTTCAAGCCTATTACTAACGTGCCGCCGCCCGATTCGAACGCCACGCCGTCGCGGATGTAGAAGCCCATTCGGAGCAGATTCGGCGTCACGGCGTATGTATTGCCGTCGCCCGTCGTTGCCGATGTTCCCCATTGCATAGTAAAAGCAACGTAGAGATCGGCGTCGATCAGGTCGGCCAAGGACTTGCCGTTGAAAACCGCCCCGTACCATTCGTACCGCATGTTCGCTTTCTCGATATTGTCCTTGCCGTTGGCAAGATATTTGAGCCGCGCCCGCGAATAATGAAGTGTCCGCTGAGCGTCGGTCAAGCGTGTCTTTGCGTCATAGTAGGTCTTCAAAAACAAATAACGCTCGTTTGCGAGTACCACCAAAGCATAGTCGTCGCGATTTACGGTCGTGTATGTCTTGCTCCCCAACGCATCCAAATCCGCCTCCAAGCCGTCCGCCGCCGCCTTGATATCCTGCAAAAGCCCGATCAGCCCGTCCGTGCCGTCGGTTCCGTACAGGTCGGCCTTCAACGCCGTCAACGCCTTGCCGAAATTGGCATTGTCCATGTCCGGTTCCAAATATAAATCCCACCGTAGGAAACCGTTATCGGTACCCAAAAACGTGTTAATTTTGGTTAAGAACGCTTGCAGATCGATGATATGATTGTCGTCTGCTTTCGCGTTCGCAAAATCCGCGCCGTAGGCGGTTTTCAGATCGTTGTACGCGCCGACCAGCCCGCCCGTACCGTTCGCCCCTTGATACGCAAGCAGGGCGGCCTTCATGTCGTTCAGCCTGTCTTTGTAAAGTTGTAAA
>BNZQ01000148.1 GCA_026001225.1 Clostridia bacterium
AACGAGGATCAATTCCTTGACGCCGTTCTCCGCTAACTTGTTCGCTTCAAACAGCAGTCCGTCAAAATCCGCCGAGCGGTAAGACCCCTTGATCCGCGGGATCGTGCAGTATGTACAGCGGTTGTCGCAACCCTCGGCAATTTTCAAATAGGCGTAATGATCGGGCGTGGTCAACACGCGCTTACAATTCACACTTTCGGATTTCTTCCCCGTGTCTTGCTCCGGCAGGGATTCCCCGTTACCCATTATCTTTAATTGCGCATTGCTACCGTCCTTTACTTGTCCCTTGTTTTCTAATCCCGCAATGACCGCCCCGATCCTCTCGTACCCGTCCGTGCCGATAAAGGCGTCCGCTTCGGGCAATTCGGCGGCCAACGAGCCGTACATTTGGGACAGGCAGCCGGAAACGATCAAATATTGCAGTCGGCCGGTCTTTTTATACTCGGCCATCTCTAAAATCGCGTCCACGGATTCCCGCCGCGCCCGCGAGATAAAGGCGCAGGTATTGACGATAATAGCTTCGGCAGCCGCGGGATCGGGCGTGATCGTGTGACCCGCTTCCGTCAAATACCCTAACATTTTTTCGGTATCCACGCGGTTTTTATCGCACCCGAGCGACACGATGCCGACTAACATTTTTCCGTTATATCCTGCCTTAAATCCTTATTATTCTCATGTAGTCTTAAAGGACAGGCGCGGCAGAGACGGGCAACAGTTGGTGAGCCGCGAGGGAATGTAGTTCCCTGCATGACCAAAGCGGCAAACCAAACGTAGCCCGCCTCTGCCGATGCATGTCCTTTAAGACCCGAAAATCTGCCGCCATTCGTCCATCGTAATAAACACCTGCCGGGGCTTGCTGCCCTCGAACGGCGAGATATACTTGCGCAGTTCCATTTGGTCGATCAGCCGCGCCGCGCGCGCATAGCCCACGCAGAACCGCCGCTGTACCATGGAAATGGACGCCTGCCCGTTCTCGATGACCAGCTTGACGGCCTCGCCGAGCAGCTGATCCTCGTCGGCCGCATCCGTTTCCGCGGCGGCCTCCGTGTCCTCCTCCTGCTTTTTGACCGAGTTGATCATCTGCGAAACGGTTTCGTCGTACACGCAAGGATTGTTTTCGCGGACGTATTCCAAAATCGCGTTGACCTCGTCGCCGGTCACATACGCGCCCTGAATGCGCTTCGGCTCCGGCGCGTCCAGCGGCGAATACAGCATATCGCCGCGACCGAGCAGTTTATCCGCGCCGCCCTGATCCAAAATGGTTTTGGAATCGGCGAAGTTGGTGACGGCAAAAGCGATTCTGCTCGGCAGATTCGCCTTGATCGTGCCGGTGATAACGTCCACGGAGGGCCTTTGCGTCGCCAGCACCAAATGGATACCGGCGGCGCGCGCCTTCTGCGCCAAATTGCGGATACGGTCCTCGACCTCGCGTTTGGCCGTCAACATCAGATCGGCCAGCTCGTCCACGATGATAACGATATAGGGAATCTTATTTTCCCGCCCGCTTCTCACCGCTTCGCCGCCGTTATAGTCCCCGATATTGCGCACACGCAAGGAATTGAATAGCACGTATCGCCGCTCCATTTCGTTGATCGCCCAATTAAAGGCGTTGATCGCCTTATCGCAGTCGGTCACGACTTCGGGCAGCATGAGGTGCGGCAAACCGGCGTAGTTGGAGAACTCCACGCGCTTGGGGTCGATCAGAATCAAGCGCAAATCGTCGGGCGAGGTCTTATAGATCATGCTTGTGATCAGGGAATTGAGGCAGGCGGATTTGCCGCTGCCGGTCGCGCCCGCGATCAGGAGGTGCGGCATCTTGGCGAGGTTGCACACGATCTTATCGCCGCCGATATCTTTGCCGAGAGCGAAGGTGAGGGGCGCGTTCGAGGACACAAACTCCTTGCTCTCCAAAATCTCTTTGAGGCCGACGATCCCGATATTATCGTTGGGTACCTCGATGCCGACGGCCGTCTTGCCGGGAATGGGCGTCTCGATGCGCACGCCGTGGCGCGAAGCCAAACGGTAGGATAGATCCTGCTCGTAGGGCTCGATGCGCTTGACCGAGA
>BNZQ01000149.1 GCA_026001225.1 Clostridia bacterium
TTTAGAAACTTTCGCTTTTTTCATTCCGAATATTTTGTCAGTTCGACCAACCGCCCGAATTTTCGCGCGGTTTCCACCGTGCGTGCGCGGATCGTTTGATTCGCGCGGATAATTTCCTCGTCGCGGCCGTTGTGAATGGTTCGCGTCACGCGGCGGCCCAACAGAAAGCCGTAGCCCGCGACGATCCGTTCGGGGATATGGTCGGTTTCGTGCGGCCAAACCTCGATATTTTTTCCGTCGTCTATGATCACGCGCGCTTCTGTGTCCGCGCTATCCTCCGTTTCTGTTTTTTCTATCGCCGTTTTGTCGTAATCCGCGGGGACGGGTACGATTCTGAATTGCGCGGTTTCGGTTTTCGGCGCGGTATACGGCGTTTCGCGTATCGTTTCGTTTGCCTCCCCGTTTGCCGTTTGGTCTACCGTGACGCGCTCCGCCGCGATCATTTTCAACGGTTCGGCCGTCGGCGCGGGATCCGGTTGTTTCTCCTCGGAGGCTTGCGGCTTTTCCGCGACGGGATTTTTGAACGGCGTAGCGATGCCGATCGCCGGTTCCGGATCATAAACGTATAGTTCGGGCAGCTGCGGCTGTTGCGCCTCGGTTTGTTCGTTCAACGTTTTCACGACGCGCGCTTTATCCTTGGGCTTCGGTTTGGGCGTCCGGTTCGCGGCGGGGCGGAACGGCTTCACGGTCTTCCGATCCGGTTCACCGTCGCCGATCGCGACGATATCCGCGCCCGCGGTCAAGACGTCCTTTACGAGCATCTGTTGGCCGGACGCATAGATCAGCGCTTCGGCGGTGTATTTCGGCCCGAAAATAACGTCCTCGACCGTGCCCAAAAGCTTTCCGCCCGCGGTATAGATCGGGCGGTTGATCGGATTGTTTTCGGAAAAGTCGATTGTTCGGGCGTCTTTCAGGGCGCGTCCGCTCTTGATCATCACGGCGTTTTCGCCTATCGAGTATACGTCGGCGGGGGCGAGCGCCTTTTCCTCACAGGTTTCGTCGCGCTCGTCGAACAGGATCAGCCACAGGGCCTTTTTCAAGGGCTTTTCAAAGACCGCGTTTTTGATCACGCCCTCCAAGCGCCCTTCGTACAGACTGATCAAGGGCTTTCCCAACAGATCGCTTAAATTCATGATATTCCTCCGAAATTTTCAGTTTTCAATTTTCAGCTTTTATCTTGTTTAAATTCAGTACCTATATATATGAAAGTTATGTTATAATATATGTGCCGTTCGCTTGCGCGAACCTCGAACGGCTTGTTGCCATTCGCCGCCCCTATCGGCGCGGGGCACATATATGGCATTACCCCTCGTCCGATATCAAATGTCCGCCTGTCGGCGGCCGCTTGCATCGGCCCTCGGGCAATTAAAATCATCATGATGTTTTTAAATGTATTGTATTCGATCGTCGCGTTGGTCGCGTTGCTGATTCCCGGTTATATCCTGCGTAAATGCAAGATGATTTACAAGGTTTCCGTCAGTAGTATGGTCAGTATTTTGCTGTACGTCTGCCAGCCCGCGTTGATTCTGAAAGCGTTTTTCTATGTTCCGGGCGAAAGTCCCGACCCGCTCGACCCCGGCTTGCTGAAAGGCATGGGGTATACGTTCTTATTTTCTCTCGTCGGCATGGTCGTGTTCTTTTTTGTCGTCAAGCTGTGCTACATACGGAGTAAAAAGCCCGACTCGGCGCGCGTCTATACGTTCGCTTCTATTTTCGGCAATATCGGCTTTATCGGCATTCCCTTTATTTCCGCGGTTATGAGAGGAAATCCCGACCTGTCCGCCCTGTTGCCCGCCGCGCTGATCTACGCGGCCGTGAACAACGTGACCTTCAATATCCTGCTTTGGACGTTGGGCGTCTATATTATTACCGGCGACCGTAAAATGATGCGGCCGCGCAAAGCGTTGATAAATCCGTCTTGTTTAATGTTGATTCCCGCCTTGCCGTTGTTCTTTTTAAGGGTGCATTTAGAGGAGGTCTTTTCA
>BNZQ01000150.1 GCA_026001225.1 Clostridia bacterium
AGTTATCAGGATTTCGCTTTCTTGTTTGGTAAACTTATCGCTTTCAAGCGGAGACTTCTGCGGCACAAATGCGCGTGACGTTTATAAAAAACTTTGCGACGCGTTCGGTTGGGACAAATTGCAGGCCGGCAAATTTGGTTTCGGCGGCCTTTTTAATGCAAAGAATGCCGACGCGGAAAGGAAGCGCGACGTATGGTTTATCTATGCCAGTAATAAATCCTCGAAAAAGTCCGACGGGAATTGGTGGTGCGATATATTCGGCGACACGATCGAACAAACCTTTAAAAACGCCCCGCCCGGCTACTTCAAGTCGGATAGAATCGTTTTCTATTTGGATAAAGACGGCTATTATAGATTCTTGGGCGTATATAAAATTTCCGAACGGAAAACAGGATGCACGGTTTATAAAAAAATAAGCGATCATTATCCGGAGGGTATTTAAGAGGAATTTTATATACCGGGGATAAAAGAGAAAGAAATGAAAGAAAAAAACACAAGAAAACCAAACGGCAGGCAAGGGAACAAAAGGATTGCGCTCTTGCTTGTATTGAAAGCCCTTGAACAAATGAGCGACGAGCAAAACCCGATAAGACAAGCCAGCCTTGCCAAAATGGTGAATGATGTCGGAGGCGCGTTGAATCTTGCCATTTGGTGCGACAGAAAAACCATAGGACGGCACATAAAACTTCTAATCGCCGCAGGCTATAAAATTATTTTTGCGAAAGGGAAAGGGTATTACCTTGAAAGCGATAAGTTTACCAAACAAGAAAGCGAAATCCTGATAACTATGATTAAAGAATCGGTTTTGACCGACGGTATCAAAGAATTGATGATTGACAAACTGCTTGCACAGCAAAAAAATCTCAATGCGGATACTATGAAAAAGAATCTGTAAACTTTTTTTAAACTTTTTTAGCGGGCGAAAATTGGTACGTTCATTTTTGTATAATAGTGTTGTGAGGTTTTTAAAGCGAACCGAGCGAGTATCACAAATTCTGAAAAAGAATCTGTAATGCTGGAGGATTGAAATTTCAACGAAATAAAATAGATAAACTATTTGATAAGAAATTAAAACTTTTTTCAGCGGGCGAAAATTGGTACGTTCATTTTTGTATAATAGTATTGTGATGTTTTTAGAGCAAACCGAGCGAGTATCACAAATAACGAAAATAAAAATCAAAGGGAGATTTACAATGAAAAAACAAGTATGGACAGACTTAACAGAGTCGCTTGCGTTGAAAGGCGTAAACATTACGGGCGAGGTACTCGGCCGGTTCGGACTGTTTGCCGTTAGCCAACGGTATGAAAACAACAGCGGAAAGGTGTTGGAGGTATTTTATACGTTCCCGCTTTCGCGGTCGGCGAGCGTTTATAGTTTCAGCGCAAAAATCGGCGACAAAATGATCAAGGGCATTGTTAAAGAAAAGGCGCAGGCCAAAAAGGAGTATCAACGCGCTATAACGAGGGGCGATTCCGCGTATCTTTTTGACCGCGAAGACGGCAATGTTTTCAGAGTTACCTTGGGAAAGGTCGCGGAGGGCGAAAAAGTCGAGATTGCGCTTTCCTATATAGACGCGCACGACATAACGGACAACACCGTCGAGGTACGGATTCCCACCGTGGTCGCGCCGCGCTACAACGACCGAATTACGGCAAGGCAAACCTACAAAAAGGAATTGGACTACACCGCGGATATAACCGTTAATATCGATCAGGCTCTAAAAATAGCGGACATCCATTCGCCGAGTCATTCGATAAAGGTGGAAAACAACACCGTAACCGCCTTGAAAACCAAGTTAAACAAGGATTATATACTGTACATAAAACTTAAAGAGGAATCTTTGTCGGGCGGATATATTCAAAAGACTGCCGACGGTACGTTTGCCTTTTTGCAGTTTATGCCGG
>BNZQ01000151.1 GCA_026001225.1 Clostridia bacterium
GTTGGACGGCGCGAAGGTCAACGTGATGTCGGTGGGGATCGGCGGCCCGTCGATGGCGATCGGCGTCGAGGAACTCGTAAAGCTTGGCGTCAAGACCTTTATCCGTGTGGGTACGTCGGGCGGGATCGATCTCGACGTAAAAGCGGGCGACCTCGTGATCCCGACCGCCGCGATCCGGCAGGAGGGGACGACCAAGGAATATTTACCTGAATTTTTCCCCGCCGCCGCCGATTTTTCGGTCGTGACGGCGTTGCGGCGAGCGGTCGATTCCGCGAAGCTGTCCCGTCATATCGGCGTCGTGCAAAGCAAGGATTCTTTTTACGGCGAGCTCGAACCCGAACGGATGCCGATGCGCGAGCGGCTGACGGAGCTGTGGGAAATCTACAAGCGGACGGGCGTATTGGTCAGCGAAATGGAATGCGCGGCTCTGTTCTGCTTGGGATCGGTGTTGCGGGTGCGGACGGGCGCGCTGCTGCTCTGCATTTGGAACGAGGAGCGTAAAAAGGCTTACGGCGACGCGTCGGAGTTTCACGACGCCTCGCGCATGTACGCCGCCGCGGTCGGGGCGTTGCGGAGCCTCATTGAGGACGATAAAGGACGATAAAGGCAAACGGCGAAAAAACGCTTGCCAAACGGCGGGAAATCCTGTACAATATATAGGTTATTTTGCGATCCGCTAGCTCAGCTGGTAGAGCACGTGACTTTTAATCACGGTGTCCCGGGTTCGATTCCCGGGCGGATCACCAAAATCCCGGACATTTTTCTTTGAGGTTGCCCGTCAAGGGTGGCCGTCAAAAGAAAGTTGTCCGGCCAAAAAAAGAAAACTGTCGGTTTCTTCTTCCTTATAAATGGTTCTATGCGGAATCGTAAAAGGAAAAAGGCGACAGAGAAAAGGAGTGAACTGACAATGGCGGTTCCGAAAAGAAAAATTTCCAAACAGCGCGGCAACACACGTTTCGCGCATTGGAAAAAGGCGACGCCCGCGATTAAGCTTGCTGCATCGATGTTTATGTGGGCGAAAATGTCGGACGCGAAAATAAACCCGATGATTGTAAGGCCGGTCAGGACAGTCGCACAACTCCAAAGAGCAATGCAACAACTTGTTCCCCAACGCTCGGCAATCACTTGATCTTGCATTTCCGCCTCTCCAAAAGTTATTGCCTCTCCGATATAGTCGGAGCAATATTTTCGGGTAAACCTCAAACCGCCATTTGAAGCCTATCCGAAACGATTCTATATTCGTTATTCGGCGTCGATCGGCGGTATATCCTTTAAAGCCGACTTGATCGCGGCGATCACGCCGCCGCCCGCTTCGCGTTTGGCTTGCAAAATCGCCGCGCAAACGGTTTCCGCTTTCGAGGAGCCGTGGCCCTTGACGATAATCTTTTCAATCCCCAAAAACGGCGCGCCGCCCGTTTTCGTGTAATCCATACGGCCGAGCGCTTTTTTCAAATCCTTTTGAATCAGCGCGCCGCCGATTTTGGTTTTCAAGCTGGATTTTAAGGCTTGCTTTAAGAGCTTCAAGACGGCGTTCATCGCGCCCTCCATGCTCTTTAACGCGACGTTGCCGACATAGCCGTCCGCAACTAAAACGTCATAATCGCCCGACAAGCAGTCCCGCGCCTCCATGTTGCCCACGAAATTCAGCGGCGCGGGCAAGGCCGGATCGGACAGGCTTTTCAGAATCGCAAACGCCGCCTTGGACTGTTCGTTGCCCTTTTTGTCCTCGGTGCCCACCGAAAGCAAGGCCACGCGCGGCTTCTCGATTCCGTAAACCGCGCGCATGTACGCCGACCCCATCAGCGCGAAGTGCGCCAAATACAAGGGCTTGCAATCCATGTTCGCGCCGCAGTCGAGCAACAAGGCATTTCCGC
>BNZQ01000152.1 GCA_026001225.1 Clostridia bacterium
GGGGCTGACAATATGCTCCCTCGTCGCGTGCAGTTTTTTATCGACACCGTATTTATTGTAACGGAACGAAAGCTTTTTGCAGGCCGCGATCGCGTCGTCGATCACCGCTATATTGTAAAACAGCGCGTTGCCGTCGTGCCCCGAAAGGCCGTCGAGCGGATAGATATAAGCCGTGCGCTTTTTAAAAAAGCAATTGGAAAGCGCGGGTAATTTATTAATCAATTCTTTCGCTTGACTTTTTGGGATATGCCGCGCCACCAAAACGCCGTCGATCAAAAGCCGCAGCTCGCTGTCGTCAAACGCGCGCTCCCTTAAATAATACCCGCCCTCGTCGGGCAGGGCTATATCGTAACCGAAGTCTATCAGCGCGTCGACATGATTCCGAATGGCTTGGCGTTCGCACGGCATGGAAAAGTCCTTATCGAGCCTTTCGATAATCTCTTTCTGCGTCAAGGTATGCTCCGCGTCGGAGTACCGTTTCAAAACCTCGTAAACGCAATGCGTTCAACAGTCTATTGGATTTTCTTTCCATAGCGCCGATTACAGTATACCATAATGCATGTACCAAAACAAGCGCATTGTCCGCCGTTTTTTCGGAAATCTCCAAAAAAATCCACGAGAAATTTTGCGCGTCGACAAATAAGAGCGCGCAGTATCCGCATAAAAGTTTTCGGAATAAAAAGAAATCGTAAAAATTGTTTTGACAAATACGCGGCTTTATGATAAAACATATACTCATCGATATTCTATACGAAAAGTTTTCCCGCAAAAATAAAAAAGGAGACCGTACAATGAGGTACAATGTCGCGATTGTGGGCGCCACCGGCATGGTGGGACGCAAATTTTTAAAGGTTTTAGAGGAACGGCGGTTGCCGATAGACAAATACTATTTGTTCGCTTCCAAAAACAGCGCGGGCAAAACGGTCGAATTCATGGGCAAAACCCACACCGTGATCGAACTGACCCGCGAAAACATTTCGGGTAAAAATTTGCACTACGCCCTGTTTTCGGCGGGCGGCGCGGTGTCCAAGGAGTTCGCGCCCGTGTTCGCGCAAAACGGAATCACGGTGATCGACAATTCGAGCTGTTGGCGCATGGACCCCGCCGTTCCGCTCGTCGTGCCCGAGGTCAACCCCAAAGACCTCGATTGGCACAAGGGGATCGTCGCCAACCCGAACTGCAGCACGATACAAGCCGTCGTCGCGCTGGCGCCGTTACATAAAAAGTTTAAATTAAAGCGCGTCGTGTACTCCACCTATCAGGCGGTCAGCGGCGCGGGCCAGCAAGGGTACGAGGATTTGGCCGAGGGGATCAAAGGCAACCCCCCGAAGAAATTCCCTAAGCCGATTTTCGGCGACGTCATTCCGCAAATCGACGTGTTCTGTCCCGACGGCTATACCAAGGAAGAGCACAAAATGATAGACGAAACGCGCAAGATCATGGGCTTGCCCGATCTGAAAGTCACCGCCACCACCGTGCGCGTCCCCGTCTTTCACGGGCACAGCGAAAGCATCAACGCCGAATTCAAACGCCCCGTCACCGTGGAAAGTATGCGCGAGGTTTTGTCGAAAGCCCCCGGCGTGGTCTTGCGCGACGATCCCGACAGCGGCGTCTATCCCTTGCCGATCGAGGCCGAGGATCACGACGAGGTGTACGTGGGCCGCGTCCGCGTGGACGATTCGGTGAAGTACGGCGCGAACCTGTGGGTCGTCGCGGACAATATCCGCAAGGGCGCGGCCACCAACGCGGTGCAGATATTGCAGTTGCTGATCAAGAAAGCGAAAAAGAGCGGCCGGTAATCAGTGGACAGTGAATCGTGGTCAGTGGTCAGCTTTTAAAAGAGTAAAGAAAAC
>BNZQ01000153.1 GCA_026001225.1 Clostridia bacterium
GTGGCTCCGCACGTCGACCACCGCCAATAATTATAGCAGATGCGCGCATGCGGTGAGCGCCAGATATGGTACCCTTCTCTATATAAACGCTATCGAGGAGAACATAGGTTATGCGTGGCGCTCCCGCCCCGCTTTCCGCATCAGTCTTTCCTCCCCCGCGATCAAAAAAGTATATGACCCCGCGCTCATAGGGATATCTTTAAACTCGACCGTCACAATGTCGGACGGGTACAAATACCACGTGCTGGGCTATTCGAAAGAGAGCGAAACGGGCTTGCACGTCGGAGCAGATTTCGCGGCGGGCGACGATACGGCGACGCTGTTTCCCGCCGTGCCGTCACTCGGCGGCCCGCCGCTTGTAACGGCGACGCTCGGCGGTCCCGCGCCGGGTTTGACGGAGAATCCGTCGGTTTATAATTACTCGGCAAATGGCTTGAACGGCCTTGTTCAGACGACGGTTAACGATTATAAGACCGACCGTGAAACCGATGCGACCGATCGCCCCGTAACGGGCGTATTCCATTGGCTGAGTGCGGTCGAGGTGAATCTTTTGCTCGAAGATTTTTATTCCACCGGTTGGTGGACTCGCTCAACGGGCAACTTTAATACGAATAATGGGATCAGTACGCAAAGACTTTACAACGACTCCACCGTGAGGTGGTTCGACCTGTATATTGAGGACACCCTGTACTCCCGCGCCGCGTTCCGCATCAGTCTTGCGTCCACTTCGTTCAGAAAGGAGCAGGACGCGCTGTCGTTCACGACCGCCGCCCCCGCGCAAGCGTGGTCGCCGTCGTTCAACTATACGCAAACGCCGACGGGCGGCAGCGGCGATGGCGAGGTCACGTATTCGATCACGGGCGGCACGGGCGCGGCGGTTATCGACCCGGCGACCGGCGCAATCACGAACGTGACGAATTTGGGGACGATTATCGTTACGGCGGTAAAGGCGGCCGACGATACCTACGCTTTGGCAAAGGCGACCTATACGCTGACGGTGACCAAGGCGACGCCGATCATCACGGCGGCGCCCGTTGCGGGAGGGATAACCTACGGGCAGACGTTGGCGGACAGCGCGTTAAGCGGCGGCGCGGCAAGCGTGGCGGGAAGTTTTGCGTGGACGACGAAAACGACCGCGCCGACGGCGGCGCAGAGCGGGAACGCGTACGGCGTGACGTTTACGCCTACGGACACGACATACTATAACACGGTGACAACGACGGTAACGGTAACGGTCGGCAAGGCGACGCCGAGCATCACGGCGGCGCCCGTTGCGGGAGGGATAACGTACGGGCAGACGCTGGCGGACAGCGCGTTAAGCGGCGGCGCGGCAAGCGTGGCGGGAAGTTTTGCGTGGACGACGGACACAATCGTGCCGACGGTGGTGAACGGCGGGTACAGCGTAACGTTTACCCCTGCCGATGCGGTAAACTACAATCCGGCTACAACGACGGTAACGGTCAACGTGACGAAAGCGGACTCGGTATTCGGGAATCCGCCGGCGGTGGGAATCATTTACGGCGCTACTATCGGGAGCGCTACGCTTGCGGCGGGATACACGTTTGACGTACCGGGGACGAAGCCTACGTACGCGCAGAGCGGGACGGCATATGCCGCGACGTTCTATACGGACAACGACACGGCCAACTACAAGCCCGCAACGGGAACGATAACGGTGAACGTGGCGAAAGCGGACTCGCTATTCGGAACGCCGTCGGCGGTGGGAATCATTTACGGCGCTACTATCGGGAGCGCGACGCTTGCGGCGGGATATACGTTTGACGTACCGGGGACGAAGCCTACGTACGCGCAGAGCGGGACGGCATATGCCGCGACGT
>BNZQ01000154.1 GCA_026001225.1 Clostridia bacterium
TGACTTATTTTGCCGACTTATAAGGCCATCAGCGTGACGGCAGCCGAGTGGGTGGCGGGCTCGTTTCTGCCGCGCTTGTCGGGAATGGGGCAGAATTGGCCCCACGCGTAAAAGCCGCTTAAAACCGCGTCCTTGGGCGCGGTCGAAAAGAGGGCTTTTAAATTTTCCTTATGCTTCGGAATCAGGGCGAAGTAGCGGCTGATCGAGGAAAGATAAAAAATCGAGGAATATTTATAGCCGTCCTTTTCGTTTTCCTTGACAAGGGCCAATAGGTCGGATATGGCGGCGCGGGAGGAGGCGTCGATATCGATCTTGCGCAGGATTCCCAAATTCACCAACGCGCCCTCGGGGACTCTGTCGGGCAGAATGCCCGCGCCCGTGTCCGCGTCCAACCCGAAAATCGTTTGGACCGACGTTTTCTTTTGGGCGGGAATTTCGATCGACAGCGGATTGACGTTGAAAAAGAAGGGCTGCTTTTTGATATCGGCCTTTGTAAAGCTCAAACCGCATTGCCGTAAATAGTCCGCAAAGTCCGCGTCGCCGACCTTGTAAACGCGGTTGCCCTCGGCCTTTGTGACCATGCGCTTTTGCTCGCCGGAGTGATACATGACCGTGCGCGAGGCGAACGCGGGCTTGCAGTTCCCGCTGAGCACAAGCACGGCGGCGCGGTCGGTATGAAACCGTCCGCCGTACCAAACGCCGACCGTATTGTTGACGCCGTTCGGGGTGGACAGGCCGCCGAAAACGGGGGCGTCGTCGTTGCCCGTGGCGGAGGACAGGGCGTCCGCGATGCGCCCGATCGGAATTGACGGATTCGGGCAGGACAGCGCGAACACGGCTTTCGCGCGAAAGCGCGTGGCGTTTCTGGCGGTTTCATAGGCGCGCTTCAATTCGGAAGCCGCGTTGTCGGCCGTCAGCGGCTCGCTCAAAGCGATATTGAACCGGCAGTCGTCGGCGGCCAAAACGGTGACCGAGACGGCCGGCTCGGTAAAGCCGTACTGCCTGTGGAAAAGTCCGATCGAGGTGCAGCCGATCACGGGGAAGGGGAGGAGATTGGCAAGCTCGGCCAACGCGGTTTCGGCGGAATCGTCGGGGTCGCAGAAGGCGAGCGCGACGCCGTACTTCGCGAAAAGGCTGTCCTTGTCCATTTGGGCGGCAAGCTCGCCCGCGGCGCGCGCGGCGTCGCCCGTTAAAGTCGTATAAGCGGTCAATGTTTTCATAATTCGATATCCGCTTATATTTTAACATATTTTCATACAAGGAGGCTATGAGAGTGAAATGGAATAACGATTTTTTAAGTGCCGTCGCGCAAGATTTCAAGATATGCTTCGTAAGAGAAAATGCGGTTGCGGCGGCCCTCGGAGGACTGCGACAATATCCCCATGTCGCAAAGTTTGCCTATGGCAAGGCTTGCGGCGTTAAAGCTTAAATTGAGCGCGGTCGCAGTTTTAGAGATTTCTATAATCGGATTTTCCTCTAAATAATTGAAAAGCCGTATAAGATTTTTGGAGGCTCTGCCCGCTGTGCCGATAAGCGCGGTGTTTTTTTCGCGCAGCGCGGATAGCTTTTCGATAGCGATGAGCGCGTCCTCCGCAGATTCATAAACAGCCTGCAAAAAAAACTTAACCCATTGCTCGTAATTACCCGTGCGTCGAACCTCGCTCAAACGGTCGTAATATTCGACACGGTTCTTTTTAAGGAAGTACGAGATATACAGAGCGGGGCTTCGGAGTACACCTTTCTGCATTAAGAACAAGGTAATCAAAAGCCTGCCGACCCGCCCGTTACCGTCAAGAAACGGGTGGATAGTTTCAAATTGATAGTGTATAAGCC
>BNZQ01000155.1 GCA_026001225.1 Clostridia bacterium
CTTGTAGGGCGCGCGCGCGGCCAAATCCTCCGTGATTTTTTGAAACGCCGTGCTTTCCAAAAGGCGTTTTAGATTTCCGCCGATATCTCCGCCCGCCGTCAAGCCGTCCAACGCATTCAACAGTCCGACGCGGATCTTCTCCGCGTCGGGCGCGAACGCCTGAATTTCAGGAAACCGCTTGTCCGCCGGATTTGCGGCAAAGGCTTTTTTAAACCGGTTACGGTCCGCGCCCAAATACAGAATGAAATTTTCAAATTTTTCTTTGTCCGCGTCCGGCAGGGGAAAATAGGGATTCTTTAAAAAGGCGCGCAGCTCGGCGGCTCCGAGATTGTTTTGGACCGCGGCCAAGCCCGCCGACACATAGCCGTAAAAGGGATGCGCGGTCAAATCGCGGGGTCTGTCCAAAAAGAAGCTGATCCCCGCCCTCGCGAATACCCGCGCGATATCGGGCGCGGAGGCTTGCAGGTTCCCCGACAAGACCGCGATATCCCGATAACGGTATCCCGAACGGATATAGGAATCGATCAGATCCGCGGCTCGGCGGATCGATTCGAGATCGTTATCCGTCAGTTGACAGTGGACAAGGGGCAAGGGACAAGTGTCGGTTTTATTCTTTTGCCATTCACATTCCTCGGATTGCCACCCCGTCCGCTTCGCGGACACCCCTCCGACGGAGGGGAATTCTTCTGCGGTTTTGTCCTTATTCGGTTGGGATTCTTCGCATTCTGAAGAATGACACCCCTTTAATTGCGCATTGCCTTGTGCCGAGGGAACTTCTTCACCCACGAAAGAATGCCGCCAGATCCCTGTCCCCTGTTCCCTGTTCCCTGTTCTCTGTCCCCTGTTCCCTGCTCCCTTTAACCAGCCACTGACCACGAATTGTGCATTGATAATCTCCGGTTCGTATTCGGCGAGCCGCCGCTCTAACCGCGCGCCGCGCGCGCAGGCGACGCTCACCCGCGCCCCGCCCGTTTCGGCGGCAAGGGCCGTTTCAAGCTCCGCGCGCGAGAGCTCATCAAAGCCCGCGTACAGCAATTCCGCGCCGCGCAAAAGCCCGCCCGCGAGCAGGGCGGCGGTCGTTTTCAGGCGGTCGTGGATATCGACGCCCGCTTTGGCCCGCTCGTATTCGCCGTAAATTAAAGCGATATCGGCCAATTTCCGTTTGAGAGCCTCGTCCCGGATGCCGACGGTCAACGCCTCCGAGCCGACGCGGGCGGCCTTGAAACCCGAAAGGACCCGATATACGTTCTGCGCGAAGCCCGTATACGCCGCGCTCTTATGAAAGCATTTCAATTTCCCCGCATTCTCCGCCGCGATCCGCGCGGTCAGCAATATCCCCTGCAAAACGGGCAGACTTTTGACGCCGGTATTCCCCGTCAGCGCATAATGCAGACGGTCGAAGCCGTAGACGCCGATATCGAAGCTGCCGTGCAGGCCGAGCGCCTTTAAAGCCAATTTTTCGGCCTGCAAGGTCAGTCGGTCGGGCGTGACGATATAGAGGCCGCGATCCGTGTCCGCGGCCCGCACCGCGTCCTCGAACGCGGCGGCATATGTCTCGGAGAGGTAGAGTTTCATTGTTTCAAAAAAAATTAGCGTTATTGTGATATATAAGATAGCCTCTTATCTTTACAACAATAAGATAACGTGTTATAATTATACCATGAAAAAGAAATTGTGTCTAATTTTAATCATATTATCCGCGCTCGCGCTCCTGGCGGCCTGTGCCGCGGCGGTACCGCCGCCCTTATGCTATTTGAGCGACGTAGACGGCGTCACCGCCGAAACGACCGTCT
>BNZQ01000156.1 GCA_026001225.1 Clostridia bacterium
GCATTACGGATTGTTACCTATACCGCGAGAGTATTAAAGAAATCGCGGGCAGGCGGTATGAGCCGGAAAGCAAGGCGTGGTTTGTGCCGCTTACGGTGGCGAATGTCGAGCTTTTGAAAATGCTCGGCGCGGAGCTGGGCGATGAATTGAAAGCGATGGTGAAGCCGTTCGGCGAAAATGAGAGCGGAGCGGCGGACATACAGCCGATTGAGCGAATGCCGATACGCGCCGCGCCTTACCGCCACCAGATAACCGCGTTCAACTTTTCGCTCGGCTTATTCAATGGGCAGCATAAAGGCGTTGCGCTTCTGGCGGATATGGGAACGGGCAAAAGCCTTATGACAATTGCGATAGTCGGGGCGTTGCACCTTGCTGGCAAAATACGGCGGCTGCTCATTATCTGTCCTAAAAGCATTGTCGGGGTGTGGGAGGCGGAGTTCGCCAAGTTTGCCGATTACGATTACACGCTCGCGGTACTCGAGGGCGACAGCGGCAGGAAGGCGGATACGCTCCGGCACATGACTGGCGGCGGCTTGCAGGTCGCGGTCGTTAATTATGAAAGTGCGTGGCGGCTCGAAGCCGAGATTACCAAGTGGCAGCCGGATATGGCGGTGTGCGATGAAAGCTCAAAGATAAAGAACCCGCAGGCGAAGCAAAGTAAGGCGGTTCACGCTATCGGCAGGCTCGCGGGCTACAAGGTTATTCTGACGGGAACGCCAATTACCAACAACCCGCTCGACTTCTATTCGCAGTACAGGTTTGTGGATGAGAGCATATTCGGCAGCTCATTTTATGCCTTCCGCGCAAGGTATGCCGTCATCGGCGGCTACGGCAATAAGCAGATAGTCGGGTATCGGAATATGGCGGAGCTGGTATCCAAAGCGCACAGTATCGCATTCCGCATACGCATTGAGGACGCGGTGGAGCTGCCGGACAAAATCGACGAGGTTCGCCTTATCGAGCTTGAGCGAAATGCCCGCGCTATCTATGACGGCATTGACCGCGAGAGCTATGCCGAGCTTAGCAGCGGCGAGGTGACGGCTCGGAATGTGCTGACACGGCTACTGCGGTTAAGCCAATGCACGGGCGGCTTTATCCGCGATGACACTAACGGCATTGTGCAGGAGATTAGCCGCGCCAAGCTGGAAGCCTTGGAGGATATTCTCGACGAGTGCTTGGAACAGGGCAAAAAGGTCGTTGTGTTTGTGCGGTTCGTTCCCGAAATCGAGGCTATCGAACGGCTATTGAAAAAGAGCAAAACGGCTTACTCCGTCATACACGGCGGCATAACGGATAGAGCAAGCCAAGTGGAGCGGTTTCAGACCGACCCGAGCGTCAAGGTCTTTATCGGGCAGCTTCAAACGACGGGTATGGGCTTGACGCTTACGGCGGCGAGTGTGGCGGTGTTCTATTCGTTAGATTTCAGCTTCGCCAACTACGAGCAGTCACGGGCGCGGATACATCGCATTGGGCAAACGCAGAAGTGTCTTTACATACACCTTGTCGCTCGCGGCACGGTAGATGAAAAGGTACTCGACGCGTTAAAGCACAAGGGCGACATCGCCCGTCTTATGGTAGACGACTGGCATCAGATGCTTAGGGGCAAACCGAGAGCGGACGACAGCAGTTAGGGCGAAAGCCCGGCAATATTACAGCAAAATTAAATCAACAAATTAAGGAGGGTCAGATATGACCGAGGAAACAAGATTTATTTTAGCGGAGCGGCTGAAAGGGCTACGCGATACCAA
>BNZQ01000157.1 GCA_026001225.1 Clostridia bacterium
GTTAGCAGGAACAAGTGGAAGCGTCATGCCCAAAAATTCTTCTAAGAACCGATGAAAACCTCTCTGCCATATTGTCGAATTCTGCATATGCACAAACATATCTTCAACGGTTGTTTCACTATCGTACATATTGGCGATGTCTGAATGATAAACAGAAATTAGATTTTCTTTTACCTTTTCATTTTTCACAAATCGCTTAAAGGTTACTGTTTCAACACCGTTTGAAACCTCGAGAATAACCTCTGATTCTAAAACTAATGCGCTGGCACTGGCACTGCCATTAGACTCAATATAAAGAGAATCATTGTATGCTTTCTGCAATGTCTTTGCACCCTTCCCTCCAATTATCTCCTCAAAACCAAGCGCATAATAAATTGCGTGCAATATAGAGCTTTTGCCTCGCGTGTTATCATCGCTGGCGATAATGTTTAATCCAGAACTAAATGGACTATCAAAACCATAGTCACCTTGTGACGAACGAATAACAATTCGAAGATGTTGTATCTTTAACATTTCTATCTCCCAATGCTCTCAGCAAGTTCTTCTGAAAGCGTAGTTCCGAGCTCTTGAAGTAACCGTATCTCGCGTGTTAGTAATTCACCATCAGACACAATCGAGTATACAAAGTCACGTCCTTTTTTTGTTATCTTATACTTTGTGTTTTTTAGCCTTTCGCAGAGTCCATCACGTAGCGCAAACGCAATAGCATTTGTTACGCAAGGGTCTATGCGCTGTGTGAAATGCACGTAGAGAGATGGACGTTTTGCGTAATTTATTAAATCACGCATTTCGCTTGTCTGCGAAGATAAAGCATTGGAAATAGTCTGAACTTTCAACTCTGAACAACCGCTATTTCTCGCAACGCAATATTCCAACAACAAACAAACCTGAGCTACCCGATAACTGATACGCGCACCAAAAGGAACCGCCAGCGGGCGCGGCGTAAATGTAACGGTACGGATATTGATGTCATCAATTATACTCATAGCCCAAACTCCATAGGACAATCCGCCAACCACTCGGCAATTATGTCGCGTTTTAATTCTAAAATAGCCGTTGTGTGAAGATATTCTACTTCTCTTTGCAATGCCGTTCCGAATTCATCCATTATTCTGTCGAATAGTGCCTTGTTATTTCCAGTATTCATACTTGTTTGAGTCTGCACTTCAGCTGAATATGCTTTCTTTATGTCAAATATATCTTTGTGAATGTCCGGCATCCTCTGTCGCAATTCATTGAGAAGTTTTACCCCTTGCAGGTAATAGGCAATATGTATGCTCACTATTTTATCAAATCGCGTTTTATCATTTTCCTCCATGCTTGGCAAAATCGCTCGCATCTTACGTTTGATGTTTGCTACCTTAGCAGAATCGCATTCGGCATAATCAATTTCTTCTATACTCATAACTGAAAAATCAAATTTTATTTTCCCGTTACGCGCTCTGATGACTTGTG
This sequence comes from Clostridia bacterium, assembly GCA_026001225.1. GTDB lineage: Bacteria > Bacillota > Clostridia > Christensenellales > DUVY01 > BNZQ01. The sequence continues at coordinate 1,456 of BNZQ01000157.1, forward strand.
ATATTTCAATCTGAAAATCATTTGCTTCTTTCACAAAAACATCAAAGGCATCATCGATATATGCTAAACCAGTCGGATTAGCTTTTTTGGCGGCAAGAACTTCAGCTTTCTTTTTTTGCAAATGCGCAAGTATTCGGGTGTCATTATACTTTGGCACAACAAAATGCCACTCCTTAATTATCGCAACGCCGATTGCCGTTAATCTTGCACCATTTTTGATAATCTTATCAATGTCAGTTGTAGCCTTAACACGTTGTTTTTCATAGAGGGTATCATTATCATACT
>BNZQ01000158.1 GCA_026001225.1 Clostridia bacterium
CGAAGGTCGCTAAATACGCCGATATCCCCGCGTAGCCCGTCGTGGCAATCACAAGGTCGGCCTCCGCGTCGGTCAATAATCCGACGGCCATCTCGTAGGCGGTTTCCACGCTGACCGCCGTGCGCCGCTTAATCGTATCGGGCTTGACGTGAAGGCGGTTGCATTTGGCGGCGTCGGTATAGGCGACAACGCCCTCGTGAAAGAACGCGCTCGCGCCCGGCAAAGCGATCAGCGTGGACGCGATCAGCCCGCCCGTAAAGGATTCCGCGACCGACAGCTTCCTGCCCGAATTCAGCATTTTCGTGAAAGCGTTGTAGACAAGCTCGGCTTCCTCGGCTTTGGTGCGTTTTTTAATCGGCGGCTGTTTCATGATTTTAAAGGAAAGATGAAAAATGAAAGATGAAAATTAAGGTCAGGATTGCTTCACGGCCATTCGATTTGTATCGAAACGGAAGAGCCGCCGCGCGAATTGTCCGTCCTTGCGAGGCGAACTTATAGTGAGCCGTCGCAATCTCAACCAATATTTTTCAGTTTTCATTTCTCGTCTTTCATTTTCTCGTCCTCCCTGAATACCTTGCGGTTTTTTAGAACATAATGCACGCCGGAAATCACCGTCAAGACCACCGCGAGGACAAGGCCGCAAAAGCCGATCCATTGAAATACGCCGTAGGTCTCAAAACTTTGCCCGTCCGGTATCACGTTCCCTCCGCGAATCCTTCTTATAGCCCAATCCAACGGTGTGGCGATTAACACGGCGACGATTGCGACCATCGTGACGGCGGTTTTCCATTTGCCGATCTTGTCGGCGGCGATGACCTTACCTTTGGCGGCGGCGACCTGACGCAATGCGCTGACCATGAACTCGCGGCCGATGATGACCGTGACGAAGCTCACGCCCCACACGGCGGGCGTCAAACCGTAGCCGATAATCAAAAACAGTGCGGCGGCAACCAACACCTTATCGGCGATCGGATCGAGGAATTTACCCATATCGGTGACCATGTTGTATTTGCGCGCGATATGCCCGTCTAAAAAATCCGTCAAGGACGCCAGCACAAACAGCCCCGCCGCGATATAGATAAAATAATCGCCATACCGGTTCAGCATATACGTCGCCAAAAAGAACGGAATCAAAACGATTCTGATCAATGTAATTTTATTCGGTAAATTCATCTTTTTCTGTTCTTTCGCCTTTTATATCGTATCCTTTCACGCCTGTCACCTTTATATCGTAAAACCCGCCGCGTTCGAAGCCCTTGCCCGTCATATAGACCTCGGTATCGATTTCGGGCGCATCGAACGCCGTCCGTCCGACAAAGCGCGTTCCGTTTTGCCCGTCGCATAAGACCCGGAGCGTTCGACCGATCAGCTTCTTGTGGTTCCCGACGATGATCCTCTGCTGCGTCAGCTTCGCCTCGCGCAGCCGTTCCCGTATGACCTTCGCGGGAATCTGATCGGGAAATCCGGCGGCCGGCGTGCCCTCCTCCCGCGAATAGCCGAAGAAACCCGCGTTGTTCAGCCCGTATTCCTTTAAGAAGTCCGACAATTCGCCGAAGTCCGCATCCGTCTCTCCGGGGAAGCCGACGATAAAGGTCGACCGTATGGATATATCCGCGTCCGCCGTCCGTATGCTTTCGATCAACCGCCGGACGGCCGCGCCGTCTATCCTGCGTCCCATGCGCTTTAAAATCCGGCCGGACACGTGCTGCAAGGGGATATCGGCG
>BNZQ01000159.1 GCA_026001225.1 Clostridia bacterium
AGCCCGGGGAAATATACCCCACCGGCGTTTTTTCAATATACCGCCATTGCCCCGCGCCGGTGCCGTCGGTGATCACGATCGCAAAGTCGCTGTATTCCCGCGTGGTCATCGGCTTTCCCGCCTCGCTGGCCAGCAGTACGGTGCGCGTATCCGTGCCGCTTGGGCTCGGCGCCGTACCGTTCAGTTTGATCGTTTCGGACGCCAGAATCTTGCCGTAACTCAGCTGTCCGGACGGCGGCTCCAACATGATAATCTCGCCGTTGTTGTCTTGATCGGGATACGCCGGCCCGACCTTGGAAATAAAGTTCGCGCCGAAATAGCATTCGCTGCGGCCGCTCCAACCGTGCCCGTGCTCGTTGTTGCCCTCTAAGGAAACGTTTTCTATAAAAGCGTAGTTGGCCAAAACGTGCATAACGTCCTTGTGGGCCTCGAACGTAGAGTTGCGTACGCTGACATAGGCGGTCACATACCCCCGCAGCAGGTTGGCAAAGAAGCCGTGCACCTCGTTGTCCTCGACGACGAAGTTCTTTTCGCCGTTGATCATCGTGAACGAACCCCTGTTGTGGTTGCCCGATTCTCCTTCTCCCGTTCTCGTCTTGCCTTGCGGCCGCACGGGATCCTCCGTCATCGGCGTGTTCAGCGTGATCCCCTTGATAAAGACGTTCTTTAATTTCCGGTCGGCCGCTTGCAGCGTGGTGTCGCCAACGTCGGTGAACGGGAAATAAACGTCGGGCATCCACGCGCCCTCCGCCAGCGTCACCGTAAAGTTTGCAACGCCCGAATAATCGGAGGTCGTCTTGACAAAATGCGAGTACGCGGACTGCTGCACGATATTAAAGATCACGCCGTCCCGCGATTCGCCCAACAGCACGACCTTTTCTTTCAACATAAGACTGCCCGCAATGTTATATGTGCCGTTGGGCAGCCAAACCACGCCGCCGGTGGAAGCGACGCTGCTGATCATGGCCTGAATGTCCGCCGTGGCGTCCGGCAAGTCTTTGACGGCGGCATCGATCGGATACACGTCACTCCACGGAATATCCTGCGCCCAGTACGTCCCGATTTTCAACGGGTCCATACCGGCGTCCGGACCGTATATGTTCTGCCTGGCATTGCCCGGCTTTTTCGCCACGACCTTTAAAAATTGCCCGTTGTACAGCGGCTGAAAATTCACGCCGTCATTGGCCACCCATACGTCATAGTCGTCCGGCACAATGTCCGCCGGCACGGTAAACGTCAAACGGTAGGGATTGCTGGCATAGATCGGCTCGCCCGTCACGCTCTCGTCCGCCGTATAGCGAACGCCGAGTTCGGGCGCGAGCTCCAAAAGCTGGCCCGCCGTGCCGCGAGGCTCGAGCTTGATCCGAATTTGGTTGCGCGCGGACTCTTGCACGCCGAATTCATCGGGGAAGAAATTCCGGCCCGCGATCTCGATTTCCAAGCCCTCGTAAGCCGCTTCCTGATTTAAAAACAGCGGGCGCGCGCCGTTCAATTTGAGGTTGTTGCTCCAGCCCTTGCTATTATGCACCCAAATGTCGTAGACGCCGGGCGTCAGACTCTCGGGCAGGCGCAAGGTAACCGCCTTGCCGAACCGGACGTCGTCTTGCAGAATGTCGAGATATTGCAAGCCGGTTATCGTCTCGGAGAAAGCCCGATCGCCGTTGACGGCCGCGGGCGCAATCGCCACTTGCTGAGAGGCAAGCGTCAAGCCC
>BNZQ01000160.1 GCA_026001225.1 Clostridia bacterium
ACCGCTTGCCGTAGAACAGCTTTTGCCATTGGTACACCATGCCGAGCACGTTGTTGTTGAACACCAGCACGGTGACGGGCAGCTTGTACGTCGCCGCCGTAACCAGCTCGTTCATGCTCATGTGAAAACCTCCGTCGCCGATGATCAGAGCGGCGCGTTTCCCCGTGCCGATCGCCGCGCCGATCGCAGCCCCCAATCCAAAGCCCATTGTGCCCAAGCCGCCGCTGGTCAGAAACTGGCGCGGCTTCTCGAAGCGGTAGGTTTGCGCCGTCCACATTTGGTGCTGTCCGACGTCGGTGGCCACGACGCCCTTGTGCAAGGCGTTCAGCGTTCTTAAAATCCGTTGCGGACAGGCCTCGGCGCCGCTCTCCTTGGGCGGATGCGCGGCCAGCAATTCCGCGACGCGTTTGCGCCATTCGGGCCGTTTGGCCGCTTTTATTTTGGCGGTCAGTCGGGGCAAAGCGTCCTTTAAATCGGCGTTGACGCCGATCGCGCTTTCGATGTTCTTATCGAGCTCGGCGTTGTCGATATCGACGTGTATCTTTTTGGCTTGCGGGAAAAAGCGTTTGCGGTCGCCCGCCACGCGGTCGGAAAACCGCGCCCCGAGCGCGACGATCAAATCGCATTCGAGCAAGGCTTTGGTCACGCCCGCGTGCCCGTGCATTCCGATCATGCCCGTGAACAGCGGGTGCGAGGCGGGAAAGCCTCCCAGCCCCATAATGGAACTCGCGGCGGGGATATCGGCCTTTTCGGCAAAAGCGGTCAGCTCCGCCGAAGCTCCGGCGGCGATGACGCCGCCCCCGTAATAAATGATGGGCCGCTCGGCCTTGCCGATCAAAGCGGCGGCTTCGTCGATGCCGTCCGCTTTGGCTGTTTTTTGCGCGGCCGGCGCGGGCGTTTGGGGCGTATACGGATAATCGGTTTGTTGAATATCCTTGGGGATATCGATCAGAACCGGCCCGGGGCGGCCGCTTTTCGCGATCAGAAAGGCCTCGCGGACCGTGTCGGCAAGCTCGGCGATCTCCTTGACGATATAGTTGTGCTTGGTGACGGGCATGGTGACGCCCGCGATGTCGATTTCTTGAAAGCTGTCGCGCCCCAAGGAAGCCACGGACACGTTGCCCGTGACGGCGACGAGGGGGATGCTGTCCATATACGCGGTGGCGATTCCGGTGACCAAATTGGTCGCGCCCGGCCCGCTGGTCGCGATGACGACGCCCGTTTTGCCCGTGGCGCGCGCGTATCCGTCCGCGGCGTGCGCCGCGCCTTGCTCGTGACAGGTCAGATACTGCTTGATCCGTCCCGACGCCTTGTACAGCTCGTCAAAGATATCCAAAACGCACCCGCCCGGATACCCGAACACGGTGTCCACGCCTTGCTCGGCCAGACATTCGATTAAGATTTGCGCACCTTTCATAATGCTCCTTTTACGGGGGGACGTCGCTCGCTCACTCGTCCGTCACATATGCCCGTTTTATAAAAAAACGCCCCAAAACGCACACTGCATTTTGAGGCGAAAATTTTTCCGCGGTACCACTCAAATTGTCCGCGCCCGTTACCCACGGCGCGAACCGCTCTTTTCGGTTCTGTAACGCGAACCCCGCGTCCCGTTCTACTCTCTGCTTTCGGCGGTCTACAATCGTTTTCCGCAAAAGAACCGTTTATCCACACGCGCTAAACGGTTTTGGCAAATTTCTTCGGGCGG
>BNZQ01000161.1 GCA_026001225.1 Clostridia bacterium
ACAGATGGAAACTGAAAGATGAAAAGCAAATGGAAGATGATAATTAAACAACTGAAAACTGAAAGGTGAAAATTGCGGATCTGTCGAAGAAGCAACTTTTATTATGCTGTAAGCTCCTTACCCGCCGATGACGGGCCGGCGCACGCTGCCGGCCCCGATGATTTGCAATCGACCGAAATTTTCAGTTTTCACCTTTCAGTTTTCCGTTAAGTAAAACGGCAGGAAGCTTCAGCATGAAAAAGAAACTGATTATCAGAACCCTCATTATCAGCCTGTGCGCTATGATTGCGTTCGGGATTTGTTCCGTGCTGCTGATTTGGTACTATGCCGACGGCATGGTCAAAGAGGATTTGATCCGGCTGTCCGACGTCATCAAGGACGAAGCGGAACGCCCTGGAGCGCGTTTCGACCATTTGGTGATCTATGAGAACACCGTCGGACGCGCGTTCAGGTTGTCCTTTATCGACGCGGACGGCAACGTTTTTGCCGACAGCGCGGAGGAAATAGCCGTCAGCCACGCCGACCGGCCCGAAGTCCGCGAGGCTCTGCAAAAGGGGAAATCCGGTTTTTATAAGCGCAAAAGCGAAACGCTGCAAAAACGCATGGTATACTACGCCGTGGTTTTCACGCGCGCGGACGACGGCGTGACCTGCGTTCTGCGCGTCGCGTTGGAAACATCCTCGGTCGCGGGGGCGGTGTGGCGCGCCGTGCCGATTTTGGCGTTCATTACCGCTCTTTTGGCCGCCGCGTTGGTCTATATGAGCGGCCGGTACGGCAATCCCGCGCTATTGCCGTTGAACGAAATCAAAAACAGCCTGCACGCGGTCAATACGGGCGGCTTAAAGAAGATATCGATCGACAGGGGCAACGAGGATTTGTTGCCCGTTCTGAACGAAATCAACGAAATCGCCGAGAATATCGGCGCGCTGAACCGCGTGCGCAGCGAGTTTTTCGCCAACGCGAGTCACGAGCTGAACACGCCGTTGACCTATATCGCGGGGTACGCCGAGCTGATGGAAAAGGGCCTACTGACCGACGGCGAAAAAATCCGGGAATGCGGCGCAAAAATCGGCGTTGAGGCGGCGCGTATGAACAATTTGGTCAAGGACATGCTGAAATTGGCCTATATCGAAAACGCGGACGGGGAAGTCAAATTCGAGGACGTGGATATACGGGCCGCTCTCGCCGCCGTCGTCGAAACGCTCTCGCCTCTTGCCGCCGAAAAACGGGTGAAAATCGAAACGCATTGCTTTGCCGACGCCGTGCGCTCCGATCCCAAACTGATCGACAATATCTTGATCAACCTGATCCAAAACGCGGTCAAGTACAACAAGGAGGGCGGCTCGGCCGAGGTCGTCGTCAAACGGTTGAAAGACCCGAAAGAGCGTTTGGAAATCACGGTGACCGACACGGGAATCGGCATTTCCCCCGAAAACCGAAGCCGCATTTTCGAACGCTTCTACCGCGTGGACAAGGGCCGTTCGCGCTCGGGTGGCGGCACGGGCTTGGGCCTTGCGATCGTGAAGCATTCGGCCGCCAAATTATCGGGTACGGTGCGCGTGGAAAGCAAATTGGGCGAGGGGTCGAGCTTTATCGTGGAGCTGCCGATATCGCGCTCTGCGTCCCCGCGCGTTTAACCTTGGGTCGGCCGTAGAAAACGCCTTGTAAAACGGTTGCGTCGAATATACATATATGATATAA
>BNZQ01000162.1 GCA_026001225.1 Clostridia bacterium
CCCGGTTGCGGGCGTCGGCGCGAACGTCGGGATTGCCCCGAACGGCGTCGCGAACGGGACGCGGAGCGGCGGCTCGGCGTATTACCCGCAGATTCAGCCTATGAACGAACGCGTCCTCGGCTATCGCGTCCGCGCCAACGGCGGGGCGGGGGGCTTGCCCTACGGCTCGTCGTCGCCCGAGGACTGGCGGTGGTGGCAAGCGGGCAACAGCGTGTCCGACGACGCGCCCGCCAACACGGCCGATAAAATCACGTTCGGCCGCCGCACGATAGACGGTTACAGAGGCGGCCCGAACGACTTTCCGGGCGGCGCGGTCACGTTTCCCAAGGCCGGCATGTACTATATCGATTCCGACGTGGATCAGTCCGGGCGGTATCCCGTGGATATGCCCGCCGTGACGGTCAATACCGTGGCGGGCGCGTCGTATCTGCTCGACGCGGCGGGTACGCCCAAAACATACGCCTTTGCGGATTCCGTGACGGCGGACTCCGGTTTGGCGCAAGGCGCGAATTTGGCCCGCCAACAGTACACGTTTCTGTCGTTTGAATACGAGTACGACTATACGGTGACGGGCGGCGCGACGAGCGCGGCGACGACGGGGCTGGGCTCGACGGCGGCGGTGTCGGACAATTTGGGGACGGGGTATTACACCTATCGGTTTTACGTCCGCAACGCCTATGGCGAGATCAGCGAAAAGCAGACCTATCAATTTAACAAGGACAAGGGCTTTACGGCCTACTCTGCGGCGGTCAGTCAGACCAACCAAAAGGTGACGGCGTGGCAGAACGCGGCGGGGGTTACACAGCCGGATATAAAGGACGGCGTCCCGAATCCGATCGTCGGCGACGCGGCGAACTACAATATCCCCGCCGCTTACGGGACGTGGGACAGTCTGGCCCTCGCGGCATCGGCGAATCCGCCGGACACTTGCAAGGACGGCGATACGTGGTACTACCGCCGCAACGCGATCGTGTACATTCCCGTAACGGACGATCTGACGGGGCTGCACCCCTTGGGAATCGGGGCGATCGACCGCTTTCAGTACAGCGTCAACGGCGGCCCGTGGCAGGACATGACCCTATACTTTAAATCGACGGCGGCGGCGGGCGGCACGGCTCTGTCCGACGGCGGCATCCCCTATGCCGAATTTTCGGCCGAGGGCGACTATACCGTGCGCGTCCGCGCGGCGGGCAAGGGCGGCGGGTTCAGCGCGCAGAACGCGTCCGTGCGGTTCACGATCGACAAGGCCTCGGTCGACGCGCCGACGATCGCGGCGGGCTATCAAGGCGAATGGGCGGACGGCACCGCGTCGCTGACCTTACTCGCGCAGAACGCGACGGTGGGCGCGGGCGGCTTTTACTTTGAGTACGCGGTCAAACTCTCGCCGCTGTCCCCGGCGGCGCGCAGTCCGCTGTACGCGACCGACACGGCGGCTGCCGCCGGACGGGCGGTCAACACGTTGCGGCTGACCGCGCGGGACTTTGATTTGGACGATCCCTCCGACGTGGCGCGGTGGGGCGGAAACGTGCTGTACGCGTCCGGAGACTTGGGCAGTCCGCTGTACAATCCCTATCCGGCCGACAATCTGGCGGCGATGAAATCCATTTGGGTCGCCGAGGGTACGAATATCGTGCAGGTTTGGGCGGTGTCCCGTTCGGGCAACCGTTCGCCGATGGTCAGCCGGG
>BNZQ01000163.1 GCA_026001225.1 Clostridia bacterium
GAGAGAAGGGAAAAACGGCCTTAAAGCAAAGAAAGAATAAGTAAAACCGGTTTAAGAAGGGATCATATGTTACAGTACGGAAAATTAGAGAGGATAGAGCAAAATTCGACGGTCGTCGGCGCGAAGAGGATTTGCGCCGAGCTGCGGTATTTATGCAAATTGTCGGAGAGCCGCGACGGGAAGCTCGACGGCGATATAAACGCGGCGATAGATTTGCTTTCGGGCGCGCTGGATAAAACGGGCGTAATCACGGATCGGGATGCGGCGGCAGCGGAAAAGAGCCTTTTGCATTTGTCGCCCGAGGTTAAAAAACTAACGGTGATTTATGCGGCGCACGCGCACATCGATATGAATTGGATGTGGGGCTATGACGAAACGGTCAGCATAACTTTATCGACCTTTGAAACGATGCTGAATCTGCTGGACGAATACCCGGACTTTCACTTCTCGCAAAGCCAAGCGTCTGTATACCGTATCGCGGAAAAATACCGGCCGGATATGTTGGAGCGGATCAAGAAACACATTCAAAGCGGCAGGTGGGAGGTTACGGCTTCGGAATGGGTGGAGCCGGACAAAAACATGATCGGCGGCGAAAGTCAGGTCCGCCATATTTTATATACCAAAAAATATCTGTCAAAGCTGTTGGGCGTAAAAGAGGAAAGCCTTGATTTATGTTTTCTGCCGGATACGTTCGGTCATAATGCGAACGAGGCGGAATTGCTGGCCGACGGCGGCGTAAAGTATTTCTATTTCTGCCGCGGATACAAGGGGAAAGAGGTATTCAAGTATACCGCGCCGAGCGGGAAATCGGTCGTTGCGTATTGGGAGCCGCTGTGGTACAACGGCGACGTGAACGAGCGCGATCTGTTGTATTTCCCCGACATAGCGAAACGGAACGGACTGGATACGGTACTCCGCGTATACGGCGTGGGCGACCACGGCGGCGGAGCTACCCGCAGGGACATAGAGCGAATCATTGAGTTCGGCACATACCCGCTTTTCCCGACGGTCAAATTCGGGACGTTCCGCGATTTGTTCAAAATTCTGGACAATGAAAGGATGCCGACGGTGCAACGCGAGTTAAATTCTATTTTCACGGGTTGCTACACCTCGCAATCCTGCATAAAGGCGGGAAACAAGCGGGGCGAGATTCTTTTCAGAAATACCGAGGCGGCGGAAGCGGTCGCGTCGGCTTTTACGGAGTACGCGCCCAAAACCAACGAGATGTTTCTGTCGTGGGAGAATGTTCTGTTCAACCATTTTCACGATATATTGCCCGGCTCGTGCGTGCAGGATTCGCGCCGCTATGCAATGGGAATTTATCAGGAATCGTTTTCGCGCGCGGGCACGGTGCTTTCCGGCGCGTTGCGCGCGATTACCGACAAAATAGACTATTCCGAGTATATTGAAACGGGGGCGAAGGCGACCGTGAGCGAGGGCGCGGGCGTCGGATTTCAAACGCGCGCCGGGCTTATCGTGAACAACTGCCCCGCGCGCGGGGATACCCGCGTCTTTACGGTTTTCAACGGTACGGAATATCCGAGAGACGCGGTAGTCGATCTCGATATATGGGATTACGACCGCGATGTAAACCGTCTTGCCGTTACGGACGGCGAGGGCAAGCCGCTGGAATACGTCGTGCCGGCACAGCCTCCGGCAT
>BNZQ01000164.1 GCA_026001225.1 Clostridia bacterium
GGCTTAACCCAAACTCCCGAAAGTCTAACCACGCCAAATAGGTGCCCTCGCAGGGCGTAAATTTTACGCGCGGCAATTTCTCCGCTATAAACGACGCGATATAATCGCGGTTGCCCTCTAAATATTTGAGCAAGGCGTCCAACCACGGCTCACCGTACAGGTATGCGGCGCGCGCGCCCGCAAGGCCGAACATGTTCAGTTGACTGTACCCGCTTCGATCAAATTCGTCGGCAAACCTTTTCCGCAAATCCGCGTCCGGTATCAGAACATCGGAATATTGCAGGCCCGCCAAATTGAACGTTTTAGAGGGCGCCTATTTGGCGTGGTTAGACTTTCGGGAGTTTGGGTTAAGCCCGACTGCGCTCAACCAAGCCGTCGTGGAAAAGGCCGGTCTGTGGTTGGACGGCGGCACGATTTTCGGCAAAAGCGGCGCGGGCTTTCAGCGGCTGAATTTCGCCTGTCCGCGGGCGGTGTTGAAAGACGCGTTAGAACGATTAGAAAGGGCATTTCATTCTACGGTTTTTTTTCTTTGAGCAGGCCGGTCAAGGTAAGCCCTATAATGAGAAAACCGCCCGACTGAAAAAGAAATAAGCGGATAGGGTACAAAGGGAAAAAAGTGGTCGGCTCATTTTTTGCAAATGGTACTTTAATTGATTCTGTCGACCAATTCGCCGATGGAAATCCCTAAAACGTCCGCTGTTGGGATATGTTCGTTATTTTTCGCACCAAATGTTCGTACAACGGTTTGAGCATAAAGAAGTCAAATAGAGAGGAATGAAAATAATTCTTTCGCGCAAGGGATTTGATAGCGGTAGTGGTGGAATACCGAGTCCGATACTACCGGACAGGACGCTTTTATCGTTGCCAATACCGGAGGATATGGGGATATCATATGACGAGATTATTTATAATGGGCGAACTTATAAAGACATCATAGATAATCTTAACAATCACGCCAGAAATCAATTGAGCGAAAAACATAAAAGCTGCCATCTTGATCCGGATATTCGCTCCGGAGTACGAAAAAAGAATATCGACGGGTGGAAGCCCGCGTTTGGGCAACATGGCGCAGCGGCCACACAACTGATGAATTGCAATGTTAATATTGGCGATGTATTCTTGTTTTTCGGTCGGTTTCGATGGACGGAGAAACGCGATGATAAACTTCGGTTTGTTCATGGTTGCCCCGATGTGCAAATCATTTTTGGTTATATGGAAATAGCCGAGATTTTAAAAAACCAAAAAGACATTGAGAAATATGATTGGCATCCTCATGCCGGAGGGTACGGAGCGGAGAAGAATATTCTCTTTTTACCGAGCGAGAAACTGACGATAAACCCAAATCGCGAAGGTTATGGGCTATTTAACTATGCTCCTTGCTATCAATTGACATTGGACAAAAAAAGTGCGGCGACTTGGAAAGAGTACAGTTTCTTGCAACCTAACAATCTCTGTCATGTTCGTAAAAACAAGTCAAAAGGCGAGGGGATATACTATCAAGGTCAGTGGCAAGAGTTAGTATTAAAAGAAAACGAAGCGGCAACGGAGTGGTTGAGATCCCTATTTGATTGAAACATAAATTAGAAAAAATAGTATTAGGGGCAATTTTTGTATGGATTTGTAACTTTCCCTTTTACTTTTTTTTTTATCCGTGTTATAC
>BNZQ01000165.1 GCA_026001225.1 Clostridia bacterium
AATACAATTCGTCGCTTCCGGCGGCTTTTTTCGAATTTGAAATAAAAAACGCGACGGAAGACGACCTTGATTATACCGTTAGCTTTGCATTGCAAAATCCGACCGACTCAAAAAAATCCCGCAATGCCTTTTACAGGAGCGGCGCTTTGAGCGGAATAAGCTTGGAAAGCGACGAATACGATGGCGGCGACAGACGTTTCGGCAATCTTTGTATGGCGACGGACAGCCCGAATGTCAGTTATCAGGAATGTTGGTACCGCGGCGGGTGGCGCGACGGCATAGAAACCTATTGGCGCGATTTAACCGTGCCGGGGCCTTTCAAAAACCGTCGTTATGAGGACGGCGGCCCCGATACGGCCGCGCTCGCCGCGCACGTTCATATCAAGAGGGGGCGAAGCGAAAGGATTCGGTTCGTTTTGTCGTGGTATTTTCCGAACATAGCGAAAAGCTGGGACGTAATATTCAGGTCAAAAAGTATTGACGAAGTACCGGTATGGAAAAATTATTACGCGACCGTATTTTCCTCCGCGCGCGGCTGCGCGGAATACGCTTTAAATAACTTTCGGAAGCTGTTTAGGGAAACGAGGTTATTCAAAAACGCGCTTTTTAAAAGCAGTATGCCCAAAGAGGCGATCGACGCGGTGTCGGCTAATCTGTCCGCGTTAAAATCCCCGACGGCGTTGCGCCTGACGGACGGCGAGTTTTACGGCTTCGAGGGGTGTGTGGACAAATACGGTTGCTGCGAGGGCTCGTGTCAGCACGTATGGAATTACGCGTATGCGCTGCCGTTTTTGTTTCCGGAATTAGAGCGTTCAATGCGTAACCTCGAACTTGAATACAATATGCACGGGGACGGCGGAATGGATTTTCGGCTGCAATTACCGCTCGGGGCCCCGCCATGGAACTTTCGCGCGTGCGCGGACGGTCAATTCGGCACGGTTATCAAATGCTACCGCGAATGGAAAATCAGCGGCGATACGGAGTGGCTCAAAAAATACTGGCCGAAAATCAAGCTTGCTTTGGAGTACGCGTGGGCGGCGACGAACGAGGACAAGTGGGATCCGGACAAGCGCGGCGTATTGACGGGGCGGCAGCACCATACGCTCGATATGGAGCTGTTCGGGCCGAACTCGTGGCTGCAAGGCTTTTATTTGTGCGCGCTGAAAGCGGCGGCGGAAATGGCAGCGGCTATGGGCGAGCCGGACAAGCGGCGCGAATACCTTGAATTATTTGAAAAGGGCAAGGCATGGACCGACAAGCACCTTTTCAACGGCGAATATTACGGGCAGACTATCGACCTTACGGACAAAGGTATATTGATGCCTTTTACGGACTTGCCCGGAGCAAATACGGTGAAAACCTATTGGAATGAGGAAGCGGGCGAGATTAAATATCAGCTCGGCGAAGGGTGCGCGGTCGATCAGGTCATCGGACAGTGGCACGCCGATAATTGCGGATTGGGCGAGATTTTCGACCCAAAGCAAACGAAAACGGCGTTGCAAAGCTTATTCCGCAATAATTATAAAGAAAACATACAGTACAGATTTTAAGGTTTCAAATTTCCTAAAGAAGCAGCGGCTCTTTCGCCGCAGTCCGGCTATGTAGTGCCTTATGTCCGCATTGGTGCTTTCTATTGAGCAGGTATCATTTTTA
>BNZQ01000166.1 GCA_026001225.1 Clostridia bacterium
GTCATTCATAAAAATAACGCCGCGCGCAAAAAATCCCGGTTGTCGGGCAGCTTGCGCGATTTGAAATCGGGTAAGCTGGTCGTCGCCGTGAAGGTCGATACCAAAGCCCGCGCCGCCGCGAAAGCCGCCGCGAAAGCCGCCGAACGCGAAAAGGCCAAACAGGCCGCCGCCGAGAAAGCGGCCGCAAAAGCGGCCAAAGCGGAGCCTGAAAAGAAATCCCGCAAGGAAGCGAAAGAGGAAAAGGTCGAGGCCAAAGCCGAAAAGCGGGCCGTTAAAGCCGACGCGAAGGCGAAAAAGGAATAATCCTTCGGTCGCGGTTCATATCAAATAGGTAGGGGAACAATGCGGACGGGTATGGAAACGGTTGAACCGAGAATCTATAAATGTTGGGTCGCTCGGAAAAACGGGCGTTGGGTGAGGAGTTTAATCAGGCGAAGCCGTGGCCTGTAGCGCATAAGGCGTGGGCAGTTGTTTTTTTGTTGTTTGTCGTTGCGTATTTGACGGTCGGAATCGTGCGGATCATCGACCTTGCTAAAGACGAGCAAAACCTAACCTTACAGATTGTACATTTAGCGTTTTCGTTTGTGGCTTTCATATGTTTCTTATGAACGCATGGTTCCTTTTTAAAAGAAACGGCCGTTTCTTTCAATGGCTGAAAGAAACACATAATATCGTCAAAAAATGAAACGGAGCGGCCGCGAGGCCGCTTTTTCAACGGTTCGGATTCTTCACGGCCGACGGCGACGGCTTCATATTTTCTAATCTAATTTTAATCTTCAAACACTTGACATTCAATGCTATATAATGTATAGTATTATATATCGTATACACGATGGTCAGCCGTTTAAAGAAATCAGACCGAATTTTCTTTTGCAGTCGGGCGGTTTTCTTTTGACGGGCAGGCTGTGACGGGCGGCCTGAAAGAAAAAAGCCCGTTTTAAATTTTATGGAAATTCAGTTTAAGAAAGGCTTATTGGACGCGTATGTGCTGGCCGTGCTGAAACGGGGCGACACATACGGGTACAAATTATTTTCGGATATCAACGAGAACCTCGAAATCTCGGAGTCCACGCTGTATCCGATCCTGCGGCGGTTGGAAAGCGCCAACTGTCTGACTACTTACAACGTTGAATACGGCGGGCGGCTGCGGAAATACTATCGTTTGACGGGCGAGGGCTTTGTGCGGCTGGAGGAATATAAGCGGCAATGCTGCGATGTGAAACGCATCATTGATTTGATATTCAGTTAAAGTTTTTAGAAAGAGCGCGAGAAGACACCTTTTACCGAAAAAGGTTTTCTCGCAAGAATTTATACAAAAAAAGGAGCGGCGTTATGAACAAACGCAAATATGTGAAAAAATTATCGGCCAAACTCAATCGTTTGCCCGAGCGCGAAAAAGAAAACGCGGTACAGTACTACTCCGAAATCATCGACGATATGCTGGACGACCGTCGGGATTGGGCATTCATTCTGACGCGGATCGGCTCGCCCGCCGAGGCCGCCAAAAAGGTTATACGCGACGGACAGGACGCAGCGGGCAGACGGCGTCAAAAAGACGGCGATACGGAACGGTATTCCTTGCCGAGGCGTGGCGACGCGCCGATACCGCCGTATGCGCCGCCGCCGTATGTACCGCCGCAACCGAC
>BNZQ01000167.1 GCA_026001225.1 Clostridia bacterium
GCTAAAAAGGAAATTTTCGGGGACGCCGGAATCGACAGTATTGCGGGCCCGTCCGAAATTGTCGTGATTGCCGATAAGACCGCGAATCCCGCCTATGTCGCCGCCGACCTGCTGTCGCAGGCCGAGCACGACGAAATGGCGATGAGTATGCTTCTGACCGACGACGCGGGGATGATCAAATCGGTGCGCGAGGAGCTTGAAAAGCAAACGGCGAAGCTCCCGCGGCAAGGGATTATCCGCGCCGCTTTAAAGGACAACGGCGCGGCGGTTCTGTGCCGCGATTTACAGCGCGCGACGGAAATCTCCAACCTCGTCGCGCCGGAGCATTTGGAGATCGTCACGATATACCCCCGTGGCTTATTGCCCGCTATTGTCAACGCGGGGGCGGTGTTTTTGGGCCCGTACACGCCGGAACCCGTGGGGGATTACTTCGCGGGGCCGAATCATGTCCTGCCGACGGCGGGCGGCGCGCGCTTTTTTTCCGCGCTTTCGGTCGAGACGTATTTGAAGAAAATCAGCGTGATCGAGTACGATAAGGCGCATTTAAAACGGGCGGCGAAAAGCATCGTCGCGATCGCCGAGCAAGAGGGATTGGACGCGCATGCGCGCGCGGTCAAGGTAAGAATCGAACCGTGAAAATTTGAGAGGGAGGTTGCGATTCCTCTCCCAAACCCCTTCTAAACGCTTTTTAAAAGGATAGGATCACCAAGCGTGGCAAGGGTAGTCGCAAAAAAATACGAAAAATTTTTGGGAAAGGGCGCGGGAAAATCTTTTTTATAAAAAAGGTTTTCCCGCAAAAAGAAAAAAATAAGATGAACAAAAACGACAAAACAAGAAGCGGCGATTTGCAGCGCACGACCAAGGAAACCGACATTCGGATCAAATTGAATTTGGACGGTACGGGCGAGGCCAAAATCGATACCGGCGTGGGCTTTTTGGATCATATGTTGGAATTGTTCGCCGTGCACGGAAGCTTTGACCTCGAAATCGCCTGCACAGGCGACGTTCAGGTGGACGCGCACCACTCGGTCGAGGATATCGGAATTTGCTTGGGCCGCTTGATTCATCAGCTGCTGAGCGACAAACGGGGAATCGAGCGGTTCGCCGACGTTACCGTGCCGATGGACGAGGCGCTCTGCCGCTCGGTCGTAGACGTTTCGGGGCGACCGTTTTTGGTCGTGCGGGCGGCGGCGGGCTCAGAATTGCACGGCAAAACGGGCGACTTCGATTTGGAGCTGGTCGAGGAATTTTTGCGTGCCGTTTCGACCTACGGCCTATTGACCTTGCATATCGTTATAGAGGACGGCAAGAACGGCCACCATATCGCCGAAGCGGTGTTTAAATCCTTCGCGCGGGCGTTAAAGCGGGCGACGCGGATCGTGTCGGACAGGATACCCTCGTCGAAAGGGATTCTTTAACTGAAAAATGAAGATTTCGGTCGAATAGCCGTAAAAAGCAGTCGGTCGGCGGGTAAGGAACGCAAAGCATAATAAAGGTTTCTTCTTCGACAGTTAAATGGGTTGAGATTCTTCACTCACGGAAGAATGACACTTGCGCGATTCGTTATATCCGTATCTGACCACTGACCACTGACCACTAACCACTGATTACTGATATGTTG
>BNZQ01000168.1 GCA_026001225.1 Clostridia bacterium
CATGGTTTTGGGCTTGGTCGTGGACTACGTCATGGCGCCCGTCTTTACGGGCACGTTCAACGAAAACCATACGTTGCTCGCGCGGTTTATCGATCCCTATGTCGCCCTAAATCCGACCGACTATATGGGCATCTTATTGCACCTTTGCTTGATCCTCGGCATTCTCAACCTCATTCGCTATATTATCCATTACGTCCGTTGGAACACGGCGCACGGCACAAGCGTGGAGGCCGAGCGGGTCTTGCGGCGCGCGGTTTTTCACCGCATGATCACCCAAAATACCATTGTTCTGAACAAGTACACGGCGGGCGAGCTGATGTCCGTCGCCAACGGCGATATCGTCATGGTCAAAGACTTGTGGACCCACCATATGCCCTTCCTGTCGGAAAGCTTTTTGGCGATCGGGCTGTCGGCGTTTTTTCTGTTCTCGATCAATCCGTTTCTGATCATTCTGCCCGCCGCCGTCGGCGTGGTCATGATGGCGCTGACCGTGCGCTATATCCGGCGGATGCGCGACATCTTTAACGGTATCCGCAGCGCGAATGTCGAGCTCAACAGCTGCGTCACCGAGAATATCAACGGCGTGCGGCTGATTCGCGCCTTTGCCCGCGAGGACTATGAAAAGCGCAAGTTCGACAAAAAGAACGAAAACTACCGCGCGGCCCTCGATAAGCACGCGATCACGTGGAGCAAATATACCGCGATCTTCAACGCCCTGTCGCAGGCCGTGCAAATCGGTTCGTTGGTGCTGGGCGTCTTTTTTGTGTTGAGCGCGAATCCCGCGTTCCATATCACGGTGGGCGGTTACGTCGCGTTTATGACTTACGTCGTCAATATCAGCAACCCGATGATGAATATCGCCAATCAGGCGGGCGCGTTGCAGCAATCGACGATATCGGGCGCGCGCATGTTCACCTTTTTGAATACATACAACGTCATCAAGGACCCCGAAAATCCCGTGCCGGTCAAGGGCAAGCCCCATATCCAAATGAGCGGCGTGACCTTGCAGTTGGACGACAAATTTCTGTTAAAGCATGTCGATTTGGATATCCCCTACGGCAAAAGCGTGGGGATCATGGGCAAGACGGGGAGCGGCAAATCCGCGCTGCTCAAAACCTTTATGCGCTTTTTCGAGACCACGAAGGGCGTGACCAAGATCAACGGCGTGGACGTGAAATATGTTTCGATCGACGACCTGCGCGCTCAATTTTCCTATGTGCCGCAGGACGTGTTTTTGTTCTCCAACACCGTGGATTCCAATATCGCGTTCGCCGACCCCGATTGCCCGCGCGAGAAAGCGGTCGCGGCGGCCAAGGCCGCCGAAGCCGACGACTTTATCCAAAAACTGCCGCAAGGGTACGAAACGATTGTCGGGGAGAAGGGATTGGGCTTGTCGGGCGGGCAGAAGCAGCGTGTGTCGATTGCGCGCGCGTTGCTCAAGGACGCGCCGATCATCGTGTTCGACGACAGCACGAGCGCGCTCGATTTGGAGACCGAAAAGAAAATCTTTCGGAATCTGCGCGAGCGTTACGCGGGGCGCACGCTGCTGATCGCGGCGCACCGCGCCTCCTCCGTGGCGGCCTGCGACGAAATTCTGTACATGGAGGAC
>BNZQ01000169.1 GCA_026001225.1 Clostridia bacterium
AAAATGCGATTCCGGTGTTTGCCGACGTCGATCCGCATACGTATAACATGGATCCGAAATCGATCGAGGCGCGGATCACCGGCAAGACGAAAGCGATCCTCGCCGTGCATTTGGCGGGCAATCCCGCCGATATGGACGCGATAAACGCGATCGCGAAAAAGCACGGCGTCAAGGTCGTCGAGGACTGCGCGCAAAGCTATTTAAGCTATTACAAGGATAAATTGGCCGGCACGTTGGGCGACATAGGCTGTTTCAGTTTGAACGATTTCAAGCACATTTCGGCGGGCGACGGCGGCATGTGCCTGATGCGCGACGAGAAGCTGTATATCCGGGCGACGCGCTTTGCGGATAAGAACTACAACCGTTTCGGCGGAAACATGCGGGACATTCCCTTTATCGCGCCGAACTACAGGATCAACGAATTGACCAGCGCGGTGGGGATCGCCCAGCTCGACAAATTGGACTTCATCTGTTCCAAGCGCCACGTTTACGGCGAGGGCTTGACGGCGGGGATAAAGGATTTGCCGGGACTATCGGCGCATAAGGTGGAAAAGGGGAACAAATCCTCGTATTGGTTCTATATGCTGCGGATCGACGAAAAGGCGGCCGGCGTTACGCGGGACAAATTCGCGGAGGCGTTAAACGCCGAGGGCGTACCGGCCGGCGCGGGGTATATTCCGACTTGCGTGTACGAATACGATATGTTCAAAAATTTGAGCGGCTTCGAGGGGACTCACGCGCCCTTTGACAGCCCGTATTACGGCAAACAAATCGAGTACAAGAAAGGGCTGTGCCCCGTTGCCGAACGGGTCTTGGCGACGGCGGTCAGGCTCGACGTCAACGAGTTTTACACCGAACGGGATTTAGAGGAAACGGTCGCGGCGATTCGGAAGGTGTCGGCGTATTACGCGGGAAAGTAACAGCTTCAATCCAAATGGAGCGCGGGACTCCCGAATAAAAAGGAATAGAAAGATATGTGGACGGAGGAGAGATTAGACGGGTTGCTGACGGCGCCCTCGGCGGCGTTGGTCGCCGACATTAAAAAGATTAAGGGCGATATCACGGTGTTGGGAGCGGGCGGTAAAATGGGCCCGTCTCTTTGTTTGCTGATCCGCAACGCGATCGAAAAGGCGGGCGTCAAGAAACGCGTGACGGCGGTGTCGAGGTTTAGCGACCCGACCGCCGTGAAGCTGCTCAAGGATAACGGTGTGGAGCTGATCTCCTGCGATTTATTGGACACCGAAAAGCTGTACGGACTGCCGGAAGCGGAGAACGTGATCTACATGGCGGGGCGGAAGTTCGGCACGAACGGCGAGGAGTGGCGCACGTGGGCGATGAACGCCACGCTGCCCGCGTTCGTCGCGGACAAATACAGAAAGTCCAATATCGTGGTGTTCTCGTCGGGCAACGTGTATCCGTTGGCGTCCGTGACCGGCGGGGGGTGTACGGAGGGAGACGCGCCGGGGCCGATCGGGGAATACGCGATGAGTTGCCTTGCGCGGGAGCGGGCGTTCGAGTACGCCGCGAATACCTTCGGGACGAAGGTGGTTATCTACCGTCTCAATTTCGCGGTCGATCTGCGGTACGGGGTGCTGTACGATATAGCGA
>BNZQ01000170.1 GCA_026001225.1 Clostridia bacterium
CGAAAACTTCGCGCTCCTCTTGCTCAAAGACATCGCACATTTCCGCCTCGAAAGGCGTTTCGTCCGTCGACGCGTCGAACGTGTTTTCCTCCTCCGCTTCCCCGTCACCGCCGTCCGCCGAAGACCCGGCGGAAAAGCGCGGCGCGACGGGCGCATCGAACGTAAACGGCTTATAGCTGTCGGTGTTGATGCCCGACCGGTAGGTTCCGTCGGCCTCGTTGAATATGCGGACGGGCGAAACCTTCGCCGCCAAACCGTCGCGCAAGGTCGACATTTCCGCTCTGTCGGGCTTCAAGGAGCTCAAAAAAGACGTTTCCGGCTCTACCTTTCTCGCGGTGAACTTTCTGTCCCGCGCCGGTTCGCTCCGCGCGGCTTCGCCCTTGTCGGTTTTAAAACCGATTCCCGGATTCCGCGGCTCGGATTTCCCCGTAACCGACCGTTCGGCGGCGGCGCGCTCGGCCTTCTTCGCCCCAAATTTCTCGCTCTCTATATATTTGGAATAGGAATCCCCGTTGACGATCGGATTCGGGTTGTCCGCCACGAAGCGCGAAAAATCGCCGCGGGGGCGGGGCGTCACCGAAAAATCGTCGCCGGACGAATCGGCGGGCGACAACGCCCCCGCGCTCATGCGCGCGCCGCCGACCGGCGCGTCGTGTATGATTTTAGCGGGCGCGGGCGCGGGCGTATAAGCCGCCGCTTGGGGCGCGGCGTAACCGCCCGCGGTCACCGTATAGCCGCCGTTATTCAAAAGCGGCGGCGCGCTCTGAAAGGCTCCGAAATTGGAACCGGACACATACCCCTCGTAGCGGCGCGCCTCCTCTGCGGCCGCGCCGTCGTTCTTTTTCTTGCCGAACAACAATTCATAAGAGGACGGCTTTTTGGACGCGGCTTCGTATGTCTGTTCGGGCTGAACGTAGGATTGCTCATAGGGTTGCGCGTATGTCCGCGCGTCGGATTGATAATTGCGGGTTTCGGACGGGCCGCGGTTTTCGGGCTGATAATTATAATCGTACAATTTGGAACGCTTGGTGCGGACGTCCTCCGGCGCGCGGGCGGTATAAGCCTTGTCCATCGCGGAAAAGGTTTGCGGCGCGGGCGCGGCGTGCGGCTCGATATCAGCCACGTACAAGCCGGCGCCGGCGCTTTTAAAGGGCGCGGAACGCGGAGCCTGCTCGGCGGTTTCGGTCAGGGGTACTATAATTTTATGCTCGGCCCTTTGCGCCGTTTCCGCGGACGCTTTTTCGGTTTCCTTTACCTTTACGGTTTCGCGGCGTTCCGCGCGGGCGGGCAGCTTAAAATCGGTCGCGGCGAGGATCAAAACCGCGATCGCGAGGATATAAACGATCAGCGCGCCGACCTGCCCGACGGCGGCGGATATCCACTGCACGCCAAGGACGACGCTCGCGAATACGCCGCCCGCCGTCCACTTCTTTTCATAGACGGCGGCGATATACTCCGACATCGTTTTTCCTTTGAGAAGCGCCCAATCGAACGCAAGGTGCGCGACGGCGAGGACGAGAAAGAAAATCACGGTCAGCAAAACGGCTTTCTTTTTGGAAACTTTCAGGGGTACGTTAAGATAG
>BNZQ01000171.1 GCA_026001225.1 Clostridia bacterium
GCGCGCCGAGGCGACCGATTTCGAGGCGGAACGGGTAAGCCTGCTTATAGAGGCGCGCAACGAGGCCGAGCTGAAAGCGGGCGGCGGGGAACGGATAACCGCGGCCCCCGACGTGCGCGACGCGGGAACGTATATTGTGGTATCATACAACATAGAGGTCGAAAAACGGATACACGAATTGTGAAGTGAAAAAAAGTGAAGTGAAGCAAGGATATGGATAACCAAAGAATCTCTAAGAACGTAATATTGACTCGTAAAGATATTTTGCTTTCTTGCCTGATTTTGGCGGTTTTTTGCGGGGCGTGTTTTTTAGCTTTCTTTTTCGGCATCGAAAACGTGGGCGCCGCGCCGAACTTTGTGGGCGCCGCCGTTTCCCGCACCGTTCTGTATTTGGTGAGCGCGGGGATTTTCGCCCTGTTTGCTTGCCTGATGTTTCTTTCATTTTGGGTTTTTCGGCGCGAGGGGTTGAAACGGCACAGGCTGCTGATTCTAGCGTGTTTAATCACGCTTGTCGCCTATGTGGGCTGTGTTTTGGCGGGGTATCTGACCTTATACGCGTTGCCGGTCTGCGTGGCGGCTATCATCACGGCACATCTCTTGGATACGCGCCTCGGCTTTGTCATCAATATTCTGATGGTATTGCTGGTCCTGCATTTTTCTTTGGGAATCCAGCTGACCCAAAAATCCACCGAAGGCGGGTATACGGCGATCATCATGCCGGCTTCCGTGTGGTTGTTGTACGGTTGTCTTTTGACGTTCCAATCGGGTCGTAACGTGTCGCGTCTGCAATTCTTGGCGCGGCTTTTTTTGAACATGCTTTTCGTGTTGCCTATCGTCATTCTGTTCCTCTTGCTCAATCCGTTGGACAAAATGAACGAGGTCATATTGGAAACGGCGATCGGGTTTTTAGCGCAAGCCGCATTTCCGCTGATCCTGATTCCGATCCTCGAATTCGCATTCAATTTGCCGACCAACAACCGTTTTATCATTTTAGCCGACTATAAACAGCCCTTGCTCGCCCGTTTGGCTTCCGAAGCCCCCGCGACCTTCAATCACAGCCAGACCGTGGGGAATTTTGCGGAGGGTTGTGCCAGCGCGATCGGTGAGAACGTGTATTTGGCGCGCGCGGCGGCGATGTATCACGATGTGGGCAAGCTGGCCAACGTGCAATATTATACCGAAAACCAAGCGGGCGGCGTCAACCCGCACGACAATATCCCGCCCGAACTCAGCGCGGACATCATTCGTCATCACGCCGAGGACGGCTATGAGATGGCGCGCAAAGCGGGGATCCCCGAAGAAATCGCGATCATGTGCCGCGAGCATCACGGCACGATGCCCATGGCTTACTTTGTGAACAAAGCGATCAAGATGACCGACGACGACACCAATTTCGATCCTTCCTTGTATTGTTACAGAGGGCCGATCCCGCACAGCAAAATCGCGGCGATTTTGATGATCTGCGACAGCAGCGAGGCGACGATCCGCGCGATGAAAACCAACGACAGAAATTTAATCGACGGTGTGGTGCAAAAAATCATTCATGAGCGGATCGAAGCCGGTCAGTTCGATAACTGCGGCA
>BNZQ01000172.1 GCA_026001225.1 Clostridia bacterium
ATTTTCTTTATGAGTATCGGCACATTCGTCGAATTCGGCAGGTGCATCTCGCCCTTTTTTGCTATTAGCTCATCTATTGAGGTAAAGGCTTTGAATGCAGTACCCATTGTTTTGCCGATAAAGCGAACGCCAAGGGTAAGCAGCATTCCCGTTCCGAACACGTTAGTAGCGGTCGGCATTCTTTCGGCATCGGGAGTCATTTCCTCGTTATAGAGCATATATTTTTTGGCATTCGGGCAGTAGTTATTTATGTACACAAACTTGGAGGCGCGCTGATAGACAGCCGTGTTTCGGGAACCGTCATCACCGGTTTTGGTTTCCTCAATAGCCATAAGAATGCCGGTAACGGAATGGTCGTCCGGCACGTTCTCGGAGCGAACGAGCAGATAGTCCACAAAACTTGAATTGCCGCTAACGATTTTAATCGTGATTTTGCCGATGTCGGTAATAGCAACATTCTCAACGGTGTAGTCGAAAGTAAAAACACCGTTAGTAAAAACGGGTTTGATTTTTATCGAGCCATTAACAGAAATAGCCGCGCTATATTCGCGGCAGTACTCTTCGAGTATCGTTTTGACGACCGAGTTCTTCGGTCGCTCTTCGGTCAAGACCCATAGATTTTGCATTTTTACCTCTTTGACGTATAAATCGTTCCGCATATATACTAACACAAAACACGGTTGCTTGTCCATTGAATTGGGGTGTGAATGCTAAAAAACATTGTTAAAGCCCTGAAAAAGCATATTAGACACAATGAAATATCACTAAATTGTATTATACCGTGCCGGATAAGTTGCGTTATATATTGGATTGTGGTATTATAGTTAGGAAGTATGGAGGACTGCCCAATGAGTGAAGCACCTGAAAAATGGGTTAGCCTTGAAGATGTAGCGGAGCATCTTGGCGTAACTAAGGAAACCGTCCGCGTTTGGCTGAAAAAGTCGGAAATGCCCGCGCACCGTGTCGGTCGGCTTTGGAAGTTCAAGCTATCCGAGATTGACGAGTGGGTCAATAGCGGTAAAAGCGCGTTATGATTAACAAGGTGGATATGGATACAAAAAATTTATTCCCAGTGGTATGTTTGCGACATATGCCGCGTAAGCAAGACAATATATGTCATATTGGATATATCAAGTCATGCGTAGCGCAAATATACTGTTATGAGGTAATAACGCAATGTATTGTAAATCAGCAAATATATACTACAACGGCAAGGAGGTCGAGATAGTCAGTAGAATTATTGAATTTGGGTTGGTGGAAATACGCTATTGCGATACTGGAAAAACCATTGTTATTGACAGTAATGCTATTAGCGAAGTTATTACCAATGTACCCACTATATCAATAAAACTATTCACTCGAAAATCTATATGACGATATTAGATTATTTTGACTCCAGTTTAACACCGCAAGCGTGGGAGGGACTGTGCGACGATTGTTATCGTCTGCGTTATCCTGCTGATTATCAGAAGACTCCGGCGGCTTATGGCGGCGATTGTGGAATTGAAGGTTTCACTCGTTCTGGAATTGTCTATCAGTGTTACTGCCCGGAGCAGGAGTA
>BNZQ01000173.1 GCA_026001225.1 Clostridia bacterium
GATAAGCATTCCTTTATAGACCCGAACGGGCAAATGCAAGATTGCTTGGATAGGGTGTATATTAAGTTGCAAGACGGATTTGCCGAAAGCAATTACGATATTCCCGCCGACTTCCTTAATAAGAAGTGACGTTGCCGTAATTCGTGCAGTTTGTTATGTTTATCGTCGAATTGCTACTGTTGTTAGAAATATACCCGACGATACCGCCCGAATAATAATTAGAAGAAGTGACGTTGCCGTAATTCGTGCAGTTTGTTATGTTTATCGTCGAATTGCTAGAAATATACCCGACGATACCGCCCGAATAATAAGAAGAAACAGTAATGTTGCCGTAATTCGTGCAGTTTGTTACGGTCATCATCGAATTGCTACTGTTGTTAGAAATAGACCCGACAATACCGCCCGAACGAGAAGAAGAAGTTATGTTGCCGTAATTCGTGCAGTTCGTTATGTTTATCATCGGATCGCTACTGTTGTCAGAAATACCCCCGACAATACCACCCGAAGAAGAAGAAGTAGTAATGTTGCCGTAATTCGTGCAGTTCGTTATGTTTGTCGTCGAAGAGGAATTAGCATATCCGACGATACCGCCCGAAGAAGCAGTAGCCTTGATATACCCGCTATGTAGAGCCGTATTCTTTATGTCCCCATTGGCTATTTGCCCAAACACCCCGCCGTATCCGCTATAATTATTCTGCACCAACCCGATAACCGTTTTATTTTGCCCGTCGAATGAACCCGAAAACGCCTTTTCGCCGCTGTTGTTCCAATTTATCGGATTACCGCTGTTTTTAGAATTGGAAAAATCCGCAAACGTCATTTCGTCCGCATCGCCGTCCCCCAACGGATTATAGGTATTCAAATAAATGTGATTCGTCAGTTTGACAAACTTCCCGCTGAAATCCGTCGTTTGATAGGAACCGACCGAAAGGAAATTGTTGCCCACCTTGCCGTATGTCGGGCTTGCCGTCCCGTTGTCGTAGGCGATAGCGTTGCCCGTCCCCAAGGATATTATTTCCATAAGCCCCGCCAAATCCCGTCCGTTGCCGATTTGATAGGGGTCTTGCTCCGTTCCCGCGTGGCTCCCGTTGACGTACCACCCGACGTTCGCCGTCCCGTCCCACAATTCCAATCCAAAAGTATTGATGACGGGCGGCGTTATTTTATCTAACGCCTCTATCGGGAAAGATTCCAACGGAAATGTAGTATCAGGGTCTGTTGGGTATTGTGGGATAACGAAATTTGGACCTGTGCCCTCACCCCCATTACCCCCATTACCCCCATTATTAATGTTTTGTGGGCGACAACCAACAAACGCGCCGCAAAACAGCGCGGCGGCGAGTATCAGCAGTAAACCAAACGACAACGATTTTTTTGCTTTTCTCATAGCGATATTTTTCCTTTCCGACCTCATGAAAACGAATACTCTCCGCTTCTTTCTCTTCCCATTGGACGGCTTTCTCATTATAGGGTCTACTTGACCGCGCCTATTCAAAAAAACAAGCCCGCAGAATGAACGTCGCATATATTATAATATACTTTGCGACAA
>BNZQ01000174.1 GCA_026001225.1 Clostridia bacterium
TACAAGCGATCAGCACGGCGGCGGAAATCTAGATCACCAGAATCACACCGATATTGCTTTTTTCATTCTCTTGATTGACTTTGTTGGCCACTGCGCCCGCCCTCCCGCTTCAAACTGAAAGTTGAAAACAAAAAATTTCGGTTCCCAACAATATTTTCTCGTTCTGAATATTGTAACATTTTATTCCAAGAAACGCAACCGATTCAATTGAAAAATCGACCTTAATTTTCAGTTTTCATTTTTCAGCTTTTAGTTAAGCGTTCCCGCGATTGCCGCAACTCCGCCATCCTCACACGATGCCGCTCTAATTTCTCGCGTTCCGATTCCACCATCGCCTTGGGCGCTTTGGATAAAAAGCCCTCGTTCGCAAGTTTACCCTCGGAGCGGCGGATTTCCTGCTCCGCGTTTTCGATCTCTTTGGAAAGGCGCGCGGTCTCTTTTTCTATATCCACGAGCTCGTCGGTATAAATATAGGCGTCGGCCAGCTCGGACACGCACACGCTTGTACGCGGGCGGCTTTCTTTGGACGGACTCCCTTGACCGGCATTCCCAAAGAAAAAATCCCGTTCAACAAATTCCGTGTCGCCCGAAAAGGTCAGCGTTTTAATATACGGCAAGCACCGACGCAATAATTTTTCCTCTTCTTTGATGAAAATAAACAGGCGCGGCCGTTTCCCCTGCGGCACGTTCAAATCGGCGCGCAAGGCCCGCACGCCCCGAATCAATTCGCGCACTTTGTCGAATGCCTCGGCATCCTTACGGAACACGAGGCTTTTGTCATACGTCGGGTAGGGCGCGACCATAATGCTGTCCGGCTCGCCCGCCGCCTTGGGCAGGCCGCGCCAAATTTCCTCGGTGATAAAGGGCGCGATCGGGTGCAGTAATTTCAAAGCGGTTTTCAGCACGTGCAGCAAGACCGACAACGTGCCGCTTTTTTCGTCGGCGTTCTCGGAATACAGGGCGGGCTTTGTCAATTCGATATACCAATCGCACAGCTCGCCCCAAATGAAATCGTAAATGACCGCGCAGGCAAGACCCGCGTCAAAGTTGTCCATCAGCTTTTCCGCGCGCTTGACCGTCAAATTGAGTTTCGTGAGGATCCATTTGTCCGCGGGAGATAAGGGCAAGCGACAAGTGAATTGTGCATTGTGCATTGTGCATTGTGCATTGAAAAACCGCGCCGCGTTCCAAATCTTGTTCATGAAATTGCGCGCGCTCTCGGTGCGTTCGGGGCCATAGCGCATATCGCCTCCCGCCGCCGTGCCGTTCAGCAACGAAAACCGCAGGGAATCCGCGCCGTACTTGTCGATCAATTCCAGAGGATCGATTCCGTTGCCCAGGCTTTTGGACATTTTGCGCCCCTGCGCGTCGCGCACAAGGCCGGTGAACACCACGCGTTTAAAGGGGATTTCGCCCATATTATACAGACCCGAAAAGATCATGCGCGCCACCCAAAAAAAGATAATGTCGTAGGCGGTGACCAAAAGATCGGTCGGATAAAAGTATTTCAGTTCGGGCGTTTTATCGGGATAGCCCAGCGTCGAGACT
>BNZQ01000175.1 GCA_026001225.1 Clostridia bacterium
ATACCGTTTTGCGGCATGGAGACACGCATTAGGATGTCCTCGCCGCTGCGCCAACCGCCAAAATCGTATCCGTCCTTATGATAATACGGCAAATCCACTTCGGTACCCGCGTCCGCCGTTACCGCCGAATATGCCCGACAGAAACAGCGTCAGCACCTCGGACAGGTTGGTGGACAGCAGGAATTGAATCGTTTTGCGGATATTGTCGTAAATTTTGCGCCCTTCCTCGACGGCCAGCACGATCGTGGCGAAGTTGTCGTCGGCCAGCACGATATCGGCCGCCTGCTTTGCCGCGTCGGTACCCGACAAGCCCATGCCTACGCCGATATCGGCGTTCTTTAACGCGGGCGCGTCGTTCACGCCGTCGCCGGTCATCGCGCACACCTTGCCGCGCGCGCGCCAAGCCTTTACAATCCGCACCTTGTTTTCAGGCGACACCCGGGCGTACACGCCGTATTTTTCGATCGCTTTTTGAAATTGTCCGTCGGTTAAAGCGTCCAGCTCCGCGCCCGTCATCGCCTCTCGCGCGTGGGAAATGATCCCCAACTCCCGCGCCACCGCGACGGCGGTATCCATATGGTCTCCGGTGATCATCACGGGACGGATGCCCGCCCGCTTGCACTTTTCCACGGCGGCGGCGGCTTCGGGGCGCACGGGGTCGGCCATCGCCAAAAGGCCGAGAAAGGTCAAGCCGGATTCCAAATCCAACGCACCATTCACAATGCTCAATTCACAATTTGGGTTTTGATCCTTTTCGGGCAGCCACCCCGCCGCCTGTCGGCGGCACCCCTCCGAAGAGGGGAATTTTTCCGCGGTTTTATCCTCTAACTGATCACTGACCACTGACCGCTGACCACCGTTATCTCCCCCTAACCGATCACTGACCACTGACCGCTGACCACTGTTATCGCCCCCTAACTGACCACTGCTCAAGACTTTCCGCGCGAACGCCAGCACGCGGCGGCCTTGTTTCGCCTCCGCGCCGTTGCGTTCCAAAATCCGCGCCCGCGCGCCGTCGTCCAACGGAATCTCCCGTCCGTCCGCCGCGTAATAATGCGAGCATAAACGGATCAGCACGTCGGGCGCGCCCTTGCAGCATACGTTGAAGCCGCCGTCCGGGGCCGGCGCGCCGGCATTTTTATGCACGGTCGTCATGCGCTTTCGCCCCGAATCGAAGGCGATTTCGTTCACGCGGGGCAGGCTTTTATCCAACGCGGTTTTGTCATACCCGCTCAGCGCGCAGTATTCAACCAGCGCGGTTTCGGTCGGATCGCCCGTCCACTTGCCGACGGAGCCTTGCGAACGGTTTGGAGCGGAATCCAACAAAAAAGCGTCGTTGCACAGCGCGGCGGTTTGCAAGAGAGCGGCGCGGGCGGCGGACGACGGACAGAATTCCGACACGACGGTCATCCTGTTGCGCATCAGCGTGCCGGTCTTATCCGAGCAGATGACCTCGGTGCAGCCCAGCGTTTCGATCGAAGGCAGACGGCGCACGATCGCGTTCTTTTTCCTCATGCGCGTGACGCCCAAA
>BNZQ01000176.1 GCA_026001225.1 Clostridia bacterium
GCTGAAAGAAGAAGGGCGCGCGTGGTTTCGGGCGATCGAGGAAAAGAACCCCGACGCGCTGGCGATTTTCGAATTGTTTAAGAAAATCACGCTGGCGGAAACCGAGGGCGTTTACCGTGATTTAAACGTGACGTTCGATTCATGGAACGGCGAGAGCTTCTATACCGATAAAATTCCCGCCGTTGTGCGGGAATTGCGGACGAAAAATCTGCTGGTGCAAAGCGAGGGCGCGTGGATTGTCGATTTGGAAGCGGACAAGCTGCCGCCCGCGCTGATTTTGCGCAACGACGGTTCGAGCCTGTATCTGACGCGCGATATCGCGGCGGCGGAGTACCGCGCGAAAACCTACCGATTCGATAAATGCCTTTACGTGGTGGCCTATCAACAAAATTTACACTTTCAACAGCTGTTCGCCGTTTTGGGGAAGATGGGCAAGCCGTGGGCGGGGACTTGCGCGCACGTGGCGCACGGTATGGTTAGTATGGCGGACGGCGCGATGAGTACGCGGAAGGGCAAAGTGATCTTTTTAAAGGACGTTTTAAAGCAGGCCTGCGAAAAGACGCGCGAGATCGTCGAGGCCAAGAATCCCGATTTGCCGGATAAGGACGAGATCGCCAAACAGATCGGGACGGGCGCGGTCATTTACGGCGCGCTCTCGTCGGCGCGGATCAAGGACACGGTGTTCGATATAGATAAGGCTTTGAATTTTGACGGCGAAACAGGCCCCTATGTCATGTACACGCACGCGCGGTGCAGGAGCGTTTTGTCCCACGCCGAAAGCAAGGGACAAGGGACAAGGGACAAGGGACAGGTAAATGATCAAACCGATACTTGTCACTTGTCACTTGTCACCTGTCCCTTGAAAGACGCTTCGCATCTCGACAACCCCGAAGCCTTCGCCCTTGCCAAGCTGCTGTATCAATTCCCCGAAACGGTACGGGCGGCGGCGCGGGATTTCGAGCCGTCCTATATCACGCGCCTTGTGACCGACGCGGCGCAGGCGTTCAACAAATTCTATTTCGAGCACAAGATATTGACGGAGGACGCGGAGGAGCGGGCCGCGCGTCTGAAACTGACCGCGGCGGCGGGCACGGTTTTAAAGAGCGGATTGGGGTTGTTGCTTATGTCCGCGCCGGAGCGCATGTAAAAATCTCGGCGATATAGGGTGTGTTGACGAAGTAGGCACGCCCATAAAAGGAAAGGAAATCATGTCAAATAAACAAAAAGCAAGGGACAAAACGAAAAGCTTTTTCAAGGATTTGAAGACTTTTATCAACAAGGGCAATATCCTCAATTTGGCGATCGCGGTCGTCATCGGCGGCGCATTCGGCAAAATCGTGACGAGTCTGGTCAACGATATCATCACGCCGCTGATCGCGGCGGCGTTCGGCGGCGACACGTTCGGTGATTTGCGTTGGGTTTTGCGGAAACAGGTTTTGGAGGCCGACGGCATTACGGTGCAGGTCGCCGAGATCGCGGTGCGGTACGGCGCGTTTATTCAGGCGATTTTGGATTTTTTGA
>BNZQ01000177.1 GCA_026001225.1 Clostridia bacterium
CAAAAATATTGCGGTCTGCCGAAGTTAATCGCCTCGCCGACCAAGCCCGTATTGACCAGCAGGCTGTTGATAATCCCGTTTTGCGAATCCAACATCGACAGAATTATGCCGCCGAACACGATCCACGATAAAAAGTACGGCAGATAGGAAACCGACTGAATAAACTTTTTATATTTTTTCGCCTGCACCTCGTTGATCAGCAGCGCGAAAATGATCGGTGCCGGAAAGGAAATAATCAGATTTAAAACGTTCAGCCCCAGCGTGTTGATCACTACGTTTTTAAATTCAGGGTCGGTTAAAAATTTTGCGAAGTTCGAAAAGCCCGCGGATTCCGTATGAAACATCGCGTCCAATACGTTCATCACATAGTCGCCTTTTGTAAAGGCAATCAGAACGCCGAACATGGGCAGATAATTAAAGACGAGCAAAAACAGAAAGCCCGAGGCGGCCATACCGAGCAGCCACCACCTATTCCGGCTCAATCTGATAAATTTAGATTTTTTCTTTACCGTTTGCATTCGATTTTCCATTCTTCGGCCGTATCCGCAGGCGCGCATGGTAATGCGTGTTACCGTTTAGGCCAAAAAAAACTCACTTTCCTTGTTCCCTTTTTTTAGCTCAAATTATTCTTGCATCGAACCGATTCGTTTTCCAGCAGCACAAGCTCATGTATATACTCCGCATTTCTGTTGTTCTCGATCATGTCCAGCATCAAATCAAACGCCTTTTTCCCGAGCTTTTTGACATCGCTCTTAAGGGTCGTCAGCTTGGGCGTAACCAGCGAGGTCATTTCTATGCCGTCAATCCCGATAAACGACAGCTCCTCGGGAACCGACAACCCTCTCCGCTGAGCCTCGCTCATCGCGCCGATCGCCACAAGATCGTTGACGCCGATGACGGCCTCGGTATCCGGATATTTTTCGAGTAACTGACCGAGCAGTTCCCTACCGGCGGCGACCGTCGGCGACAACGCGACTTCCGATGCTGTAAACCGCGGCTCCAACCCATATTTGCACATTTGCGCTTTATAGGCATCCAAGCGGTCGTCCCTGCTGTCTTTTTCCCCGAATATGGTGATAAACGCTATTTTTCTGTGTCCGTTTTTATACAGATAATCCACCGCTTGCTCTACCGCCTTGTCGGTAGCCATATCTATTTTGGAAATTTCATCGGTATAACGATTGAAACGAAAGTGGGTCAAAACCTTTATACCGCTGTTCAAAAGCTGCCTTACATACCGTTCATCGGTACTTTTTATTTCGGCGCAGAAGTAAACCGCATCAATGTTGCGCGCGATAAAATGCGCCGTGTACTTTTTTAAGTCCATCTTACCGCAGATATTGATGAAATAGCCCCTCTCGATTCCCGCCACCTCGATAGCGTCCACAATCCCCGAAAAGAACGGGCTGGTCAAATCGTCCACGACGACACATATCTGCTTGCTGTCCTTGCCCGACAAGGTACATGCGGCAATATTGGGAACATAATTC
>BNZQ01000178.1 GCA_026001225.1 Clostridia bacterium
ACCGCCGAGGCTTGGGAGGTGTCGGCGCACCCCGACGGGCCGAGCACGGTCGGCGCGGGCCCTTTGACCGGCAAGGCTTTGTCCGAAGCGTTGACGCCCGACCTGATCGGGCCGGAGGCGCGGGGACTGCCCGTGCTGATCAAGCTGATCGACGCGGCGCAGAACCTGTCGGTGCAGGTGCACCCCGACGATACATACGCGCAAAAGCACGAGGGCGGGCCGGGCAAAACCGAAATGTGGTATATCGCCGACGCCGAGAACGGCTCGGGCATTTATTGCGGCTTTAAACGCAAGGTCGAACCGGATGAGGTGCGGCGCGCGATCGAAAGCAATACGCTGGAAAGCCTGCTTAATTTCATTCAGGTCAAACGGGGCGACAGCTATTTTATCCCCGCCGGCACCGTACACGCGATCGGCGAGGGCCTGACGATTTGCGAAATCCAACAAAACAGCAATATCACCTACCGGCTGTACGACTACGGGCGGATCGGCGCGGACGGCAGGCCCCGTCCTTTGCATATCGAAAAGGGACTGGCCGTCGCGGCTTTCGACGTGTATTCGCCTGTTTTGGCCGAGGAGATTCAAAGCGGCGCGGTCACGGTCCGGCGACTGGCGGCCTGCCCGTATTTTACCGTATTTGAATATAGTTGCGCGGACGGGTGCGCGCTGCATATCGACGCGAAAAGCTATGCGGCGGTCACGTTTATCGAGGGCGCGGGCCAAATCGGGGATTACCCGTACAAAAAGGGCTCTTCGTTTTTTATTCCGCGCGGCGCGGGGCGGGCGACGGTGACGGGGGCGTGTGTGTTTTTATTGACACAGACGTGAAAGGCACATGCATCGGCGGATACGGGCTGCGTTTGGCGCGCCGCCTCGGTCATGTAGGGGGTCTACACCCTTCGGCGGCTTGTCAACTGTTTCCCGTCTGCGCCGCGCCTGCGCCTTTCAAAGCCGATTTAAATGAAGCTTTTAGAAAGAGCGCGAGAAAATCTCTTTATAAAAAGGTTTTCTCGTAAAAAGGAAAAGAAAAATATGTTGTACACCTTAAAAAACGAAAAGCTCACGGCGGAACTGAACGATTTAGGCGCGGAGATCCTGTCGCTGAAAGCCGCGGACGGAACGGAATACCTGTGGCAGGGCGATCCGAAATACTGGACGGGGCGCGCGCCCAATCTGTTTCCCGTCGTCGGGCGGCTGAACGGCGGCGGCTTTACCTACAAGGGCAAGCCGTACGGGATGAACATACACGGCTTCGCGCGGAAAAGCGTGTTCGGCGTCGCCGAACGGAAAGCGGATAAAATCGTTTTTGCGCTGACCGAGAACGCGGAAATTTTGACGGGCTATCCGTTCCGGTTCCGTTTCACCGTTACGTATCAGTTAAAGGGCAATACGCTGGACACGGTTTACGGCGTGGAAAACACCGGCAAGGAGGACTTGATCTTTGCCGTGGGCGGACACCCCGGTTTCAACGTGCCGATCGGCGGC
>BNZQ01000179.1 GCA_026001225.1 Clostridia bacterium
CTTACACGCCGTCGCCGTGGGCGTTTAAGGTGCGGGTCGGCACGAACTATCAGATTAAAAGATATATGCAGGTTCCGTCGGGCTTTTCCGTGTCCGACAGGACGACGGCCGGGCGGCTGAATTGGAATCAGGTATCGGGCAACTCCGGATATGTTTTGGAGATAGACGAGGACTTGGACGGCGCCGCGGACACCTCGCAGAACCTCTCGGCTAACGTCAACACCTATGTTTTGACAAAGAACGCGAAAATACGGGTCAAAGCCTTGGGCAACCAAACGGCGACGCTCGATTCGGATTTCAGCGGATGGTATAATGCCTTCGCAAAGGTTCTGCCGGCCGGCGTGCACGCGGACTTTTCGGACGCGCTGTACGCGAGCCTCGTGGCGCCGGGCGCAGAACCGCAAGCGGGCAGCTTTTGGGTACCGGCTTCGATGACTGCGGCTTACGTAGCGGGTGTACCGGGCGCGACGAACGGCGGCGCGGTCAAGGCGAACTATGTTCCCAACGCGGGCGGCAGGGCGGGCGTGCCGCTGCGGTTCACGTTTACGCCGGATCCGGCCAAGAATATCAGCATTCGCTTTAAAACCGACGGGGCGATGTATTCTTTCTTCTTGGACAATCCGGTTTCGGGCGCACGCAAAGACGCTAACACGGGCAACATGATTGTGAAAGGCGCGGCGGATGAGGACGGCTGGAGGATTTGGGAGATCCCGCTGAGCGTATTCGGGAGCGGTTTATTTGACGGCACGATAGATTTTCTGACGACCGACGGCGGAACGTACGTGTATATCGACGCGATTTATCAGGCGGCGGGCGTGTTGAGCGTTCCGACGAATTTGGCTGTTCCGACACCGGGAAACAAGACCTTGACGTGGACGGGCGACGCTAACGCGGGGGGCTATGTCGTGGACGTGGACGGGGTTCAAACTACCGTGACGGGAACCTCGTTCGTCTTGCCGGCGCTTACCGGTCAGACGCATATCAAAGTCAAAGGAATAGGATTTCCCTATACGGCTTCGAATTGGTCTTCGACGATCGTTGTCGACGCAAATTATCTTGTTTTGACCGTATTGACGACTCCGTCGGGCTTTTCGGTGTCCGATAGGACGACGGTCGGGCGTCTGAATTGGAATCAGGTATCGAACAACTCCGGATATATTTTGGAGATAGACGAGGACTTGAACGGTGTAGCGGACACTTCGCAGAATCTGTCGGCTAACGTCAACACCTATGTTTTGGCAAAGAACGCGAAAATACGGGTCAAGGCTTTGGGCAACCAAACGGCGACGCTCGATTCGGATTTCAGCGGATGGTATACTGCGTTCGCAAAGGTCTTGTCGGCCGGCGTGCACGCGGACTTTTCGGACGCGCTGTACGCGAGCCTCGTGGCGTCGGGCGCCGAACCGCAAGCGGGCAGCTTTTGGGTACCGGCTTCGATGACCGCGGCTTATGTAGCGGGC
>BNZQ01000180.1 GCA_026001225.1 Clostridia bacterium
TGCCCCGGCAAAGTTGGTATGTCAATCCCGCCAAAATCGCGCTGCCCAACAAGGCTTTCCCGGCCGCGTTCCTGCCGCCCTACGCCCAAATCTACATATCCGAGGCCCAGAAATATTACAATTCCCGCGAGTACAAAAAGTTAGCCGACGCGGTTTCCCGGTGGTACGAAACGCACCGCCACAACGGACACAACGTCACTCTGGACTGTCAACGGTCTACGCTGATCGACTTGAATATCCGAGGGATAACCGAGGAATTTATAGAGCCGGTGGAGTTGAATCACCGTTATGAACGCATGGGCGGCCTGATCGGTTCGGAGTGGCGGTGCGTGGTGTTGGGGTCGTGCTACGACGTAGACAGATACCTACAAAGCGGGGAATTGCCTAAAAACAGCGAGAAGCGAACGTATACCTACGACGGCAATATCTTTAAAACCTACGACAGTCGGTTTGCAAAACTCTATCATCTGCGCGGACGGCGGGAACAGAATTTTGAATTGACACGGTTTCCGTCCGTTCCGCTGAACGCCGACAGCATTGAGGAATTTAACCGATTGTTCGGTTACGAGTTTGACGAGGGTCAACAAAAAGGAGGAGCGCATTAAATTATGGATA
Source organism: Clostridia bacterium (assembly GCA_026001225.1). Lineage (GTDB taxonomy): Bacteria > Bacillota > Clostridia > Christensenellales > DUVY01 > BNZQ01. Next base: position 616 of record BNZQ01000180.1, read on the forward strand.
ACAAGAAAAAGTTAGACGGTTTCGTCCTGTTTCTATTGGACATGGACAACGTTCAAGCGGAGCGCAACGAATTGAAATTGCTTGTCGATCCGCGCTATTGGCGGTGGTCTAACCGAAAACTGCTACGGAAAATCCGCAAGGTTGGCAACGTCATTTTAAAGAAAGGCTTGCAGGAGAAGCCGCAAGAACCTATGACGGTTGCACCGGCAGCACCATCGCAGGAATCCGAAATGGAAACGGCAATAGGCTTGCCGTCCGAAACCACGGACGAGGAAACGCCGCCCGCCGGATAACCGGCCACCGCCGAAGCCGACCTGTCCGCCGACCGCAAGAGGCTTTGCCTCGCGGCGGCGGACGGGCGGCCGTTCCGGGGCATCGCTCGGCGGTCACGGTACAGGTCATCGGCGGGAGTACCCCGTTCAAAACCCGCTACACTTCGCCGTTTTGATCGACGTATTTTGTTTCGCTGATTTTAGTCAGTATCGGCTCTTCATCGGCCTGTTGTTCGGACTTGTCCGGCGGTATCGCGGCGGCGGGCTTTACGGGTTCGGGTTCTATGGTTTCCGGCCCGTTGCTTGTCATAGAGACGGCATTAACGGCTTTGGACGCGGCCGTTTCGGTTTCGTCGGGCGATTTGTATTCGTTATCCGCTTCCGCGTCCCCGGTATCCGATTCGTCGCTTTCCGGCTCGCCCGTATCGTCCTCCGTATCGTCGGCGTCGATTTCGTCCCGCGTTTCCCCGGCCTCCGCCGTCCCGCCGCTCAAATCGAATAAACTCATCTGCGGCTTGGGTTTCGGGGGCGTAACGGGCGGGGGAGTATACGGAG
>BNZQ01000181.1 GCA_026001225.1 Clostridia bacterium
CGCGTCGCTTCGAGTCCGTCCATTTCGGGCATCTGCACGTCCATCACGATCATATCGTATTTGCCGGGATTCTCCTCGAACAGCTTGACGGCGATTAAGCCGTTCTCCGCGACGTCGATTTTCAGGCCCGTCTCGCCGAGCAGAGCGATAAAGATTTCGCGGTTGATGTCGATATCCTCGGCAAGTAAAATTTGCAGGTTGGAAAAATCGGTTCCGACGTCGGCCGCTTCTTCCTCCTCGTCCGTGCCGTCCCCCTTGCGCAGCACGTCGCGGATCGCGTCGGCCACCTGCGACGGGAACAAGGGCTTCGGCACAAAACGCGAAATGCCCGCCGCCTTGGCCCCCGCCTCGATCCCGTTCCATTTCAAGAAAGAGGTCATGACAACGATCCTGCTCCTGTCCGCGCCCGCCGACAGCTGTTTGACGATCGCCAAGGCGTCCCCGTCCTGCATGCCGTCGCTGATAAAAATCACGTCGTAGGGCTTGCCCGCCGCCACGCGCTCGTTGATCAGGCGCGCGGTCTTGGCCGCGCTGTCGGTCTCGTCGGGCTTGATACGGAAGCGATCCAAAATTCTGCGGAAATAGGCCGCCGTTCCGTCGTCGTCCTCCGCGACTAAAACGCGCAAGCCCGCCGAATCCCGATCGGCCAAAAGGCTTTCGTCCGCCGCGGGCGCGCGCTTAAATTCGACCTCGAAGAAAAACGCCGTGCCGCGGCCGTACTCCGACTCCACCCACATACGGCCGTCCATCTTCTGCACGATGCTTTTGGAGATCGCAAGGCCGAGTCCCGTGCCGCCAAAGCGCCGCGAAATACTGCCGTCCGCCTGTTCGAACGAGTGGAACAGTTTGCTCATTTGCTCCTCGGTCATGCCGATACCCGTGTCCCGCACGACAAAGCGCAAAATAGCCGAATCCCGTTCGGCGTGCGTCTGCTCCACGGTCAACGAAATCCGACCGTTTTCGGGCGTGAATTTAACCGCGTTGGACAGCAGATTGGCGATCACCTGTGAGATCCGCAGGTCGTCGCCGATATAGTCCATGCCCATTTTAGGATCCATCACCACGTCCAAACGTTGGCTCTTTTGCTCGGTTTTATCGACGATCAGGCTGCACAGCTTGATCAGAATCTGCTCGACGTTCATCGGCGCGTCGTGCAGTTCGAGTTTGCCCGCCTCGATCTTGGACATATCCAAAATATCGTTGATCAGCCCCAAAAGGTGCGTGCCGGACGCCTCGATCGTCGAGAGGCAGTATTTCAGCTTGTCCACGTCGCTCGTGCCGTCCGCGATCTTGCTCATGCCGATAATCGCGTTCATCGGCGTGCGGATTTCGTGGCTCATGCGCGAGAGAAAATCGGACTTGGCCTTAGCCGCGCCCTCGGCGGATTCGATATCCTTTTGCAGTGTGCGCTGATGCCGGATGAACACGACGATGACCGTCGC
>BNZQ01000182.1 GCA_026001225.1 Clostridia bacterium
GTATTGACCCAGCCCATACTTGTGTACATGACGTACAGCGGGATCTGCGTGACCACGCCGGGCAGCATGACCGTGGACATCATGACGATGAACAAGGCCTTTTTTCCCACGAACCGCAGCTTTGCAAAGGCGAACGCCACCAACGACGCCGACAGACAAACCGCCACGCAGTTAAAGGCGATCACCATCAAGGTGTTGAGCAGCGGCCTGAAATAGTTTTCCCGCGTAAAGATATCGACGTAGTTCCGAAACTGCGGAACGGCGGGCCACAGGCGCGGAACCTCCAATGCGACCTCGGTTTCCGTCATCAGGCTTTTCATCAACATGAACAGGTACGGAAAGATGATCGCGGCGCCCCAGACCGCCAATACCGCGTACACGGCGGCGAGAGTTATTTTATGCGAAGTCTTTTTGGACAGCATCGTCAATTCCCCTCCCCTTCGCCGTATTGCACCCATTTATTGGTTTTAAAGGTGACGCCCACGAGCAGCGCGATGAACAGCAGCAGTACCCACGCGAGCGCGCTGCCGTAGCCGACCCTTGCCCGCGCCGTGAACGCGTCGGTATAGATTTTAACGCCGTACATATATAGCGCGTCGTCCAGGCCGCGCCCGTTCCTCGGCGCGAAAATCAGCGTGCCGTTGTATTGGAGCGACGCGATAATCATCGTGACCAGGTTGAAGAAGATCATAGGCGTGCTCATGGGCAGCGTAATCGAAATTAATTTGCGGAAACGTCTCGCGCCGTCGATATCGGCCGACTCGTACAGCTCGCGCGGGATATTCTTGAACGCGGCCAGCCACAGAATCATACCGCCGCCGATTCCCCACGTGTTCATCCACAGCATCGCGCCGATCGCGCCGAGGTTATCCGACATAAAGAATTTATACGGCCCCAAACCGACCGCGCCCAATATGCGGTTGAAGACGCCCAGCGTCGGGTCGAATAGATCTTTCCACAGGATCGCGCCGGCCACGGCGGGAATCATGCAGGGCAGATAGAACAATACGCGGAACGCGCCGATGCCGCGCGTCTGTTTATTGAGCAGCGCGGCCAAAACATAGCTCGTCGCCATGATCAGCGGCACGTTGACGGCGGAAAAGAACAGCGTGTTGCCGACGGCCTTGTAAAATTCCGGGTCGGCCGTGAACATCGTCACGTAATTGCCAAAGCCCACAAAAAGGCTGCGGTTGAGCATATTGTAGTCGAAAAAGGAGTACATCAGCGAGCTGATCACCGGATAAACGGTGAACACGAGCAAGCCGACTACGAGCGGCGCGGCAAACAGCCACCCCGTGTAATTCCGTTTAATAAACTTTTTAAAGCTTATTTTAATCACTTTTCCGCTTTCCCTGCACTTTCTCTATGCTTTCGCTTGCGCCTTATTAGACTTGTTGCGAAATGAAACGCATCTATTGCAAATTGATTTGATCCAACGC
>BNZQ01000183.1 GCA_026001225.1 Clostridia bacterium
AACGCGGAAAGCTGATTGTTTTCGCATCCTAATCCCAAAACCAGCACGCCGCCGGCGTTCGGGTGCAAAACGACGCCGCGCAAAATTTGCCGCGTGCGCTCGTGGTCGCAGCCGGTCTGCGAGCAGCCGTAGGGGTGTCCGAACGCAAACACGCCGTCGGCGGGCGCGTCGTTTTCGGCTAAAAACCGCTTAACGATCGCCCGCGCTTCGGCGTTGACGCAGCCGACGGTGGGCACGACCCACAATTCGTTGCGTACGCCGAACGCGCCGTTTTCGCGCTTATACAAGTTCATGCGGCGGCGCTCGGTTGCGGGAAGGGACGGAACGGCGGCGGGGCTATATCGATACTCCGATTTTTCGTTCAAATCGGTTTTCAGGTTGTGCGTATGCACCCACTCGCCCGCCGCGACCGGCGCGGACGCGCTGCCGATCGGCGCGCCGTATTTAACGACCTTACCGCCGTTCTCAATCTCGCGGACGGCAAATTTATGACCCTTGGGAATATCGGCGCGCAAAACGGCGCCGCCGGCAATCCCGCCCCTTTTCAGGTCGGAGAGCGCGACGGCCACGTTGTCGGCTTCCGCTATCCGTATGAATTTTTCATCTTGCTTTTCAGCCATTTTTATCCGCTTCTCCTGCGGTTTTCAAAAATTTTTTCAGCGTTTCTTTAACGCCGTATTTGACCATGCCCTCTAAATATCCCGTCACGTCGGGCGCGATATCGGCGTGCAGGGCGTCTATATCCACGCCCCAAACGTCCCGCCATGACAAAACCTCGCGGACGAGAACGGGCAAATCCCCGCCTTTTTTATTCCAAACGCCGCGCCATTTCGCCAAGAATTCGGGGCTGTCGTTCAAAGCTATATTCTCCGATCCGCGTTTGCCGCGGTGAAACAGAATAAAAGCGGCCAGCGCAAACAGTATGCGGCGCGGCGGCTTCCCTATCAACGCGATATAATCGGTCAGCGAGGGCAGCAGACGCGCGCGGAATTTGGCCGTGGAATTTAAGGCGATACTCATCAATTCATGACGGATAAAAGGATTATGAAACCGATCGAGCACGCTTTCGGAAAACGCTTTCATCTCGGCGGCGGGCAGTTTGACCGTCGGGTTGATCTCCTCGAAAATCAGCCCGCGCAAAAACGCGCCGATCTCGGGATCGGTTACGCCCTCCCGCACGGTCTCCCGGCCCGATAAATACGCGATCGGCACCAGCGCGGTATGCGAGCCGTTCAAAATTTTGACTTTTCTTTCCTTATACGGCTTGATATCGGGCGCGAAAATGACGTTCAGACCGCATCGATCGGCGGGAAATTGCCTTTGCACGGCCGCGTCGCGCTCCAAGACCCATAAATGAAACGCCTCCCCCACGACGGCCGAGGAATCGGTATAACCGTTTTCCTCGTTCAGCCGCGCGATTCGGTCTTTTGGGTATCCG
>BNZQ01000184.1 GCA_026001225.1 Clostridia bacterium
GTATCCCCGATTTCTACGCCGCCACCGTCGCCCGTTCCCACCCGAATGTACACCGCGCGAAGTGGCCGCACGGCCCCGAATGGTATCTTGTCCTTGTCGACCGCTCCTTCTCCGACAAGGCCGCCGTCTTCACGATCCTCTCCGCCGCACGCTCCTTCGTTTCGGGTGAGCGGCTGTCGTAGAGAGAACTATCGGCTTTGCCCGTCATAGAAAACAACGGGAGAATCAAACAAGAATAACCGCCGTTTTGAAACGCTATGAAATACGTTTACCGATTTGACTATATCCGTTACAACGGGAAAAGCAAGGCATATATCCCCGATACAGTCGAAATCGAAGCGAATAGCCGTTGGTACGCTATCTTAAAGGAACTTGACAGACGGGAGCGCAACAGCGACCGCGCGGAAACGCGGCGGCATATCGGTTATGAAAAATTGGAACTGCTCGACGATTATCTGATCCCGAAAGAATTGTACAGCGACGGGAACGACCCCGTGAACGTACTGACGGACAGGGACTATACCCAAGCGAGAAGCGGCGCGTATTACAATCTGTACGACAAGATATTGCGAAAGTCGGGCGGTATTCTGACCGATAAACAGTTTCAAGCGTTTCAATACAGAGCGTTATGCGAAGTTCCGTTCGAGCAAGCCGCATACTTTATGAAGTTTGATTTCCTCCCGATGAGCGACAATATACCGCTGGCCAAGAAACATTACTACGCCGCCGTGCGGAAAATCCGAAAGTATTTCACGGACGATTACAAACGGTTGAAAAACTTTTTCCAAAACAGGTAACTTTTCCCTTTTCCCGTGGCTTACTTATGGAGGGTGAAAGTTTTATTCCGCGCGGTAACTGAATCATTTTCGTTTAGAGCCGGTTCCTTTTTGGGAGTCGGCTTTTGCGTTTCGCGGGTCTTTTTCATTTCCCCTACTAAAATTTAAGGAGGTTTCCATTCCATGCACCACGACAGTTCCTAAACGATTATCTATCGCTATTCCCAAACTGCTTACTATAAGCCTAATACCCAAGGTTTAGCCTCTTGCACCCGCTATGCCCCGCAGGGCAAGTTACCAAAATGCGAAGCAAGGGCGGTACGCCCGATTTTGGTTAACTTGCTAACCAAAATTCTTTGGGACGTTGCGCCCCGGCTTTACAAGTCAAAAAGGAGGTTTTCATATATAGGGAATAAATCGGATTGAATCAATTCAACGATAAGGAGGATATGAATGGCGCACTTGGAAAAGTACACGCAAAAGGATTATCGGAAATTACTCATGCACTATGAGCGGGCAAAGGACGATAACGGTCAATACCATAAGTACAAAAATCAGGACGTCGATTTATCCCGAACCTATCAAAACTACAACGTTGCAAACTTCCAAACGCTCCCGCAAGCCGAGTTCATGGACAAACGGCTTGCTCAACTGAAAATCT
>BNZQ01000185.1 GCA_026001225.1 Clostridia bacterium
GTCGCCCGCCGACCAAGTACCGTCATTGTAGTCATAGCCGCGCCCAACGGCATATTGATTGGTTTTCGGACTGTACGCAACGACATAGTGCCGTCCCGTTTTGCCGACATACTTGTCCACGATTTTATGCCCGAACGCCGTTTCCTTTGTAAACTTTTCGGGATAAACTTGCGGTTTACTCATTACTTAATTACTCCTTTTTTGTTATTTTTATTCGGTGCGCCACCGTGAACGGGCGACACCAAAACTTGCGTTGTCGGTGATAAAAACTTCCACAACTGAACGCTTGCCATAGGCGTTTCTCTTTTAAGGTTGTAAAAGGCGATAGCCTCGCCGCTGTCCTCAAAATATTTACTGCCGTTATTGCACTCCACCCGAAATAATACTTTCATTTTCCGTTACTCCTTGTTCGGTTTTTTTCGCGTTTTCCGCTTGTTCCGCAAGCCGTTTGGCGTATTCCTCGATTACAAACCCCGTGAAACCGCACAGCAATTTTTCCTCTGTCGGTGCTAATCCGCTTGCGTTCAGTTTGTCCGCTTCGATATACAACGGGACGGCGGGATAATGCTTGCCCGTCGGCGTTCGCAAGGCGGTTACGCCCACTTGAATATAGATTTTTGCCGCCATAGTTTAACCCCCGTTCCTTTTATCCGCTTTGCAAGCCAACGGATTTTTCTTGCCGATTGCTTTCCAATCTATATACCGTTGCGCCAAATCCGCGCCGAAATAGTGTATAAACCGTTCGGCGGTTTTACGGCATACCGCTTCGCCGTTCAGCATTTTTTCCACTTCCGACACGTCAATGCCCATTTCACGCGCCAAGTCCGTTGCGGTCATCTCGCTTTCCTTTAAGAATTGCAATAGCCGTTCTTTTTTGACTTTCATATAAAAGTCCTCCCGTTTTTATAGTAGGCAGTTTAAGTGCCTCTACCTATAAGCACGAAAACGGGGTAGGTATGAGGATTTTTATAAAAGTTTTTTTAGTTTTTTGAAAACCGCCGCGAAACGGTGAGATATAGCCGACTGCGTAACGCCCTCGATTTTTGCAATTTCGACCGTAGTCATATTTTCAAAAAACACTCTTTCGACAAGTTCCCGTTGCTTGCAAGGCAATCCTGCAATGGCGTTATGTAACATTTCATTATCCTCTTGTTTAATCAATGCGGTAAGGCAGTCGCCGTCAATGTCCTCGAAGTCGATACCGTTTTCGTTAAGGTAGTTAAGCGAAACGTGCCGCCGTGTGTTGCGCCAATGATTGCGCTTTTCTTGCTGTAAAAGTTGTTCGTGGACGGCGTATAATTCGCCGCTCACCTCGATTTCATTGACCGTGCCGTCGTTAAACTCGTACCGTATAATGCTCATAATCGTTTCTCCTTTCGGCTCTTTCGCCTACGGGGGGGAACGATAACGTATTTTG
>BNZQ01000186.1 GCA_026001225.1 Clostridia bacterium
TTGGTTTTGACTAAACAGTCCGCGAACCGTATTTCGCTTTTCCGTTCGTTATCGTGCTTGCCGTTCCGATTTTCGTCGTTCAAAATGCGGCATAACTCCTTGGCGATCAGCGCGGCTTGATTAAAACCCCGTTCGCGCAGGCGTTTCCTGTCGATCGGCGCCGCGCAACAGAAATCCAAAGCGATATCGTCATAGGGGTACCGCGCCGACAGAATCCCCGCCAAATGCTTCGCGATCCAACCGTTGCCGTTTTTGAGCGAAACGACCAAATGCCGCGCCGTTCCGGTATAGACGCAGGCCGACCGCGCCGCCGCGAAATCGCGCGGGCCGGCCTTGCAACTTTGGCAGTATTGGGCGTCGTCCTCCATATGCACGCCGCAGGTTTGGCAAAAACGTTCGTTGTATTCGAGAGCCGTTCCGCAATCGGGGCAAAGCGAAAATTCCCGCGCGGCGTTCAATTCCTTTCCGCAGGCGATACATTTGCAGGCTTCGGGATAAAGGGCGTCGGAAAAAAGGCGTGCGACAGACGCGAATTTACTTTTCATCTTAAGGTTGAGCTTCTTCACTTCCCAAATTTTTCACAACTTTCTTTTAGCGTATAAAAGAAAGGACTACCTATATTCCCGAACGGCGAACAGCAGGCCGGCCAATTTGGATCCTTGGGAATCGGTGAGCGTTTGTTGGTATCCGATCAGGCGGAAGGCGGGCAGCACCGCGCCGTTTGCGCTCGTACCGATCGCCGTTTTGTCCGCGGTATAATAGACCTGCATACCGGCGCCTTTGAAAGCCGTGTAGTTCGCGTCAAGCGGAACCCCCGTCAAAATAGGCAGAACGTTTGCCGCGGGGATCGCCGTTTTAAATTCGGCGGGCGCGTCCGTCGTAAACGGGGCGGCGTCGCTCATCGAGAAACCGAACGAGGCGGCGCCGGTGCGGTTAACGGCGTATTCGTAAACGTTGAACAGTTTAAAGCCCTGCGCCGCGCTTTTTTCCGCGATTCTCACGCCGCGCGCCGCGGCCGTCAGCAGATAAAAGAGCTGCTCGTTGTCGTATACGTCGGCAAGGCTTTTCAATTTAACGGAAAATTCGACGGGGCTTGCGAGCGCGTCCGCCGCTTGATCCCAAAGGCGGTACGAACCCTTGCCGGTCGTATAATCAAATTCATAGGAATAGCTTTTCGTGCGGTCGGCCAAATAGCTTTTAGCGGGATCGGCGGCGCGGCCGTAGGACATGTCCTTTTTGACATAGAGCGGGCGCAGGGGCGTCGAGCCGGAGCCGTATCCCTCGAACCGTACCTCGCTGTGCATAACGTCCTTGGCGATCTCGCCGCCCGCGTCGGCCGGATAGACGAGCTCTAAATCGGTGGTCAGCAAAGCATTGACGGCGGTCTCTTTTGCGATCGATAAGGTCAGGGCGCT
>BNZQ01000187.1 GCA_026001225.1 Clostridia bacterium
TTCCATGCTGGCTAAAAATTTTCGACCGGAGGATGGTGCGATATTTTCCAAAATCGTGCGAACCGTTAAGATTGATGTTAATTCAGGCGATTGGCACGGTGCGTTCGGAGACGCGATAGATTTGCTTTCGGTTGATAAGGATGCGCCGAAAGAGTTATTAAACTATATTTATGAGAATAATCTTTGCGAATTTTGCCGCGAACGCGCTATAAAAGCAATGCTTAAGCGAAGGATGATAACCGACGAGCTTTTACGGGAATTGCAATACGACAGCAGCGGGGATATCAGGAAATTAGCCGAAAGGCTCGAAAAAAGACGGACGAAAATGAAAATGTCGAAATAAAATGAAATAAAGGTTGAGATTGCCGCGCGTCACTTCGTTCCGCTCGCAATGACAACAAAAACGGCATTATCCTTTTAACTTTGCCGAGATTTTTTAAAGGGGCGCGAGGAAATCCCCGCTATTCGCGCGTCGGTATAAAGCCCTCGAAAATAAAGTTATCGCAATGCTCTTTCACCTGTTCCAAATCGGCGTTGCTGCGGAGCGTCCACGCCAAAACGGGGACGCGGCGGCGCGTAACCCAACGATTGGGCAGCTCGTCGAACTTGTAGGCGATGAAATCGGGGCGCGCCGTTTTGAACAGCATCAGGCGTTTTAACATGTATTTTTTATACCGCGCCAAATGCTCGCCCTTGAAAAAACAGGAAAGCTGCCCGCGCGGAACGTCTGGCGCGTTCTTTTTGAAATATTCCACCGAATACGGATTGAAGGATTGCACGGCGACCTCGCCTTTATAGGTTTTCAAAAGACCGAGCAAAACGCCCTCCAAGCCGCCGATCTTGCCGTCGTTTTTGATTTCGATCAAAATCGGCGTGCGGCCCGCGACCGCTTCCAACGTTTCGGCAAAGGTCGGGATTTTCTCGTCGGATTTGCCGAGACGGATCTCTTTTAAGTCGGCGGCTTTCAGATTCGTGATATACCCGTCGCGGCCGGTCATGCGGCACAGGCTTTCGTCGTGAAAGACGGCGAGCGTGCCGTCGTCCAGCAGGTGTACGTCCAGCTCGATCGGGTAGCCGTGCTTGGCCGCGTTGTCGAACGCGCCGAGCGAATTTTCGGGGTGTACGTCGTCGTGCAGGCCTCTATGTGCGATCGGCTTTTTGACAAGCCAAGAATTTTCTATATTCATTTTATATTTATCCTTTTTGAAAGCCGCCACATATCGGGTTTGATACGGGCTACGTTTGGCCAGTCGGCTCGGTCATGTATCTCTTTCATACACTCCCTCGGCGACATTGCCAACTGTTGCCCGTCTGAAACTCAATCTGTGACGGCCAACATTCTTGCCGACGATTTAAAGAACGATAATATTATTGTACAATACAATTGACTTTTTTGCAACTATTTAGT
>BNZQ01000188.1 GCA_026001225.1 Clostridia bacterium
AACTGCCCAACTTCCTCGGCAAGGCGAGCGAGAGCGGAAACGCGGAGGAAAACGCGCCCGCACCGAAGAAAGGAAAATAGGAAAGGAACATGAAAATAGCCGATATTGTCAAACTTTTAGACGCCGAGGTTCTGACGGGCAGGGAGAGCCTTGACCGCGATGTCAAGGCCGCCTGCGGCAGCGACATGATGAGCGATGTGCTCGCGTTCGTGAAAGATCAGGGTATGCTGTTGACCGGCCTTTTGAATCCGCAGGCCGTGCGTACCGCCGAAATGATGGACATGAACAGCATTTGTTTCGTGCGCGGCAAACGCCCCGACGACGCGACGGTCGCTCTCGCGGCCCAAAAGAAGATCGTGTTGCTGACCACCAAACACCGTATGTTCAGCGCGTGCGGGATCCTGTATGCCGCCGGCGTGGGCGCGGGCGGCAATGCGTAAGACCGGGAAGTTGAGGTCTGACCTTGGACGATAAATTACACCTTACATACGACGTATCGGGGGGGGATTTTACCTCCTGCGGCAAGGCGTCCGAGAGCGTGAAATACAAGCTGAAACAGCTGGGCGTGTCCTCGGACGCGATTCGGCGCGCCGCGATCGCGATGTACGAGGGCGAGGTCAACATGGTGATCCACGCTGGCGGCGGCGCCGCCGCCGTCGATATATTCGAGGATCACGTCGAGATAACGTTGACCGACTGCGGGCCGGGCATTGCCGACGTCGAAGCCGCCATGCGCGAGGGCTATTCCACCGCGGGCGAGGCGATCCGCGAGTTGGGCTTCGGCGCGGGTATGGGATTGCCCAATATGAAGCGGTATTCCGACGAGATGAAAATCAATACCAAGGTCGGGGAAGGAACGGCCGTCTTTTTAAGAATCAATTTCTAAAACCGGAAACGGAGATCAGTTATCGAAGGGCGAATGAATAACACCGACAACGAAAAGATCCAAAATTCCGTCCGGTTGGAGCCGGACAAATGCAACGGTTGTATTAATTGCCTGAAAAGGTGCCCGACCGAGGCTACCCGTTTGCGTGGCGGAAAGGCGCAAATTTTGGAGGAATGGTGCATCGGTTGCGGCGAATGCGTCCGCATTTGTGAACGGGGCGCGAAGGTCGCCGTGTGCGACAGCTTGGCCGACGCTTTAAAATCGGGGTTCAAGTACAAAATCGCGTTGCCCGCGCCCACGCTGTTCGCTCAATTCGATTCCTACGACGTGGACGCCATGCTGTCCGCGCTGAAAAATTTGGGCTTCGACGCCGTGTTCGAGATTGCGTTGGCCAACGAGCTCGTGTCCTTTGCCACCAAAAAATTACTGCACGAGGGCACCGTGCGCCCGTTGATCGCGTCTTCCTGTCCGGCGGTGCTCAAACTGATTCTGTTTAAATAC
>BNZQ01000189.1 GCA_026001225.1 Clostridia bacterium
AAAGCGCGGCGTCATACAAATCCCTTGAAAACCTATCAAGTTTATGCACGAGAACCAATCCGAAATTCCTCGCCTTGCTGTCCTCTATCAGTTGTTGAAATTCCTTTCTATCGGCGGAAGTAGCCGACTGCGCTTGGTCTATATACCATTTCAGAATTGTTATGCCGCTGTCGTCGGCATATTTCTGTATCGCCCTTTTCTGCGCGTCTATGCTTTCTGAACGCTGTCCCTCGCAACTGTAACGGCAGTACCCGACAGCAAATTTTTGACTATTTTGTTTCTTCATCTCTGTTACCTCTCATTTTTTCTATTTCGTCATATATGAATTTATAAAAAGGGGCAAGGGTCAAATTATCTTCTTTTCCCTTTTCTATAATTGTTCAGCATTCGTTTTTAAAATTTGTTCTTCATCTATCTGCTGATAATTTAATTTTGGCTTTGTTTGCAGTTAATCAAGCATTCTTTTCTTGTTCCATTTGTTCTTTTCCTTTTCTTTTTCTATTTATTTTATTTGCTTTCATTTGCTTGTAATTAATCTATCTAATTGGTCTATCTAATTGGTCTATCTAATTAATTTATATGAGTTTATAATATTATTATAAATAAAGCTGACTTCGCTTGCCTCTAATCATGCCGTCTTTTCCTTTTTCATTTCCTTGTTACCTTTTATACTTTTTGACCTTTAATTATATGTTCTCTTTGCAACATATCAAACTGAATTTAACACCGCTTTTATTCTCATTGCGATTGCCGTCCCCGCTCCGCTCTGGCGGTAAAGCCGAGCAGAGGGGAACGCTAATCTTACAAATAATAGGTGTCATCGTCAACGTCTACCAAAGAATACGCTTTTTCATAAGCTTCTCAAATGAAATATAAATCGTCTAATTCCTCATCGTCGTCAAGCATATTTACGACTTCCTCAAACTTTTTGATAAAAGCCCACCGAATTTCTCATCGGTGTTCGTTCATTCGCGCAGCCATTCTATCATACGCCAGTTGTTCCTCGTCCTCGTCCTCGTCATACTCGTCATACTCGTCGTATATGTTCGTGTCTTTTTCTTGTTCCATTTTGATTCTCCTTATTAAAACGGCAAGTCATCCATACACACTTCCGGCGCATATCTCTTTAATAACGACTTTTGTTGTTTCAAGAAAAACGATATAAACGACATTAGCGTTTTCATATCGTCTTGATTGACAGCCTTATCTAAAAGGCTTTGCATCTCCCGCAGTAAAACATTTTTCAAGTTCTCTACTGCTGTTGCTACTTTCTTACTTGGCATTGTCTATTCTCCTTTGCAAAAGGCTTTCAGCCTTTTGCTCCGCACACAAATATCGTTGAGTGTGCTTTCGAGAGATATATACA
>BNZQ01000190.1 GCA_026001225.1 Clostridia bacterium
ACGATACCCTCTCCCATGACCCGAATATCGGCGGCTTATCTTTAATAGGCGCGACGCTCCGTAAGCTCGGCTGGCAAGGTAGAATTACTATCACGCGTCACGGCTTAAAGCAGGAGTATATAACAAAAACAAGAGGTAAGAACAAAGGTCTTTATCTATTTTCTAAGCTCGGAATGACCTTAGATGGCATCACGATGCCCGCGAACGTATCAATGCCGGAAGCATACTGGAATTACTCCGAAACATCAGAAAAAATCGCTTCTATTCTCCTTCATCTTACGGCGCAATATGCCGGAATTCACGGCATATATGAAAACCACGCCGGGTGCGAGCGCGGTTACTATCGGCGCGGCGACGGTTCACTGTTCGCCCTGCCGAAAAAGGACGCGGCTGGCGTGAACCTCTATCTGCCGGACTTAGTGCTTCGCAATGATGCCGACAAGGAAATTTATCTTATCGAAGGTAAGAAAATTGAAACGCTTTCAAAAGGCTTGGAGGAAATTGAGGACTACGGTTCAATCGAGGACGAGTACATAACGCCGGATTATCCCGCCTATAAAATATCGCGCTGGCTATCCATTTTCGGCGGAGAAAAAACTACGCTACCACACCCGCGCGTCCTTTTATATGTAGCCGCAAGCGGCAAGGTGCTTTTGAACCCGAATGCACCCGCTGCCGTCAAATCAGCCTTTCGCGCGGTCGGCTTAACCGTCTAATACTTTCTGAAAATCAAAATATACTGATGTATCTGATTGGCGACAAAATCGAACGGATACCCGTATGGGAATAGCTTTGACGATTGGTCTGCCCATATTTTCAAGCCCCGATAGTATAAGCCTTCTATGCCGTTTAACGCCTCTATAATCGCCGCATGAAGCAAATTAGTCGTTTTTAGCTTGGGCTGCATATCCTTACAGAATACAACGAGATAGCCCTTCTTTTTTAGATAGACAAGCGACTGTCGCACAATATCCGTAAAAGCAGTTAAAAATTTTTCGTATGGCATATTGCCTAAATCAAGCGGCGAATCCGAAAAAGGAGTCGCCGTTTCGCCGTAAACCTTTATGTCCGCTCCCGTCTTTTTCTTTGACATCATATTTGCATACGGCGGGTCAATCAGTATCATGCCCGCATATTTTCCGCCGAGCAGACGGCTCATTTCCGTTTTATCGCGGAGCACTACCGCACAATCGCCCGCGACCGCAGTTTGCTCTTTCAGCCCTAACTCGGCGGTCGCTTTTTTATAGGTTTCAACATAAAGCGGGTTTATATCAATACCGATGGCATTCCGTCCGCACAGACTCGCCCCTATCAATGAGCCGCCCACGCCCATAAAATAATCTAAGAACGTTTCTCCGCT
>BNZQ01000191.1 GCA_026001225.1 Clostridia bacterium
GTTTAAACGAAAGCGCGGAGGATTTGTTGTTTACGCTGAATATCGTTCGGTTCACGGGGACGCAAAATTCCTCGCGCGTGACGGCTCAAATCATATTCGAGCCCTACGGCACCTACGGCAATCCCTACGGTATTTATACCTTGGTTGACTTGAAGGGGCCGGGGTTCTATCAGATGAGCTTTGAGGACATCATGAACAGAGAGCTGGCGACGGGGCGTCTCCAAGGAGTCGGCGCGCAAGTCGGAAAAACAGGGCAGCAAATTTACGACGATACGATAGCGCATTGCGGACAAAACGGTTTGGTGTACTTGAAATTGTATACGGAAGACGGCGCGATCGCGGTGATCGACAATTACAGCATCGGAAAAACGTTGCCCGACCGGCGCACGGATTTCGCGGCGTTCGACGCCAACGGCCTTTGCGCGGCGGTCACCGGCGGCGATATGTCCAAGTACGAAATCAAGACCGTAAACGGCTTGCAATACTTTACGCCCACCGCCTCCGCCGCCGGTCAGCAGAGCGAGGGGACGACGCCCACCGCCGTATGCTCTATCGACTTCGGCGCGGCGGGCGCGCCGACCGACCTGTATGTGACAGTCCGCACGGGCGCGCTGACGAGCAATTTCGACTTGCGGTTCAGGGTAGAGGGTGAAACCGATTACGATTATTTGTTTGCCGACGCGAACGCGGGCGGCACCGTAGCGCTGCGGACGGCTACCAACGCGCCCGGAAGCCGCGCGGGCTTAACCGGCGTCAAAAGGGTGGAGTTCTTCATTTCGTTGCGGTCGGCGGGTTCCGTCGATTTCCAAAGCATTTCGATCGGCTCGCGCTATGCGGCGGGCGCGGAAGTCGGATTGAAGGATATCGCGAGCATACGCGACGTACCCAAACTGACGGGCGACGCGCAAAAGAGCTTTGACAAATACGGCAGCAACGCCGACGCGGCGTTCTCGGTGAATTCCGACGGCTTGGATTTGCTCGTCACGGGTCATGACATTCAAGACTTTTGCTATGCGTATGCGGACGGAACTCTGACGATAAAGGCGGCTTATCTGTCCGCTCTCGATCCCGGAACGTATACCTTTACGGTGGACAACGGCATCGGTACGCTGACCGTCTCGGTCGCGGTCTCCGATTCCACGCCCGCCGCGCCGACCGTGACCGGCGAGGCAAAAAAGAGCTTCGACAAGGGCAAGCCCGCCGACGTTGCGTTCAGTCTCGATTTAAAGGGCGCGGCGGCGACGGTCTCCGGCAACGGCATCACCGAGGACGATTATACGCTGGAAAACGGCGTGCTGACGTTCAAAAAGGACTTCTTAAAGAGTCTGAC
>BNZQ01000192.1 GCA_026001225.1 Clostridia bacterium
CGCCTCTATCCCGCCGAACGCCCCCGCCTGTCGTTCAGCTACGGTATCGCCGATATCACCTCGGCAAGCACCGTAGACCGCGTCATCGCCGCCGCCGACAGGCTGATGTACGCGCATAAGGTATCGCGGTTCCCGAACGGGACGACGCGGTAAAAAGTGAAAACTGTTGACCTGTCGATCTTAACTGAAATCGGTTAACTGAAAAGTGAAAACTGAAAATTATTGATCTGTCGAACAAGCAGCTTTTATTATACTGTAAGCTCCTTACCCGCCGACAAACTTTTTTTACGACTATTCGACCGCAGTTTTCACTTTTCACTTGTTTAATCAGTTTTCACTTGTTTTAGGTTGCCGTTTAATAATCAGCCGAACAATTTTTCAAACGTGGCCGGTCCGGCGATACCGTCCGCGGTCAAACCGTTTTTACTTTGGAAATCGCGCACGGCGGCCTCGGTTTTGGGGCCGAACGCACCGTCGGGAATCACCGCCGTATACCCTTTAAAATAGAGCGCGGCCTGCAAGAGATAGACGAGGTTGTTTTTCGCGCCGTTCTTTAAGAGCGGAACCGCCGCCTTTGTCTTCGGGCCGAATACGCCGTCCGCGACGAGGCCCGCCTTATAGGACGCGTTCAATTCGGCTTGCAGGCCCTTTACAAGGGCCTTTTTCGTCACGGGGCCGTAGTAGCCGTCGGCGACGATACTCGTACCGTACCGGCTGTTCAGGGTTTGCTGAACGCTCTTGATCGCGGCGTCGGGACCGCCGGGGGCGGTTCCCCCTCCTCCGCCGGGCGGCGGCGCGGGCGGCGTCAGCGGCTCGCCGAGGCATTCCAAAATACCGCGCGCGGCCGCGTCGGCGATCGCGTCGAAGTTTTTATCGAACCACGCGTTGTCGTCGGCGTTCGTGATGAAGCCGATTTCTTGAAGCTGCGCGGGGGCTTTGGTGTTGCGTAAAACCGCGAAATTTTCCTGTAAGACGCCGATATCGCGCAGGGCTCCCGCGCCGGCGATCCGGTTCAGCACGGTGCGCGCGTACTGCGTGTTGATTGCCGCCGATCCGGTTTGCACATAGGCGGCCGCGCCCTTGATCAAGGGATTTTCGGACGCGTTGCGGTGCAGGGAAACGAAGATATCGGCGTTGTTGTCGTTGGCAACCGCGCTGCGTGCCGCCAACGGAACGTATGTATCGGCCGTGCGGGTCATCAGAACCTTTTGGCCCGCCGCCTGCAGCCTGTCGCGCACCGCGAAGGCGAGACGCAAATTGTCATTCTTTTCGTATCTTGTGCCGTTGCCCGCGCCGGGGTCTGTTCCCCCGTGCCCGGGGTCGAGG
>BNZQ01000193.1 GCA_026001225.1 Clostridia bacterium
ATCACGGCTTTTACGTCGGGCGCGGCGGGCATAGCGGGCTCCTCCGCGCCGCCCGCGATCACCGTCCGAAGATATTCGATAAAGGCCCGTTCGTCGTCGGCCCAGCCCTTGCTCCGCAGCTCGGCCTCGCGGATCGCACGGTGGCCGTGGCGTTCGAAAAACGCGGCCCGCGCGCTTTGCACGCCGACGGGAACGGTTTGCATGTAGGCGGCCAGCTCCTCCGCGCCGTTTTAGCCGATAACCCGTTGGCGAAGCGATACGGCGCGCGCGACGCGGCGCAGGGACGCCAAAATATCCACGCTCTCGATGCCGTCGATGCCCTCTAAAAGCTCGGCCAAAATCGCCTTGCTCCTTTCGGGATCGGAAAATGTCTTATCAAGAATGGTGTACAGCGCGCTGGACATCGCGCCCGAATGCGCGCTGGTGATATAGTGATAATACATCGCGTCGTCGGCGGCGTGCTTGGCGGCGCAAATCGCCCCGTACAAGCCCTCGGGCGACGTTTCGCTCCCGCCGATCGAAAACGTATCCGCGAGCGTTTCGAGCTTGGCCCGCGCCTTTTTGCGGGACAATAAAAATCCAAGGTATTTGCGCGTGTTGTGGAAACGTTTAAAGAAATTGGCCTTTTTGCCCGTTATGACGCCCGCTTCCTCCAACACGCGGCCGCACAGGGAAACATCGACATCCTGCTTCGACGCTAAAATCGTGGTCTTTTCCATGCGGTAGACCGTACTCAAATTGAGAAAAAGATGGCCCCGCACCCCCAACGCGCAAGCATAATCGGGCAGCGCCCGCATCTTCTTATTCGCGCCCGCTACGCACAGCATTTTGCGCATCCCCCAATCGATCGCGTACACGCTGACCGAATACGTCAGCGGCGTCACCGCGCCGGGTAGCATCTCGCCGATATTGCACCGCGTGATCACGTTGTTATCCATGCCGTATTCCGGATCGAATTCGTCCTCGGCGCAGGTTTCCAAAACGGTGATCGGCCGCGCCTGCAGCCAATACAGCCGATCGCCCTTAACCGCCCATTCGGTGTCCAGCGGCGTTTGACGGGCCGCCGACATGCGGCTTGCCCGTTCACAGATTTCACTTAAAACAGCCGGAGTTAAAAGGGCGCCGTCCGCGCACAATTCGTTGAACGTTTGCGGAATTTCGCCGCCGCCTTTTTCAATTTCCGCAACCGCGGCGAGCGGCACGCCGTACCGCGCCGCCGTCTTCTCGCCCGACACGAGCGCTTCGCCCAAGCCCTCGACGGCCTCGATCAGCATGTGTCCGGGATCGGCGGGATCGACCGTAAAGCACACGCCCGCGAAATCC
>BNZQ01000194.1 GCA_026001225.1 Clostridia bacterium
GCAAATTTAGACAGGCTGTACGTCGGGCAGAAAATATTGATTAAACTGCAAACGGAAAGCTGAAAATTTCGGCCGAATAACCGCAATCTTTAATTTTCAAATTTCGGTTCGTTCGCAGAATAAAGAAAGGGATCAAAAGGAAACAGACGATATACATGATAACGATAAAAGAAGCCGTGACCAAACGCGACCTTAAAAAATTTGTGGATTTTCCGGTCAAGCTGTATAAAAATTGCCCGTATTTCGTACCCCCTTTGCGCTCGGACGAATTGAAATTGACCGACCCGAAAAAGAATCCCTCCGCGCCGTATTGCCGGACAAAATATTGGCTGGCGTACAAAGACGGTAAGCTCGCGGGCAGAATCAGCGCGATCATCAACCGTTTGGACGACGAAAAGACGGGCTTAAAGCGCGCGCGCTTTTGCCGGATCGATTTTATCGAGGACCGCGAGGTTGCCCGCGCCCTTCTGAAAACGGCGGAGGACTTCGCCCGCGAGGAAGGGCACAAATCGATTCACGGGCCGATCGGCTTTAACGATTTGGACCGCGAGGGCCTCTTGATTGACGGCTTCGACCGTATGAGCACCTTCGAGACGCAATACAATTATCCTTATTATCAAACCTATTTGGAAGAATTAGGGTATGAAAAGGACATCGACGCCGAGGAATGTACCTATGCGGTGCCGAAAGTCTGCGACGAGCGGATCGACCGTATAGCGAATAAGATTATTCAAAAGTACGGCTTGCGCATTTTGGACATGCCCAAACGCCGCATGATCAAGGCCTACGGCGAGAAAATCTTTCATCTTTTGGACCGGTGTTATTCGCATCTGTACGGCACCGTACCTCTAAAGGACGAGGTGATCCGTTCTATTTTGAGCTCGTTCGGCTTGATCGCCCGTACCGAACTGATGTGTTTCGTCGTCGATAAGGACGACAATGTGATCGCCGCCGCGATCGTCCTGCCCTCGATCGCCGACGCCGTGCGCAAAAGCCGCGGCCGCTTGACCCCCGCGGGAATCGTCCGCATATTGCGCGCCGTCCGCCGCCCGAAAACGGTGGATTCGGCTTTGATCGGCGTATCGCCCGAATACCAAAACCGAGGCGTCAATGCGATCGTCGTCGACCGCGTGTTAAAGGGCGCGATCCGATTGAAAGCCGAGGTCGCCGAAAGCAACCCGATGCTGATTACCAACGAAAAAATCCGCGGAGAGTTCAAGTTTACCGACGGCGTCGTGACGCGCCGGCGGCGGTTTTATAAGAAGGAGCTGCAAGGGTAGACACAGAAAAGCATAATAAAAATTCCCCTCCGTCGGAGGGG
>BNZQ01000195.1 GCA_026001225.1 Clostridia bacterium
GATTTAAGGCATTTGCCGCCTGAATTGTTGCTGCTGGTCTATAAAATCAAGGGCGCGGACGGCAATATTCTGATTACGGATGCAATGCGCGCGGCGGGGCAAACGGGGCGTGAATCCGTCCTCGGCGGCAGGCTTGGCGGTCAAAGGGTGATTGTCGAGGACGGCGTGGCCAAGCTGCCCGACGGAAGCTCGTTCGCGGGAAGCGTCGCCACGGCGGACGTTCTGTTGCGGAGCGGCGTACAAAGCGGCATACCGCTGGTCGATGTCGTGAAGATGATGACCGCCACGCCGGCGAAAATTGCCGGCGGCAAGGAAATCGGCGCGGTCGCCGTCGGAAACAAGGCGGATTTGGTTCTGTTTGACGAAGCGCTGCGGATCCGCGCGGTGCTGAAAGACGGGCGTCCCGTACAAATAAAAGGATAAAATGAAATTAAAAATTTATAACACCTCGGAAACAGCCGGCGCGGCGGCGGCGAAACAAGCCGCGGAGGTTCTGAACGCAAAAATCGACCGGAACGGCTCCGCGCGGATCGTCCTTTCGACCGGCATGTCTCAGATCTCGTTTTTCGACGCGATCGTCCGGGAAAACGTCGATTGGTCGCGGGTGGAAATGTTCCATTTGGACGAATACGTCGGCGTGGGCCGAGAGCACAAAGCCAGCTTCGTTCGGTATTTGCAAGAAAAATTTGTCGGCAAGGGAAAACTGAAAGCGGCGTATTTTGTGGACGGAACCGGCGACGTGCAACGGACCGTCCGCGCGTTAGAGGACGAGGTGAAAAAAAATCCTCTGGATTTGGGCATGATAGGGATAGGGGAAAATACGCATATCGCGTTCAACGACCCGCCCGCCGATTTTGACTCCGATTGCGCGTATAAGGTCGTCACGCTCAGCGACAGCTGCAAGAGGCAGCAAGTCAACGAGGGATGGTTTGCGGACATGAATTCGGTGTGCAAGCAAGCGATCACGATGACCTGCCGGCAGATTTTGAAATGTGAAAGCATTATTTGTCTGGTTCCGTACAAGTGCAAGGCGGAAGCCGTAAAACGGACGCTGGAAAGCGATGTGACCAATACGGTTCCGGCGACGCTGTTGAAAACGCACAAGGACTGCACGCTGTATTGCGACGCGGATTCCTCCTCGCGTCTGTCGGACGGCTTGCGGAAAAAATATTTGTCGGCGACGTAAGCGGAATGGAAACGGAATCAGGCTCCATGTGTATATTTAATATGTAATTACTGTCAAACAGATATCATTTTATATGGATAATTGCAAATGAATGTGCTACACTTTATATAGAAACTGACATGACATAAATTGA
>BNZQ01000196.1 GCA_026001225.1 Clostridia bacterium
GGCATATACAAGGCATGAACAGACGGTTGGAACAGAGGGAATATGAGCGAAAAAATGAAAAACGACCTGACACAATGGATTCAGAAGGCGCAAGACGACATAAAAAATAAGAGCGACACGCTTTTGTTTTTGAATCGAAACGGAATTTCTGCCGAAAAGTTCGATGAAGCGCTGTCGATTAAACGCGAGTCCGCGCAAATCGATATAAAGATACACGCTTACGGTATTGTGCTCGCCTTGCAGCGCATATTAGACGAAAGCGAGCAAATCGAATCCTTATCACTCGGGGCGGGCAACAAGGGCAAACCGTTTGATTTAAAAACCTCAAAGAGGGTAGCGGAATTCAAGTTTGCGGAATGGAGAGAAAGCCATGGTACGATCCGCCAAAACGCGATATTCCAGAATTTCCTCGAATTAGCGGTACATCGCGACGATAACGGGAGAAAGAAATATATTTACTGTTACGGTGCGGATAGAGTCAAAAAATTTCTAAGCGGCAGTCAAAGAAGCCTGAACAGCGTGCTGTCAAGAAACAGCGTCAATAAAAAGCATGAGGAGTATCGGCAACGATATGAAACGGTTAAAGGCTTTTATGAGGCTTACAAAAACGAAGTCGAAATTATTGAGTTGGAAGATTTATTGAAATAGCTTTTATTGCTTTTTATCTTTAAATATGATAAAATAAATAGGTAAAAATTTTTTTGAAAGAGCGCGAGAGAGCAATTTTTATAAAAATTGCTCTCTCGCACAAATAAACAAGGACGAACAAATCGGAAAAAATCATGGAAACGACAATCGGAAAATTCATCACGTTCGAGGGCGGCGAGGGCGCGGGGAAAAGCACGCAGGCGGTGCGCTTGTCCGCGTACCTGATCGGGCGGGGCTTGCGCGCGCTGGTCACGCGCGAGCCGGGCGGCACGACGGCGGCGGAAATCCTGCGCGACGTTATTTTAGACCCGCAAAGCCCGTTAGACGCGCTGACCGAGGTGCGGCTGTACTGCGCGGCGCGGGCGAGCCACGTGCAGGAGGTCATCGGGCCGGCGTTGTCGCGCGGCGAATATGTCATTTGCGACCGCTTTTCCGACAGCACGGCGGCGTATCAAGCCTACGGCAGGGGCTTGCCGCTCGGAGATATCGCCAACTTGAACAAGCACGCGACGGGCGGGACGGCGCCCGATATCACGTTCTTTTTGGATCTTCCGCCCGCGGCGGGCTTTAAGCGAAAGGGCGGCGCGAGCGTAAAAGACCGCATGGAAAGCGCGGGCGCGGAGTTTCACGAGCGCGTGTACAAGGGCTTTTGCGAGCTGGCGGCGGCC
>BNZQ01000197.1 GCA_026001225.1 Clostridia bacterium
GTAAGAATAAGTTTATCGTTCATTGTACGCAAGAGGGTTGTCAATATGAGGCGGCATTGCCGATACGAATCATCGATGAGGAAATATACGAGAAGCCTCCGACACTTCTTTTCGGCACGGTAGACAAGTTTGCAATGCTCACATGGAACGAGCAAACGAGGAGATTATTCGGTTTCGGAACTGAGAACAGAAGTCCCGATTTGATTATACAAGATGAGTTGCACTTAATATCCGGTCCGCTCGGTTCGATAGTCGGGATTTATGAAACAGCGGTCGATTGGTTATGCTCCGAAAAAGGTGTCAAACCGAAAATCATCGCTTCTACGGCAACAATCCGTAAAGCAAAAGACCAAATGCGCTGTTTGTATAACCGTGAGATGCGGCAGTTTCCTGCACCCGGCTTAGATGCGGCAGATTCATTTTTTGCAACGGAGGAAAAACTGTTTGACGATGACGGGAAACGCATTGCAAGCGGCAGATTGTATTGTGGGATAATGCCGTCCGGTAAGACGAAAGCGATGATGCAAGCCCGTACCTTCGCCGTTACTTTGCAAGCGATAAAAGATATGGATTTGCCGGATGAAGCTAAGGATTATCTGTGGACGGAAACAGGATATTTCAACAGCTTGCGCGATTTGGGGAAAGCCTCGGCACTCATAGACGATGACGTTAAAGACTTTATTAAACGTCTTGCTTACCGCAAGAGTTTATTTTCACGCGTACAGCCCCGCAATCTCGGTAAGACATATGAACTGACAAGTCGTGTACATACTACCGAATTGCTTGATACTCTCGACAAGTTAGAGCATTTAAAATACACGCAAGCCAATGTTGACAATCACAAATATGCGGTCAATACATTGCTTGCATCAAATATGATTTCGGTCGGTGTCGATAACGGGCGTATACGTTCTGCATAAAAGCCTGCACGGTAAAAAGAGCCTCGTTGAATCGCCCGTTATGGAGCATTTGCGGATAATAGAGTCCGACGAATTTGAGCGCGTTCAATTTTTGCGCAGGCAGAACGGCGCAAGGCAGGGCTTTGATGCTGACGGGTACCGCCCGACGCGGCGCGGGTCGCTTATGCTTTCGGGCTTACTTTATTGCGGCGAATGCGGGCGCAAATTTACAAGCGCACATTTTAATGTTGAGAAGCAACGCCAAAACGGCGAGGTGTGGTAGTACGACCGCAAGGTGTATCGGTCTGTTTGTTTGATATGCCGGTATTTGTGTGCCTGCTGCCGCATTCTTTACCCTCTCGGCTTGCAACATAATCGAAAGTTTATTTATATTTGCGACCAACGGC
>BNZQ01000198.1 GCA_026001225.1 Clostridia bacterium
TTAGATAAATAATTGAAAGAACTATCCGGAAATCGGGCTTTGTCTGATTTCCGGCCTTTCATGATAAAGCTCAACCTGAGCGCGAGTCAGCTGACGGACAATCTCGACGGGCTATTTTAAAGAAAAAAGCGATAAAGCAAGTTCCCATTTGAGAAATGAACATTGCAGGTTTTCAAAAAAATTCATTCGTGGACTATCCCGGAAAGATTGCGGCCGTCGTGTTTTGCGGCGGCTGTAATTTTAATTGTTGGTATTGCCACAATAGGCATATTCTGCACGGTTACGATGCGATCGACGAGCGCGAAGTTTTCAGCTTTTTGGAAAAGCGTAAGGGACAAATCGACGCGGTGGTGTTTTCGGGCGGCGAGGCGACCTTGCAAAAGGATTTGGCCGAGCAAATGCGGCGCGTCAAGGATATGGGCTATTTGGTCAAATTAGACACCAACGGCGCGAATCCCAAGGTTTTATCCGCGTTGATCGGCGCGGGCCTGCCCGATTATGTCGCGATGGACATCAAAGCGCCCTTTGCGCGGTACAAGGAAACGACGGGCGTGGCGGCCGATATCGCGGCGGTTCAAAAATCGGTTTCGATTTTGACGGGAGGCCAAACGGAATACGAGTTTCGAACAACCTGCGTGCCGCAGTTCGCGCCCGAAGATATAGAAAGCATCGCGAAGGAGATCGCGGGAGCGCGGCTATACGCCCTGCAACAATACAGGCATACGGATACGGAACACAAGATTTCTCCGATCCGCCTCGCCCCGCACGAGCGGGCGTTTTTCGACGAGTCGCGGCGTTTGGCGCGGAAACATATCGAGAACGTCGTAATTAGAGGAATTTAACGGATTCTTTTGATCGGTTCTCGCGGGGGGAACTTTTTGAAAAAAGTTCCTCCGAGCCCCTTTCGAAAATTTTCACCTTTATCATACGAAAGCGTCGTAATGTCCCTCTGAATGATAAACAAAGACGGCGGGTCGTTTTGAAAATAAAAACCGATTAGAGATGATAAAATAAAACCTTTTGAAGTCCGACCGAATTTTTATGCAATAAAAATTCGCGTTTGGTCGGAGCAAGCGCGGAGCGAGCGATCAAACGAGGAATCCGTAAGGATTCCGAAGTAAAAGCGAAGCGGAGCGCGTCATTTCCCCGTGCCGGTGGCAAACGTCAAAACATATACGACTTTCGCGCCGCCCTTTAATAAAGCCCTCCCGCATTCGGAGGCCGTCGCGCCGGTCGTGAATACGTCGTCGATCAGTAAAACGGTTTTATCCTTCAAATCGGGACTGGCGGGGGATGGGGC
>BNZQ01000199.1 GCA_026001225.1 Clostridia bacterium
GTATTTATATACATGACCGAGGCGGCGAATCAGACATAGCCCGCGTTCGCCGAGGCATTTCCCGTCAAACCGCGGCGTGGATGATTTGTTTACTGTCCTCGTACACCTTAATGGAGTTGGACGGCAAAGCGATTTCGTCGCGCATGTACTTTTCGTACAGGGTCACGGCATAGCGCGCTTTTTCCAAAAGGCGGCTGCCGCTGTTCCAAATTTCCACGTCGACGGCGTTCTTTTTTTCGCTTCTGCGCATGGTCAAAAGGAGCTTGCCGGTTTCGCCGTCCACGCGGCCGAGATCCATTTTGGCGATCAGATGCAGGAAGTCGTATTCGTAATAGTCCAAACGGTTCAATGCGGAAACAAAATTGACAAAGACCGCGTTTTGCGATTCCGCGGGCAGGACGAGGCGCTCGCCGGGGACGGGCGACATGGGCGCGCCGGTCGCCGTAACGGGGATCAGGATGCCTTCGGCGGCGGTGTCGAACGCTTCGACGGCCGCGTCGAAATTCAATTCCGAGCGGCCCGCGCCGACGCGGTGAACGACGCGGTCGTTATCGACGGTGACATAGGTTCCGTCTTCGGTCAAAAAGGCGAATACCGGAATGATCTTGACAAAATTGATCCAAACGATACTGGGGAATTTGCGTTCGATATTGATCACCTTGATATCGCCGCGCAGGGTTTCCTCGATTGGCGCGGCGTATTTCTTTTCGGACAGCGTGAAGATGTTGCGGCCGCGCATAATCGCGCCGCTCGCCGCCACGTTCGCGATCAGCGTTTCGTCCTTAGAATTATAGCAATAGGCGTTTACCATGCTCACGGTGAAAACCACGCTGTTTAAGATAACCAAAATCAGCACGAACACGAGCGTGGAAAAAATGATCGTCAGCTTGCGCATTTTCATAAATCCGTATCATTATACCATATATTCGGAAAATATAAAAGTTTTTGAAGGGGGGGTGACGGTGAATCGGTAATGGCGGCATAAATGCCTTTCAGGAATTACGGGTCTTTTTTGTTTAAAATTGTGTAAAATACTCGGTTGTAGCGGTGCTGCGACCTGCGTTTCTCCGCAATCTTATCCTAAAAAATCCCTCGCAATTTCTTGAACATGACTGAATCACCACCAAAGGGGGAGCGGAGAAACTTTTTTGTAAATTGCAAGTAAAAGCGCAACGGTAGGTACGTAGGATTGAGAAAGAGATGATATTGTCCTTTGTATTTCTTGTGTCAGCCCGGAGGGGTGACACAAGAAATAGAAAGTTCGGTTTGAAA
>BNZQ01000200.1 GCA_026001225.1 Clostridia bacterium
TATTCCCGATCGTCAAATCCCTGACGGAATCGACAACGCTCATATCGTCGACCGGCCAACTCGCGATCAGCGCGCCCGTAGCGGCGTCGATTACAAAACTTTCGCAAGCCAAATTTCCCGCGGCGCCCTCGTAGAATTTGACGCCGACCGTGTACCAACCCGCGTTGAGCGGCCCACTGTCCGCAGGCGCACCCGCAGTGAAGAAATTAAACGGCTTGACACGCACGGCGGAGCCGTCGCCCTCAACAAGCAGTTGTACCTCCTGTAAATACTTCTGATTTACGTCGTTAAAGGCGGAGGTAATCTTGAAAGAGGTCAGCGCGGGATCGAGATAAAGGGTGACCGCCGTCGTATAGGCTTGGACGCCCTGCTTGAAATCGCCGACTAACTGTTGCGGGTAGAAGAACGGCCCGACATGGTCGTTCGGATTCGCCGCAACGTCACCCTCGGCTGTGTTTACAACGGATTGCAAGGTAAGCGTTCCGTCGGAATTTGCCGTAACACCGCCCCAAGTGTACGTTGGGTGAACCTCGGGCCTTTTGTTCTCGAACGCCTTTGCCTCGTCGCCGTTCGGCAGAGTCATTTTATTCCCGTTCGTAAAGCCGATGTCCCGCGTCACGTCGCCGTCAAAGAACACATCGGCCGCAGTGGCCGCCAATATCTTAACGATAAAGTTTTTCGTGTCGACCACGACCGTCGAGCCGTAAGTAAACGTCGCCGTCAACTGCACCTCTTTGTCGGGGCCATGCGCGGCGGGATGCTTTTTGATCTCGCCCGTCGAGATATCGATCCAATCCGCGCCGTCGGCCGTTTGGGCGATATCGATGGCCCATACGATCTTTACGTTGCCGGCCGACAAGGGCAGGACAATGTGCGTATCCGTCGCCGAAATTGCGGGCAACGTCACCGAAGCGATGGTCAACCGGACGATTTCCGACTGTAATACCGCGACGTCCGAGTCGATCCGATCGAGCTCGGCTTTCACCGTACCGGAAATCGCGCCGACCTTGTCGGCGATCAAACCGTCGATTGCCTTTTGAATATCGCTGCCGCTATCCTTTATAGAACCTAAGACAAGGACGTTGATCGCCTTTTGAATCTCGCTGCCGCTATCCTTTATCGCGTACAAAATAGAGGCCAAAGCCACGTCGTCAATTTTATCCTCTAAATCCTGCGACGACAAGAACGTGCTAATCGCCGTCGTAATCGCGTTCTTAATGTCGCCGCCCGTAGCCAACGCCGCCGTAATCTCGGT
>BNZQ01000201.1 GCA_026001225.1 Clostridia bacterium
GGAGACGCCCATTTTAGAGATGATTTTTACGATGCTTTTGGTGACGGTGTCGACATAGATTTTTTCCGCTTTTTCATAGGGGATCGCGATCGCGCCCTTCGCGCAGAGGTCTTTTATACTGTCATAGGCTAAAACGGGGCAAACCGCGTTCGCGCCGAAGCCTACGAGCGCGGCGAAATGGTGCACCTCGCGCGCCTCGAACGTTTCGGCGACGATGCTGATTTTGGTGCGCGTGCCCGCCCTCACAAGGTGGTGGTGCAGGCCCGACACGGCGAGCAGGGAGGGGATCGGCAATCGGTTCCCGTCCGCGCCCGCGTCCGACAGGACGACGACGTTGCGGCCCTTACGGATCGCGGTTTCGGCGGCGGCGAATACGTCGTCCAACGCGTTCTTTAATGCGTTCGGCGTATCGGCGCGGAACAGTGCGGGAATCACGACGGCGCGCAGGGCGGCGTCTTCGGCGCGCTTGACGACATCCAATTCGGAAACCGTCAGCACGGGCGTACCGTGGTGGACGACCGCGCAGTTCTGCGCGTTGCGGATCAAAAGGTTGCCCTCGGTGCCCAGCTGTATCGCCGCGCTCGTGACGATTTTTTCGCGGATCGCGTCGATCGGGGGGTTGGTGACCTGCGCGAAAAGCTGTTTGAAATAGTTGAACAGCAGCTGCGAACGCGACGACAGCACGGCCAACGGGATATCCGTGCCCATCGAGGACACGGGATCGTCGGCCTTTTCCACGATACTTTTTAAAACAAGGTTGATATCCTCGGTCGTATAACCGAAGAGCTTTTGTTTGGTGAGAAGAGCGGAGGGGAATTTTTCTTTCAAGTGACAAGTGACATCGGTTTTATCCTTTAATTGGGCATTGTCCTGCGCCGAGAGGGATTCTTCACTCACGGAAGAATGACGCCCGATACCTGTTCCCTCTGACCACTGACCACTATTCCCTTGACCGCCGTAAAGCACCGCAGTTCCCTCAAACCGTTTCGCCGCCGCGATATCGCGCGGATTGTCCGACCTCTTTAAGTCCTCCCAAATCGAAGCGAACTCGGTCGGATTCGCGGCTGTTTTAATATCTTTCAGCCCCTTCAAATTTTCGGCCAACCATTCCTTATAGGGGCGGGCGGCGGCGGCGGTTTTCTTGATTTCCTCGTCCTCGACGATCCGGCCGGCGGCGGTGTCGACCAACAACATACGGCCGGGGCGCAAGCGATCCTTGCGGACGATTTTATCCTCCTCTTCGGGCAGGAC
>BNZQ01000202.1 GCA_026001225.1 Clostridia bacterium
GGCGGTGGCATCGCAGGCTTGCCCGCGGCTTTGGCGGCGGCGCGGGAGGGCAAGAGCGTCATCGTCGTCGAGAGACAATCGCGGATCGGCGGCGCGCCCGTCAACAACCTGATCCAATGCTTTTGCGGGCGGCCTTTTCACGGAATCTGTTTAGAGCTTATTCGGAATATGAAGGCCTTGAGTCAGGATTATATGTATTCCTTCGAGCCGAACTACCAAACCAAGAACTCCTTTAAAACCGGCGACTATACGGTCGCGTGGCGGCAAATGCTCGCGGGGCATCCGATCAAAATCTTCACCGAGCAGACGGTTCGGCGCGCGGCCTTGAACGCGGACGGCAGTATAGCGCATATCGAAACCGACGTTGCGAAATTCACGGGCAAGGTATATATCGACACGACGGGCGACGCGGCGTTGGCCGCGCTGACGGCCTGCAAGGTCACGATGGGGCGGGAAGCGCGCTCGCAGTACAACGAGCCTTTCGCACCCGAACGGGCGGACGGCGTTATTCAGCGTTGCACATTGATGTTTACGCTGAAACGCAAGCGCGAGAACGTTTACGGCGAAAATCCGAATTGGGCCGAATACAACGGCGCGGAATATCTCATGTGGGGCCCCACGGTCGTCGTCAAAAACCCGTTGGACGAGGAGGAACTCGGCGAGGCGACGCAAAAGGCTCACGACATGCTGTTAGAGGAGCAAAAGAAGTGGGATGCAAAGGGCTTCACGGTCACGGACGTCGCGCCGCGTTTAGGGGTGCGGGAAACGCGCCGGATCATCGGAAACCATGTTTTGAACGCGCGCGAATTGCTTGACGGCGCGCGCTTTCCCGACGCGGTTACGACCGTCAGGGACGCCGCGATCGACCCGTGGGATCCCGAGGGGAATCCGCTTCACGACAAGGACAAGGCGGAGGCCTGCAAATTGAAACCCTATGAAATTCCGTATTCGAGCCTTGTGACCGACGCCGTTCCCAATATGATCGTGGCGGGCCGTTGCCTTTCGGCGACGCATGTGGTCAATTCGTCCTTACGCGTCATGCCCTTGTGTATGGCGACGGGGCAGGCGGCGGGAATCGCGGCGGCTCTTGCGGTTTCCGCAAAGAAGATCGACACGGCCAAAATCGACGTTCGGTTGTTGCGCGGAAAGCTGACGGATGCGGGCGTCCGCGTTTCGGCGGACGGCGGCGCGGACGTGTTCTCGGGCTGATTGATACAGTGCGGAATACAATCAAATATGAGCAAATTGG
>BNZQ01000203.1 GCA_026001225.1 Clostridia bacterium
TATAGTAACTGTGCGAAATATCGGCGGGGATAATAGACCGTACGCACGCAAGAACTATGGTGCAGGTTACGCCGTTCAAATACATTCAGAGAGAGGAAAAATACAATGACGAATTTAAAAACCGGAAAACGGCCGCTGTCCGTGTGGCTCACCTTGTTTCTCGCCTTTACTTTGGTCGCGGGCGTGATCGGCACGCTGTCCGCGGCCGGGCCGAGGACGGCAAGCGCGGCAACGCCCGCGCTGTGGGACTTGATAACGCTGAAAGACGGGTATAAATACTATGTGCTGGGCTTTTCAAAATCGGGAATGGTATCGGGGGAATACGACAGCCTGCACGTCGGGGAGGATTTCGCGGCGGGCGACGATACGGTCACGCTGTTTCCCGCCGCGCCGTCCCTCGGCGGGCAGCCGAAAGTAAGGGCGACGGGCGGCGGGCCGTCGGTGGGGTTTACGGAGAATCCGTCGGCGTACAGTATGTCGGCGAGCAGTTTCAACGGCTTGCAGTCGACGACGGTTAGAGGTTATAAACGCATGAATACAACCACCGATGACTCTCGTGCCGTAACCGGCAACTTCCATTGGCTGAGTTATGAGGAGGCAAATCTTTTGCCAGACGCCGCCCGCAAGTACGACAACGACAACGATTATTGGACGCGCACGTCGGGAGTGAATGCCGATAGCGCGGTAGTCATTAGCGGCGGCGACGGCGGTGGGAATGATAAAGCCTTAGCGACCGCCGACTATCTCTCCCGCCCCGCTTTTCGGATTCTCATTTCGGCTCTGGACGACAGAGGACCCTTTCAAACGTACTCTATTGTTGAAATGGCGGACGGGTATAAATACTATGTGCTTGGCTATTCGAAAGCGACCGAGTCCGCAAGTTTGCACATCGGGCAGCATTTCGCGCCGGGCGACGATACGGTAACGCTGTTTCCCCTCCCGCACGATAACGGGGTTCCGTCCCCCTATACGCGCATCGATGGAGGTCCGCCGTTTGTACAAACGACCGGCGGCCCGGCGCTGGGTCGGACGGAGAATCCGTCAAATCTTACTTATTCGGCGTCGGGCTTTGACGGCTTGGTATCGACAACGATCAGCGATTACAAGACCAACGATGCAAGCACTGCGAATACCCGCTCCGTAGCGGGCGTTTTCCATTGGCTGAGCGTGACGGAGTTTAATGCTTTGCAAGGCAACATTTGGATGGAGTATGGCGACATTAACTGGTGGCTCCGCACGTCG
>BNZQ01000204.1 GCA_026001225.1 Clostridia bacterium
GCACGACGCGGAAAAAGCCCACGCCCCGTACCTTGGAGTTCAGCAAAAGGGCGGCGATCAAGGCAAGCGTCAACGAAACGAGGCCGCTGAAAAAAGCGAACACAAAGGAATTGAGCAGCGCCTTGGGCATCAGATTTTCAAACTTAAAAATCTTGACGAAGTTGTCGAAGCCCACGAAATTGACCGTTTCGGCGGTCACCTTCTTGTCCGTAAAGCTCAAATACAGCGTGCGGAAAAACGGATAGGCGTAAAAGACCGCATACCCGACGATCGACAGGCCGCAAAAGCAGAGGAAATAAAAGGTCGGAGACTTCCGAAATCTCTGAAACGCGCTTTTTTTATTGGGAATATCTTCGGTCATTTTTATTTCCTCCGCTCTGCGTCCGTCGTCCTTGTCCCAAAATTACAGGGTGTTCACAAAATTGTTGACGGCCGCGACCGCGCCGATCCCGAAGGCGTCCGCGGTGGCGTACTGCCCGTTCAGGAACTTCAAAATCTCGTTGAACACGGGCGCCTGCGCGCTCGCGCTGAAATGGGGATTGGCGGGCAGCGGCAGGCCGCGCTCCATTTCGGTAAAGACCGCCTCCATGTTCTGCGGGTTGGCGCGTTCCTCCTTGGGGGTCTTTAAGACCATTTCCTTGAAATCCTTCGTGGGCATCAGCTTGCCGGCCGACGAAAACGCTTCCTGCCCTTCCGCGCCGTACAGATACATTAAAAGCTTGAGCGCGGCGGATTTATTGAGGGATTTCTTGGCGATCCCCCAGCCCTCCGTCGCCAGCTCGCCGCCGCGCGCGTCGGGTTTGCCGTCGGGCGTGGGCAACGGCGCGACGTCCCAACGCAGCGTCGATATAGCGTTCAGGCCCGGCCAGTTGCCGACGTGCCCGCCGAATTCCATCGCGGTCGCGCGGGACAAAAAGCCGCCCAAATCGCCCTCGCCCACGGCGGTCGAGCCCGGATTGGGCGCGAATTTGTCGGCGCCCACGGCTTTATCCTTGTAAAATTGAATACCCTGCTTAAACGCGGCCGTATCCATAGCGGGGGTTTTGCCGTCCGCCTTGTAGAAATCGCCGCCGGCCTGCCGCGCGTAAATCAAATATTCGCCCCACCAGCCCGCCGTCGTGCTGCATCCCCATTGCGTGTACTCGTTGCTGGCGTTCTTCTTGGTCAAAGCCTTGCCCGCCGCGATAAAATCGGAATACGTCCAATCGTCCGCGGGATAAGCCCGGCCCGACGCGTCGAAC
>BNZQ01000205.1 GCA_026001225.1 Clostridia bacterium
GTTTGGATCGACATTTTTCCCCATAAGCCCGTCACGAAAAAACCCGCCGAAACCCGCATGGGCTCCGGTAAGGGCGCGCCCGAATACTGGGTGGCGGTTGTCAAGCCGGATCGCGTTTTGTTTGAAATGGCGGGCATTCCGGAGGAAACCGCGAAAGAGGCTCTGCGGTTGGCGGGACACAAGTTGTCCGTGACGACTAAATTTGTCACCAAAGCGGAATACACAGCGGCGGCGGCGAAAGCCGACGCGGAACCCGCGAAGGAAACGAAAGTGAAAAAGGAGGCTGCGGCGCAATGAAAGCAAAACAAGTACACGATATGACAACCGAAGAATTGACGGCCCGCCTCAACGAATTGAAGAAGGAATTGTTCAGTCTGCGTTTTTCCCACGCGACCGGTCAGCTGTCCAACACCAATCTGTTGGTAACGTGCAAGCGCGATATCGCTCGTGTAAAGACCGTGTTGAGGGCACGCGAGATTGCCGGAGGGAAGGCTTAACGGCTTATAGGAGTTAAAATGGAAGCAGTCGTAAGAAATGAAAGAAAGACAAGGACCGGCGTCGTGGTCAGCGACAAGATGGATAAGACCGTCGTCGTCGCCGTTGAGAACCGCGCGAAGCATCCTTTGTACGGCAAGACGATCAACAAGACCTCGAAATTCAAGGTGCACGACGAAAAGAACGAGTGCGGCGTGGGCGACACGGTCGAGATCACCGAAACGCGCAAGCTCTCGCACGACAAGTATTTTCGGTTGGTGCGGGTCGTCGAAAAAGCCAAGTAACTTTACAAAGGCAATACATCGCCGGATCGGGGCTACGTTTGACTCGCCGCCTCGGTCACGCAGGGGAGTCTACGCTCCCTCGGAGGCTCATCAACTGTTGCTCCGTTGCGGCGCGCCTATGCCTTTAAAAGGGTGTCGCCGCAACAGACAAGGCAAGATTTAACGGGAGAACAAAAACTATGGTACAACCGCAAACATATCTGAAAGTAGCCGACAATACCGGCGCGAAAGAAATCATGTGTATCCGCGTGTTAGGCGGTTCGTTCCGCTATTCGGGCAATATCGGCGACGTGATCGTCGCTTCGGTCAAGTCCGCGGTGCCGGGCGGCGTCGTCAAAAAGGGCGAGGTCGTCAAGGCCGTCATTGTCCGCACGCACAAGGGCATTATTCGTCCCGACGGCAGCACGATTAAATTCGACGACAATGCCGCCGTCATTATCGACAAGGAAAAACAGCCCCG
>BNZQ01000206.1 GCA_026001225.1 Clostridia bacterium
CAAACATGTAAATTACGTTGATTTTGAGAACAATTCAATGAAAGGGTGTGCGTAGGCCTTTGAAGATCGCTCGTTTTTTTGAGAACGGGCGATCTTTTTTTTGCGGGAACGGGGAGGTTGGAGGGAAAGCGAAAGGGGAAATTTGAGGGGAGAGATGAAAACGTGTCAGGGGATTTTGTAAAAGAGGTGAAAAATGTGTTGAGATTTGGCGGAAATGTGGTATAATAAAATAGAATAGTTACAGAGTCGCAGTCAATAATGCCGAAATAACCTTTGGCATTGAATAAACTTTTTGCAGAAAGGGCGCGCCCTTTCTGCAATTCCCCCGACCATGGTCGGGGGAATTGGTAAAAAACAGTTCAGCGCGAAATAGAAAAATATTCAGCGAATTACGTCAAGAGGACAAACCGAATGGATATAAGAGCGGAAACGGATAATCACAAAAGGTTAAGAGAGCGGCGCGCCCTTGGCGTAGAGGGTTTCGGGATCGAAGTCGATTCGGTCGTCGTCCCAAGTGACCGTTCCGTGCCGGACGGAGACGTTCTCGAACACGCTCCGGTCTTGCAGTTTGCGAAAAACGCCGTCGTTCAATTTGTACGAGAAATCATATTCCTTAACGGAACCGTCCGTGAATACGAGATGCAATTTATACGCGCCGGCAACCGGCTCCGCGGATTTTACCCGAATCATAGCGACCTCTCCTTTACGGCTGAACCTTTCCGGGATCGGTATTGTTCAAGACGTTGCCCCACGCCTTATACAAATCATCTTGCCGGATTACAAGCCACGCTTTCAGAAATTTTACCAGTTGGCGCGGAATCTTACCGTCCAGCAACTTTCCGTCCAAACTGTAAGAAGCCTCGTACTCCCCGTAAAAGACATGCACATGCGGCAACGCGTGTTTATCGTCGTCGCCGTAATACATGTAGATATTCATTCCGCGAAAATAACAGATATTCGGCATGAAAACAGTATACCATACGCGGCGTGGAAAGTCAAGAGCGGGGCGAAGTACCTTGTCATCTCCGACCGATAGATAAAAAGGCCGACCGAAACGGAAAAACGAGGATATAACCATATGAGAACGAAAACGAAAAGATTGAATCGGATTAAAACGTGGATTTGCGGCGTATTCCTCGCCGTATTCCTATTGACGGGATTGCAAGGTCTCGGCGGGCCGGGCTTGTTCACCGGCCCGAAAACGGCGAGCGCGGCGACG
>BNZQ01000207.1 GCA_026001225.1 Clostridia bacterium
GCGCGGGCGCGGGCGGCGGCCGCTTTGACGGCGGCGAATAACGGTTATACCGAAACGGATTATTTGGTCAATGATTGGGGCACGTTGTTGTATATTCATTCTACGGCTTCGACCGCCGTTTCCGGCGCGGACACGCCCGCGGCGGCGTTCGGTTTGTCCGACGGCGCGATAGACGCTATGTCCAAGGTGCCCACCAAGGAACAGCGGGAGCTTCAAGACAACAAGGATAACCATAAACAGTTGCTGTTGAATTACGAGGCGGGCATTCAGGGCGATTACGAAGCCGACCGTTTGGTTTCCATACACGGCTTTGTGTTAGACGGCATATCCAAAATCGACGTCGCGACCGCTTTAAACGGGGCGGGCGGCATCTTGGAAGCCTACGACGGCGCGTTGGCGAAGATCGCTCTGATTCCGACCAAAGCGGACGACGCGTTGACGGCGGCGAAAGCTGCGGCGAAAATCGCGCTGACCGACCTCTTTAACTTGAAAAACGCCGCCGATTACGCCGGCACGGGCTATCAGGACGTGATTGATCGGCATGCGGCGGGGCAGAACGCTCTCGACGCGGCGGCGACCCTTTCCGCCCTCGAATCGGTATTGAATCAATATAAAAATTCGATCAACGCCGTCGAAACCAAAATGAAGACCGTGACCGATTTGATAACGGCGTTGCCCGCTTTGGGCGGAATCGCCGCTCTGACCACGGAAAACGAGGGCAAGGTGCAGGCGGCGCGGGCCGCTTACGACGCGCTGACGCCGACGCAGCAGGCCGCCGTATCGGCCGAGACGGTCGCGCGGTTACAGGCCAAGGAAACGCGGCTGATCGAGTTGGCGCAATCGAAAACGGACGCGGAAAAGCTGGGCGACGAGATTCTCGCTTTGGTGTCCGTGACGCAGATCGGGCATTTAACGGACGGCAAGGCGGCGGCGGTCGCGGACGCGCGTTCGGCTTACGACGGCGTAGCCGGCGCGATCAAATTAAACGCCGATCAACGCGCTTATTTGGCAACGGCTGCGGGCTATACGGACGTTTTGACCAGGTTGGAGGCCCGCGAAGACGGGGTGAGGACGCAAGAAGGGTGCAAGGCCGCGGCGCAATCCGTATCGGATAAGATCGACGCGATCAAAAACCTGTTGGACGGCAATTCGATCACGTTGGCTCACGAAACGCAAATCGCGGACGCCGAGGGCTCGTACGGCGCACTCTCG
>BNZQ01000208.1 GCA_026001225.1 Clostridia bacterium
CGGAAACGTAGCGGTTACCGCCAACTATGCGCCGGTGGACAAGATCACCGTGACGTTCGACCCCAACGGCGGCACCTTCGGCGGTCAACTTACGCAGAGCGTCGTTTACAACGGCAAGGTCGTCTATACGGCCCCGCCGACGCTGACCGGTTATACCTTCCTCGGTTGGTTTGATGAAAACGCCGCGAATCCGCCGGCATGGGATTTCGCGTCCGATACCGTCGGCAATACGAACTTGACGCTGACGGCGCGGTGGCAGGCCGTGACCTATACGGTGACAGTGAGCGGCGGCGCGTTTTCGGGCGCGACCACCGTGGGGCAGACAATCACTTTGACCTATACCGTTCCGGCGGGCTATCAGTTTACGGGCTTTACGGCGGCGTGGAGCGGCGGCCCGGTGGCCGTCGCCAATAACGCAGGCGTCTATACCTTTACGATGCCCGCCGGAAACGTAACGGCGACCGCTAACTTTGCAGAGTTGCCGAAACATTACGCAACGTTCGACGCGGACGGCGGCGCGCCTGCGCCCGTTTCGCAGGAATTGCACGAGGGCGACAAAATCGCGCCCGTTCCCGCGCCGACAAAGGCCAACTTCGCTTTCCTCGGCTGGTTCGAGGGCGCGGCGGTCAATCCGTGGGATTTCGCGAACGACGTTATGGGGACGTCCGGCATAACCTTAACGGCGAAGTGGGAGGCGGTCATCTATGCCGTGTCCGTGACGGGGGCGACGGGTTCGGGCAGTTACGCGGTCGGCGGGACGGTCGACATATGGCTGCAAATTCCCGCGGATTACAAGTTCTCGCATTGGACGGTTCAATCGGGAATTTTGCCGGGAGATCTCGTTTTGCAAGGCAGCGGTTGTTACCGATTTACGATGCCCGCCGGAAACGTAGCGGTTACCGCCAACTATGCGCTGGTGGACAAAATCACCGTGACGTTCGACCCCGACGGCGGCATTTTCGGCGGTCAACTTACGCAGAGCGTCGTTTACAACGGCAAGGTCGTCTATACGGCCCCGCCGACGCTGACCGGTTATACCTTCCTCGGTTGGTTTAACGAAAATGCCGCGAATCCGCCGGCATGGGATTTCGCGTCCGATACCGTCGGCAATACGAACTTGACGCTGACGGCGCGGTGGCAGGCCGTAACCTATACGGTGACGGTG
>BNZQ01000209.1 GCA_026001225.1 Clostridia bacterium
ATATGGAGCTGATCAAGTTTTCGTACGAGATCAGCGACTTCGGCACGGTTCAGGGCTCGAAGGCATACGTAAGATACATGCTGAAAGACCCCTCCGCGGCAAGCCTGGAAAACTTTAACGGTATGATAGAAACGCTGTCGCAGGTGTTCCTCTACGTCGGTATCGGCGTCGCCGTATTCGCCGCGCTCATGCTGCTGAACTATATCAGCGTTTCTATCGCGAATAAAAAGCGCGAAATCGGAATCTTGCGGGCGGTCGGCGCAAAGAGCGCGGACGTATTCAGCATCTTTTTCTCGGAGGCCGTCATCATCGTGCTGATCGCCGCGCTGATCGCCGCCATAGGCGCGGGGCTTGTGGTGTCGCTCGCGTTGGCCAACGCGTTGCCTATCAATATTTCGATATTCAACTACGGCATACGCCAAATCGCCTTGATTATCGGTATCAGTCTGGTGACGGCGCTCGTCAGCAGCTTCCTGCCGATCTTCGGCCTTGCCAGAAAGAAGCCTATCGAGACAATCAGAAACAACTAAAAATCATGAACCACGCGGGGGAAGCCTTTACAAAAGGTTTCCCCCGTGTCTTTCTAAAACGTTAAAGCGGAATGCAAAAGCACAGCCTATTGAACGAACAACGGCAAAAAGCGGCGGCACACATTGTGTGCCGCCGCTTTTTGCGTCTTGCATCGTTCGGACGAAAGCGACGCTATTTCGAGCGAGAGCTTTTCACGTACGACTGTCCGTCCTTGTCGGCGGGCGGGAAATGGTCGTTGGTTCTCACCTTGACGGTAAAGCCCGTTTTCGAGCCGTCCGAGTTAATCAGGTCGTAGATACCGCTTTCCGACGCTTTTTCGCCGGGTTTCCAAGAATTGCGCATACTGTCGGGTTCTCCTTTGCGGAACGGTATGTATTTTTATCCGGCGGCGTCCGCCGTATCCGTTCCGCGGAGTTAGTATGCGCGGATCGGGGGATTTTATACCTTTATTTCGCTGCGTACAAGGCGGGCAATAATAAGCTCATCCGAAGAAAAATTCCCCTCCGTCGGAGGGGTGCCGCGAAGCGGCGGGGTGGCTATCGGTTCGTTCCTTTTAGGCAACCGCTTCGCCGCGTCCCAATTCACTTTTCACTTTTCATTTTTTATGATATACTATACGCATGAAAACGCGCGT
>BNZQ01000210.1 GCA_026001225.1 Clostridia bacterium
TTTGAAATTCCTTATCCTCAAAGATATAGCACCCTCTGTCCTCGTCCTTAATAATCTCGCTTTTCAATTTCAGCATACGCTGATACAGCCGGAACGCCCGCTCCAACGGATTCCATTTGATACTGTTAAACGGATTCCGCAGGTCGAGGATTTTGATTTGATAGCCCTTTTTTTCAAGGCTTTTGGCGTGCAGGATATACAGCTCGCCCTTGGGGTCGGAGATGATAAGGGACGGCTTGGTTTGGGTTTCCGACAGTATTTGAATGGCGGGGCTGATGTAAGTCGTCGTCTTGCCGCTTTCCGTCGTGCCGATAACGAGGGTATGGGCATTGCCGGACAGGTTGATATTGTAATTGCCGTACCTGTCCTGTTCGGCTCTGACGGGTATGCCGGATTTGGCTTCGGGCAGTTCGCTAAACTCGTATCGCGGAAAGTTCCTGTTGATTTCTCTGTCGTCCTCAAATCGCGCCTGTTCTAAATTGACCTTTATATCCGCGTCGCGCTTGTTGCCCTTAATGACGTTCCGGCTGTGGAATAGCCAAAAGTGCTTATGGTAATACCAAACGACGATAAGCAGGGCGACAATCATGAGAACGCCCGCGTAAAGAAAAGTCCTCTTGTCGGCAAACAACCGAATATCGAACACAAACTTAAAGCCGCCCGATATGTAGCTGTTGAATAACAGCCCGACCGCGTAGCAAATCGCCGTTACGATAAGGATTATTATCAATAGTTTTTTGAGCCTATTCACTCCATAAACCTCCCTTGTGTGCCTTTTCGACACGATTAACTTGAAATTTGGTATAATTTTCTTGTTTCTTATTTCACTTTAACTTGACAAACTGAAATAAAGCCTGTATAATAGGTAATGTAATTTCAATTTAAGGAACTTATACATGCAGACACGTTCCGGCAGCTATAAAACAAATCTTTCGGGCGAAGCGGAATACAAATCCTTCCGTCCATCGCTCTTGCCCCCCAATCCTTCGCTCGCGCTTGACAGCGAAGCCGTGGAATTATTGGTCAAGGCAAACCGTCAGCTTGCCGTTTTGGATAAAATGACGGACTTAATTCCGAGCATAAATCTTTTTGTGTCGATGTATGTCCGAAAGGAAGCGATGATGTCCTCGCAGATAGAGGGAACA
>BNZQ01000211.1 GCA_026001225.1 Clostridia bacterium
TATACTTATAAGGTTATAGTGAAAATTTACAAGATAAAGACGGAAAACAAGTAAGGTAAAAAAACAAAAATGAATCTGCAACCGAAGGAAAAGTTTGGACTGTACGACCCCGCCTATGAGCGCGACGCTTGCGGGATCGGCATGTTGGTCAGCATCAAGGGCAAAAAATCTCACAAGCTGGTCAACGATGCCGTTTGCGCGCTCGGCCGTCTCACGCATCGCGGCGGCGCGGGAGCTTCGCCCGATATGGGCGACGGCGCGGGTATCCTGACGCAGATACCGCATAAATTTTTTCAGAAAGCATTCGGCGGATTGCCCGAAGAGGGCGGATACGGCGTCGCGATGCTGTTCCTGTCGCCCGACAAGCCGCGCTGCGAATTGTCCCTGAAAATCTTTGCCGAAACCGCGCAAGGCGAGGGCTTGAACGTTTTAGGCGTGCGCGATGTGCCCGTTTATCCCGGCGCGTTGGGCGAAGCCGCCCTGAACGCCTGCCCGTCGATCAAACAGGTCTTTATCCGAAAGCCCGAAAACGCCGACGCCGCGAAGTTCGAGCGCGCGCTGTATGTGCTGTCTAAGGTCGCTTATAAGGCGATCCGAAAGCCCGGCCGCGTTTCCGACCCCTATTTCTACATCGCGAGCATTTCTGCGCGGACGATCGTGTATAAGGGCTTGCTGACGCCTAATCAGCTGAAAAACTTCTATCTCGATTTGTCGGACGAGGACTTCGCGACCGCGATTGCCCTCGTGCATTCGCGCTTTTCCACGAACACATTTCCGAGCTGGGAGCGCGCGCATCCTATGCAGCATATCATTCACAACGGCGAAATCAACACGATTCGCGCCAACGTCAATTGGGTGAAAGCGCGCGAAGCCGCGTTAGCGGGAGATTTTCCGAGCGCCAAGAAGGTATTCCCCGTCGTTAACCAAAGCGGCAGCGATTCGGCCATGCTGGACGATTTCGTCAGCTTTTTGACGACGGCGGGCTATTCGTTCCCCGAAGCGATGATGCTCGCGATACCCGAACCGTGGGAAAATGACGCCGAAATCGCGCCCGATAAACGCGCCCTGTATCAATACAACAGCTGCCTGTGCGAGCCGTGGGACGGCCCCGCCGCCGTCGCCTTTTCGGACGGCGTGCTGGC
>BNZQ01000212.1 GCA_026001225.1 Clostridia bacterium
TCCGGCCAGCGCGGCCAAATAGATGATCGAGCCCATGCCCACACCCTTCCACACCGCGCTGATAACCAGCACCGCGACGACCGTGCGTTCGCTGACCGTGGGATCGCCGTAATGTAAGCCCAATGCGCGGAACACGCCGCTCATCACGCCGGTATACTGATTGAACACGACAAAGCTCAACGTAAAGATGATGACCCACGAAATAAAATTCGGCAGATAGGACAGCGTTTGCGTCACGCGCTTGAACGCGCGGTTACGGATACCGTTCAGCATCAGGGCCAAAATGACGGGCGTGAAAAAACCGCAGACCAGCTTTAACGCGCCGATATAAACCGTGGTGCCGAACACCCTTAAAAAGTCGTCCTGCGTAAAAAGCAGCTTGAAATTGTCGAACCACACCCATTCGTTGTTGAAAATGTCGGGCGACGCGATCGTATAATTCTGAAACGCGATGACGATCCCGTACAGCGGCAAAATGTGGAAGCATAAATACCACAGCAAGCCCGGTATCATCGGAATATACAGAATCCAATATCGCTTGAATCTTCGCTTTAAATCGCTTTTCATTTCTTGCCGCTATTCCGCGCCTTCTTGAAAACCGGGAACGCCAGCGCGCCGCAGACGGCCAGCAGGACGCCCGACGAAACGATCAGCGCGATCGCCAACGTCCCGAGCCCGTCCGTCGCGCCCGTCGGTTTCGGCGTCGTATAGGTTTTGCCGAGGTCCTTGGAGCCGCCCGCTTCGGGGCCGACGCGCTGCGTTTCGTCGTCCGTCGCCGTCGTTTGGGAGTTGTCGAACCGAATATCGGAAACCACGATCTCGGAATGGAATGTGCTGAACGAGTAACCGCCCTCCGGATAAACGCCGTCGACCGCGTTCGGATCCTCGCCTGTCGTCCGCACGATTTTTTGCGCGGGATTCTCGTCGATCGTCACGGTGATCCTGTCCGCGATCCCGACCTTTTCGAGCGCGATGCCGATCTTATGCGCCTGCCCGTCGTTGCTGTTAAAGGCGACGCTTTGCTCGGCAGCGTTCTTTCCCGTCGCGCCGCCGCTGTTGATCCGCAGGGTCACC
This sequence comes from Clostridia bacterium, assembly GCA_026001225.1. Taxonomy (GTDB): domain Bacteria; phylum Bacillota; class Clostridia; order Christensenellales; family DUVY01; genus BNZQ01. The sequence goes on from BNZQ01000212.1 coordinate 1,075, forward strand.
TTGTCCTTATAGTTCATGTCGTAACAGGTGAAGGTCGCCGGCCTCGGAGCCGTTTTGCGCGTTT
>BNZQ01000213.1 GCA_026001225.1 Clostridia bacterium
CATCCCGGTGTTTTTAGCGGGGATTTTGCTGGGGCCGGCCGAGGGGTTCACCGTGGGCTTCGCCGGCGACCTGCTGGGTGCGCTCATCGCCCCGAAAGGCGCGTATATGCCGCTGATCGGGCTGGCCTCGGGGCTCATGGGCCTGATCCCCGGATTGCTTTTCTCGTTCAAATTTAAAAATAAAATCCTCGGCAGCCCCTATCTGAAAATCGCGGCCGGCATGACCCTCGTATTGGCCGTCTGCACGGCGGGACTCAACACGTTTTCGCTGTGGTGGTGGTTCAGCTCGCATTCCAAAACATTTTGGGTTTATCTCGGCTTGCGCCTCCCTTGGCAGAGCCTGATCGCCGCCGGGAACGCCGCCGTCATCTGCGGGCTCTACCCCTTGCTTTTAGCGGCTATGAAAGCCTTAAAACGGCACAACGCAAAAGAGTCCTAACGGCTTTCTTGCACGAACGTTTTTTTTAGCGGCATAGATACGAGCAAGACGAGGAATACGAGAATTTTCGAGGGGAGTGCAGATCCCCCTGCATGACCCGAGAAAATTCGATGTGTGACATAGGATTGCGACGTATATATGCCGTTAAAATCAAGGATTGACGATTCCGAAAACAATCAGAAGAACACCCATAACGACGAACAGGGAATAGAAAATCAAATCCCACCGCGCGGCCTTATATTCGGGGCTTTTTTTCGCGGCTCTGATAAAAGTCTTAACCGACAGCGGAAGCATGACGGCGGCGGCGGCAAACAGCACGCACCCCGCTATCAGCCACAAAAGCGCCAAAGCGGCGATCCAGCCCGCGATCATCAAGCCGACCGACGCAACGAAAGCCGCGTAAGCCGCATATTTCAATTGAAAGCCCTTGCGCTTGTTCCTGCGCCGTCTGTTCCTCTCTCTTAACGCCGTCGAATCCGCCATTGCTTTTTACTTCCTTTTTGTTTTGTTTTTGTTTTGTTGTTTTTCGGGAAAAACTTTTTTCTAAAAAAGTTTTTCCCGCGCCCTTTTCAAAAAATTTTATCTATGTATGCACCGAAATTTTCAGGCCTTTCACTTTTCAACTATTTCGGGCTCCCCGCCTTCACGAGCGGCGCGCCCGTCTTGCATATAGTACACGCT
>BNZQ01000214.1 GCA_026001225.1 Clostridia bacterium
CATATCGGGCGTGATACGGGCTACGCCAGCCTGCGTCGGCTCGGTCATGCACGTATTGAGTACACTCCCTTCGCCGACATGGCAACTGTTGCCTGTCTAACGCCCAGTCTGTATCGGCTTGTCGTTGCAATAAAAAGAACCTTATTTTCTTTTTCAGTCGGGCGGTTTTTTTGACGGACAAACCTGATCGGCCGACTTCAAGAAAAAAGTCCGGAGATGTATGACGATAGAGGATTTGAAAACCAAATTACACGCGAAGGAAATCGTGGTCAGCGAAAAGAGCCGCGAGGTCAAGGCATTTTACGCGGGCGATTTTTTAAGCCACGTCATGGGGCGCATGGAGCCCGATTCAGCGTGGTTCACCATTGTCGCCAACGTCAATGTCGCGGGCGTGGCGGTACTTGCCGACGCGGCCGCCGTGGTGCTTTGCGAGGGAATTCTGCCCGACGAAGCCTTAAAGACCAAAGCCAAACAGCAGTGCCTGAATCTGTTGGTGACGGATAAAACCGTGTTTGAGGCCTGTATCGTCGTCCGATAACGGCAGATGTTCTTCGCAATACGGCGTTGCGTAAAATTTTTCGGGTGCAGAATCCTCAATGGTAAAAGTTTTGAAAAGGGTACGGGGAAAACTTTTTAGTAAAAAGTTTTCCCCGTATGTAAAAACAAAACAAAAAAATCACGTAATGAAAATCGCTTACGACTTGCATATACACACCGCGCTGTCGGCCTGCGCGGACAACGATATGACGCCCAATAATATCGTCAATATGTCCGTGCTTAAAAAATTGGATTGTATCGCCGTCACCGATCATAACTCTTGTTTGAATTGCTCGCCCGTCATGCAACTCGCCCAAAGGAAGGGCATTTTGTGCATTCCCGGCATGGAATTGGAAACGAGCGAGGGCGTGCACATCGTTTGCCTGTTCGACTCGCTGTCCGGCGCGGAGGCTTTTTCCGAATACGTGTATAAAAACCTGCCGCCCGTCAAAAACAAGCCGCATGTGTTCGGCGATCAGGTCGCGCTGAATATTCACGACAATCCCGTTCGCGAGGTCGCGAGCTTGCTGTCGGTATCCTCTTTAATCAGCATCGAGCACATTGTACCGCTGATCAAGGGC
>BNZQ01000215.1 GCA_026001225.1 Clostridia bacterium
ATTGCCTATATATTAAAGACCATCCGTCTTACGCGGATATTCTGAATCCCGACGTCGTTTCGCAGTTTATCGAGCGGACGCACGAGCAATATTATAAGCGGTTTAAGCGGCATTTCGGCCAAGAAATAACCGGATTTTTTACCGACGAGCCGCAATATTTCCGTTATGCGACGCCTTACAGCCGCGTTTTACCGGGCGAATATAAAAAAGCCTACGGTGCAGACGTCGCGGACGGGCTGCTGTATTTGTTTATGGAAACCCCCGCGGCCAAGGAATTCCGCTATAAGTATTACTCCTTGCTCAATAAGCTGTATACCGAAAACTTTTATAAAAGACTTTACGATTGGTGCGAGGTACATAATTGCAAATTAACGGGTCATTCGGTCGAGGAAAATCAGGTATACGCGCAAATGTGGGGTGCGGCGGGCGTAATGCCGTCCTATGAGTATGAGCATATCCCCGGTATCGACTGGTTGGGGCGGGGAATCGTGGCAAACGCGATGAGTTCGAGGCAGGCGGGCAGCGTCGCAAGGCAGCTGAATAAAAAACGCGTGCTGACCGAAACCTACGGTTGCAGCGGTTGGGACACGACGCCGCGTGAGCTGCGGCAGATGGCGGAATTTCAGTTTGTTAACGGCGTAAACACGATATGTCAACACCTTTGCTCTTACAGTATCAAGGGTCAGGCAAAAAGCGATTATCCGCCGTCGTTTACGCGGCATAATCCTTGGATACCGCGGTCAAAGCCGTTTTTTGATTACTTTAAACGCCTGTCGTATATTTTAAGCAATACGAAAGAGCAAGCCGATACGCTTGTCATTCACGCAGTCCGCTCGGCGTATTTAACCTACGACAGGGCCAAAGACGGCGAAAGCGTTCGGGCGCTTGAAGACAGCTTTGCAAAATTGACGGATACTTTAACCGCGCGCGGGGTGCAATACGACTACGGCGACGATTATATTATGTCGCGTCATGCCGGCGTAGAAAACGGAAGGTTGATCGTCGGCGCTTGCGCCTATGAGTATGTCGTCGTGCCCGAGACGGAAAGCCTTGACGCGGCGACGGTCAAGCTTCTGACCGAATTTGAAAGGAGCGGCGGAAATGTTAGTTT
>BNZQ01000216.1 GCA_026001225.1 Clostridia bacterium
TTATGTAATTACCGCATCGACCGCATGGAGAGAGTAGAAGCGGAAACCGCCGATATTACGCCCGTCGCGGAATACGGGAGCTTCAATATTCACGCTTACCGCCGACAAGCCTTTTCTATGTTCGCTGGGGAATTAAAGGAAGTTACGTTGACCGTCGCCGTCGATTGCATTGATACTATCCTCGATAAATTTGGGGAAAGCGTTCCTATCGTTAAATTGAACGATTTATCCAATTCATCTACGGTGACGGTTTCCCCGACCGATTTGTCCGTATCGGTTTCTAACGTTAAACTCGCCCTTGTCGGCTCTCAATATTTCCGCGTGACCGTTCCCGTACAAATCAGCCCGACATTCTACGCGTGGTGTTTGACCTCATGCGGTAAAATCCGTATCACCGCTCCCGCAGACACGGTACGGGGATTCGCGGAATACCGGGAGCGGATATTGAACACAAGCGCAGAATAACGGTATATACAGATAAAATTACGCTTATCCCTAACGTCCTTGACCGCCTTGTGGATTTGTATCGCCGCCTTGCTCGCCGTCGAGGGGCGAGCATAAAGCACCCGTCATGGAAGCCGTTCGTGTTTATCCCTCGCCCGTTTCCTTGACGGCTTCGCGGCGGCGGCGAGTTTCCGCAGTCAAGGCGGTCAAGGCCGAAAAGTAACGCACCGCCGAAAAAGGAGATTCATGCCACTATGAACAATGCCGTTATCTACGCGAGATTCAGCTCCCACGGGCAAAATGAACAGACCATAGAAGGTCAAGTTCGTATCTGCAAGGAGTTTGCCGAAAGCCGGGGTTTACGGGTAATCAATATCTATCCCGAAAGAGCGAGGACGGGAACGAACGACAACCGCCCCGTCTTTCAAAAGATGATCGGGGAGGCAGCTATCGGTGCGTTTCAAAATATTATTGTTTATAAATTCGACCGCTTTGCCCGAAATCGCTTCGACAGCATGATGTATAAACAGCAGTTGAAAAAGCAGCACGGTATACGGGTTATCTCGGCGTTAGAGCCTGTAAGCGACGACGAGGGCGGCGAGATCTATGAAATGTTTTTGGAGTGGAAAGCGGAATACGGATATACACTACCTTAAAAATAAAAATT
>BNZQ01000217.1 GCA_026001225.1 Clostridia bacterium
CTTCGTCATGTTTAGTTGGTCGTGTATCGCGTTCATCTCGACGGGTATGCCCGAATGGTTGGCGTCGATTATCGCCGTCATTTTAGGCGCGGCCGCGTTGCTGTTGATGGCGAAGCTGATGCAGCTCATGCTGAAATTGCAGGACAGCGGCAATATCGATTTGTCCGGCTCGGTCGGGCTGACCGGGCAGGTCTATATTCCTATACCGTCCCAAGAAAACGGAATCGGAAAGGTCATGCTGACCCTGCAAAGCCGCTTTATCGAGTGCGACGCGATCACGCGCGGCGATACCTTGCTGAAAACCGATACCTTCGTCAAGGTCGTCGAGGTCAGAGGCACGACGCTGATCGTCGAAAAGCGCGGAGATGCGGAGATTGAATCGAAGTGAAGGCGGGCTTGCTGATTCTTACGACGGGGCAGGTTATTGCCGTCGTTATAGGCATAGCGATCGGGATAGTCGTTTTAGAGCTTGTTTTTTGGTTTTCCCGCTATAAGAGGTGCCCCGCCAACAAGATCATGGTCATTTACGGAAAGGTGCGCGCGCGGGACGGCAAAACCGTTCCTTTCAAGTGTGTTCACGGCGGCGCGGTTTTCGTATGGCCGATTATGCAAAAGTATGCGTTTCTCGATCTCGCGCCTATACCGATCGATCTGACCGTACAAAGAGCGATGACGGCCGACGGTATTCCCGTCGACCTGGCTTGCCGGTTCTCGGTCGCCGTCTCCACGGAGAAAGGCGTTACGGAAAACGCGGCGGAACGGTTGCTGTTTTTGGAGCAAAGCGCGATAGCCGAATTGACAAGAGATGTATTGTTCGGTCAAACGCGGCTCGCCGCCGCGCAAACGCATTCCGGCGCGATTTTCTTTGACCGCGATAAATTTTTGGAGATTCTGTGCGGCGGCACGGAAACGGAACTGAAAAGGATCGGCTTGTGTATCGTCAACGCCGTTATCCTCGACGCAGGCGATAAGGAAAGCTATGAAGCCGCTTTGGCGGGACGCGCGGAAAGAGATCGTGAAAACGGCTTGCCAAAAGCGTAAAAATAGGGTAAAATAGAAAGAGTGGATCATGAAATCAACTTTCAATGATATTTAAGGAG
>BNZQ01000218.1 GCA_026001225.1 Clostridia bacterium
GTCCTTAATCCTGCTGTCCGCTAATAGTATACATCAATGAAATACACCTGTCAACTGTTTGCGAACGATATTTTGATTTTTCTTTTGAGCTTTTTCAAGCGCAGTTGCAGAAAGCCAACGGCATAAGAAAAACCGCCCCGAAGGACGGCAAATGCTGTTTAAGTTTAAGTTAGGCAACTATCACATCATGCTAATTTTTCAAATGCGCGACGGTTGCTAAGGTCAATAAGTGAATACTTTGCTGAATCAAGAGATTTAAGCATCTCTCTAATCCCAATATCTTTTGCTGTCACCGCAACAATAAACTGCACGCCGCGTCCCCAATTCACAAGCGTCTCACAAAAACTCTTAAACGAAGCATCGACAACATTTTGTTGCTTTGGTTCATCGAATACAAATACATTGGGGTGATTCCCGTGAAAATCATAGGACACTCTTTGCAATGCCAACGTAAAAGCCCAAATGGAGCGCACCGTATCGCTTGCCGACGAATCAAACCGCATGTCAAAGCCTGATATTTCAGGCAGAAATGTATCTTCTGAAATTTGCAATGGGTTAAAGTCCTCTGAACTATGATAATCGAATAGTTTCAATAGGGGCTTTAACGCATCTCTAAATGCAAATAGTTTTTTTCTGTCTGCCGCAGTAATACGGTCTTTCGGCAATGCTTCTTTAGCCGCAATATATTCTCGCCACTGGCTTCCAAGCGTGGCAAAGGAATCAATTTGTTTTTGAATTTCACTCGCGATAAGTTCGAGTTTTTGCAATGTTTCTTCGTACAACATCTTTTCGTATGCTTGAGCAGACGAATAATCGCCACGCACCTTAACTAAATCTTCTTTTATTATGCGTTCAAGTTTACGAAGGTTAGAGCAGGCTTGTTCTATTTGCGATATGCCAGCTTCCATATCCGTCACAACCTTATCCTGCGCGGAGAGCATATGCTCCAATAGTTTTTTCTGTGCTTCGAGATGAGAAATATTCTCGTCAATACTCATAAAGGCTTCCGATGTAAAAAGCGAATCTTGTAAAGGCTGCCCACAAGTGGGACATGAGTCGGAAAATGCTTTTAGCTTTTGTTGTGAGCCAAGGT
>BNZQ01000219.1 GCA_026001225.1 Clostridia bacterium
CGTGGGCGATTAAAAAGTAAAAGGTAAAAAGTAGAAAGTAAAGGTAAAAAGTGCGGATAGTTTCTTTTTACATTCATAGAGTATGGACGTACAAACAATCAAAACAATCGGTTTCTGTTTCGGCATCCGCAACGCGGTTGAGCTTGCCGAATGTGCGCTTCAAGCGCATCCGGTCGTCTATTGCATCGGCGACCTGGCGCACAATCCCCGCGTCATGCGGGGTTTAACGGAAAAGGGCCTGCGTACCGTCCGGTCCGCGGACGAAATTCCCGACGGAGCCGCTTTGCTCGTCCGCGCCCACGGCTTGCCCGAAAGCGCGTATCGGGCCGCCGAGAAGAAAAAGCTGACCGTCATAGACGGTTCCTGCAAATACGTCTTGCGGATTCGCGAGATCGTCAGGGAGCATTATGAAAAGGGCTTTCAAATCGTGATCGTCGGAGAACGGGAGCATCCGGAGGTGGTCGGCGTTGCGGGCTGGTGCGGGGATGCCGCGCTGATCATCGACAGCCCGGCCGACGCCGAAAAGCTCAAATTTATCGCGAAACCGCTGTGCGTTACGGTGCAAACAACCTTCGATAATTTGACTTGGCAAGAAATTTGTAAGATTTTACGGGAATCGGGCATAAAAACACTTGAAATTTTTGACACAATTTGTTATACTACATTGGTTAGACAAAACGAGACCGCAAAACTCGCGGCGCAGGTCGATAAAATGTTGGTGTTGGGCAGCCGGAACAGCGCGAATACGGGCAAACTGTACGCCGTCGCCAAGAAGCATTGTCCGCGCACGTATTTCATCGAAAGCGTCGCGGACGTTCGCGGAATCGGTTTTTCAAATAACGATAAAATAGGGATAACGGCCGGAGCGTCTGCGCCCGCCGAAAGTCTCGCGGAGGTTTTAAAACATATGGCAAACTTTAACAATGAGGTCACTTCACAGGAATTTTTAAAAGGAGTGGAGGACTCATTCGTTTCTTACCGTCCCGGTAAGAAGTTGAAGGGCACGGTCATCAGCGCGGATGAAACCGGATTGCACGTCAATATCGGCGGCAAGAAAGACGGTTTCATACCGGTTTCAGACGGCATC
>BNZQ01000220.1 GCA_026001225.1 Clostridia bacterium
CGGTGACCTACGCCAACAAGCAATTCAACGTTCTCAATAGTTTCAGCTTTATCATCAATGTGACCGCCAAGGGATTGCGGACGTATAATCCGGCGTCGAATTTGGCGTCCATGCACGGCTTTATGTGCCGCGACAACATTCATTTCGAGGACAACGACATTTCGGGCATGGGCGCGTACACCAACGACGGCGAGATCATCGGCTTGGAGGTGCCCGGCGCAAGCTACGGCTGGGGGCGTTTGAGCGGCGGCGCGGCGCGGTCGGTCACGTTCGCGGGCGCGGGCAGCCACGATTACACCGGCGCGGACTTCCGTACGCATCCTTACGAGTTTTCCTCATTGGCGGTCGTGATCACCGACGGGCGCGGCAAGGGGCAGCTGCGGTACGTAAACCGCCCGTCGGCCTCCTCGCGCACGGTGACGTTCCGCGCCGGTCAAAGGGATTTTGACGTAACGCCGGACAATACGAGCACGGCCTCTTTACTTCTCCCGATCGAGCGCGTCACGGTCTATAACAACGCCGCGCGGGACTGCACAAAGGGGATATTGCTGTTCGGCAACAACTATGACGCGGTCGTCGCGGACAATACGCTGACCGATACCGAGGGCATGGTGGCGTGGGCGGTCGCGGCCGACAGCCAATGGGGCGGCGAACCGGTCTATCAGGACGTTCTCGCCTATAACGCGTTTATTTCCATGCGCGGAAATAACCTCGGCGGAAGCAGTCCCCGCAACCACAACACCGTGATCGCGCTGACCACCGGACGCGATTCGCGGGCCTACGGCGGATACGGCTCCTATAAGGGTACCCAAATCTACGCCGTCGATATCCGCGCCAACACCGTGACCGGAGACGGACGGACCGACCTTGTGTCCAACGAGAGCGAAACTCCGCTGTGGCAAGCCGTGGCGATTTCCTCGGCGGCGCACAGCTCGGCGGCTTCCACGGACGCCTTGGTCGGGGATATCACCAACGTTTTGGTGCAAGACAACGATTTTATCACGACGCGCAACGGGGTGCATTATTCAAAAAGCAACGACGGGATTGTGGTCAAGGGCAACCGCTGTACCGGCGTT
>BNZQ01000221.1 GCA_026001225.1 Clostridia bacterium
AGGGTCGGCGGGGACGATCTTCGACGACCGGACGGCGGGCGCGGACTACGACATTTATCGGGCGTCGGCGGGCGGCCTCAACCTGTTGCGGCGCTTAAAGACCGAAGCCGAGGCGGTCTGCGGAATCATCGTCCGTCAAAGCGAACGGGGGACCTTCGTTCCGCGGTTTACCGAGATCAAATTTCCCGGTCCCGAAGGGTTTCGCTCGCCGGAGATCGACTGCGGGGGCCGCGTCCTGTCCTTGGAAGGGAGGATCGACCGCGTGGACATGCTCGAAAAGAACGGCGTAAAATACGCGCTCGTTTTGGATTATAAGACCGGCTCGGTCGACGCCGGCCTTGCCAAAATCGGGTTGGGGACGAATTTACAGCTGCCCGTTTATTTGGCGGCCTTGAAGGCGGCGGGTTATACGCCGGCGGGCGCGTTCTATTTTCCGGTGCATAACCGCGAGAATCGGGATTACCGGCTGAAAGGGTACGTCTTATCCGACGGCGGTATCCCCTTCGAGATGGATTTGTATTTGGCGAATAGCGGCGAAAGCATGGTTTCGGAGGGCGTCAAGGTTATAAAAAGCGGCGCGCTGAAAAAGAGCCGTTCCGTTTTGAGCGGCGAAGAAATGGAGGAATTTATCCGTTTTGGTCTGCAAATGACGCGGCGGGCCTGCGCCGCCGCCCTCGCGGGCGAGCGTTCGGTTTATCCCGTCAAGGACGCGTGCCGCCGCTGTGCCTACGGGCGCGTTTGCGGCTTTGACGCGGAGCGCGGGCGTATTCGCGGAAGCGGCAGAATAAACGGCGTGGGAGATTTGGCGAAGATAGTTGAAAACTGAAAGATGAAAATGAAACAACTGAAAACCGTCAACAAGTGAAAACTGAAAAGTGAGAACTGAAAATTTCGGTCGATTGCAAACCGTAGGGGCCGACAGCGTGCGTCGGCCCGTCGTCGGCGGGTAAGAAGCCTACGGTATAATAAAAGCTGCTTAAACAAGTGAAAACTGAAAAGTGAGAACTGAAAATTTCGGTCGATTGCGAACCGTAGGGGCCGACAGCGTGCGTCGGCCCGGCGTCGGAGGGTAAG
>BNZQ01000222.1 GCA_026001225.1 Clostridia bacterium
GTTGCCCTCTTTGTATTCATTCAGTTTTGTAATATCAAACATTTTTGTCCTCACTTATGGTGATGTTTTTTGACCGGCAGAACTCGTCAATCCGCCACATAGTCTTGCGCGTAGGCACGGTATGACCGTTTTCCCAACGGTTGACCGTGACGAAAGCAACGCCGAATTCCTTAGCGAAATCCTCTTGGCTGATATTCAGTTTTGCTCTTATCAATAAGATTTTGTCTTTGAATTCCACGATAACACCTCATACTCACATAGTATATCACACTATATCACTTTTTGCAATAGTTTTTTGCTGCTAATTCAAAATAGGTCAAAATAGAATGCTTTCCCGTATGTTTTGCCGCTTATTGCCTCGTAAGAAATGAAACGACAAAAGAAACGGGTGAGCATTTCTACTCACCCATTATATACTTTCAATCACTTTCCAACAAGGTAACTCGACTTGCAAACCTCTAAGCCGGAGTTTGCCCATAATTTACGAAATATAAGCCCGCCTACCGTTCCGTTTTATCGACGGTCACCAGTTTGTAGTAGTGGCTGTTGACGGGTGCGGTGTTTATCAGCTTGCCGGATTTTACGAACGGATTGAGGATATGCCACATTCTGATTGCGGTGGGCATATTGAAGTGAGCGGTAATCTCGGCTGTCGTGCGCGGAGTTTCGCAGTATTCAAGGAGCGCGGTTTCGGAGAGCGTTGTCACCACGGCGGACGGTATCACAAACCGCTGATTTTTTGCGGCAGGGTTTAACGGGAATGTCATCTTCAACTTGCCGCTCTTTACTATGCGGTCAAGGTATCGGCGCGACAGATAAGCCTCTATTCCGAACCGCTCCGCGACTTCCTCACGGCTTTTCGGTGTTTCGCAGAACTCTACTATTTCGCTTTCTGTTACGGTCGGACATTTGATTGCCCGTTTTATCTTTTCGCGGCGCGGTGTCGCTTTTGACTCGTCGTAATATTCCGCAGCCACGACCCTTGACCATTTTCCGCTGCTCATATAATTGTAGCGTTTCAGTCTGCCGCCCTCTATGAGTGGATTCACATACCGCGCTATTTTGTC
>BNZQ01000223.1 GCA_026001225.1 Clostridia bacterium
CTCGGCCGTCTAAATATTAACATATTTATATACGGCATGATAGCCCTTTCTGTTGCAAAAAAATGTGCTTTTGTTGCATTCAAGGCTTCATTTAGAACAAAACAAACATTTTATAGCATTAATGTTGCAAGCATAGCGGAAATCCTTGCGTTTGCCGCCAATTTATATTATACTTAAAAGCGCGATGGAATACAAACTGAATGTATATCATCTTTTTTATCAAACCGCCGCCAAAATCGACAATGATCTGTCGGTTTTGGAAAGCGGCTTTAAAAAATGCCTGCCCTCCCATAGCTTCGGCCCCTCCGTGCGCGATCATTACGTCATTCACTGCGTGACGGCGGGCAAGGGCGTATTGGTCAAGGGCGCGGGGCGCAACGCGGCAGCCCGCTATACGATTCTGCCGGGGCAGGGATTTTTGATTTGCCCGAACGAAACGACCGTCTATACCGCCGACGCCGAAACGCCGTGGGATTATTATTGGGTCAGCTTCACCGGCGCGAAATGCGCGGAAATCATCAATAATTGCCGCTCCGACAGCGAACATCCCGTTTTCAAGTTCGAGATCGACGGGCCGTTGCATGAATACATGCACAAATTAGTAACCGCGCCCGCCGCCGGCCCCGCCGTCAATCACGCCAAGCTCGGATGGCTTTACCTCATTCTGTCCGAATTAATCACCCAAAAACCTCAAGCCAAAATCCCCGATATCGTGAAATACGCCGCCGATTATATCGAAAAAAATTACACCGCCGACATTTCCGTCCAAAAACTCGCCGAGCATTGCTTTATCAACCGCTCGCATCTGTTCCGCCTATTCAAAGAGGCCCTCGGCGTTTCGCCCCGCGAATACATTCTCGACTTGCGGCTCAACAAATCCTGCGATTATTTGCGCTCCTCCAACTACTCGGTCACCCATATCTCGGAGATCATGGGATTTTCGGATTCCTCGCAATACTGCAAGATGTTCAAAAAGAAATTCGGAATGTCCCCCGTCGCGTGGCTCAAGCGACACGCCGCGTCCGTCTACGAGTAATACTTATATACTTATCTTTTATTGA
>BNZQ01000224.1 GCA_026001225.1 Clostridia bacterium
GGCGGAGAACATTCATAAGTCGTACGCGATTTTGCACGACGTGCCGCAATATATGACGAATACCGATCACCCCTACGCCGAAAGCGGCTTCTTGTACCGCAACGTCGACCTTGCCTACCTTATGATAGCGGCGGGCTATAAATTGAACAAGCAGGAGTATATCGACACCGCCGTGAGCCTAATCGACTTCCATATACAAAAAGACCTTATTGTGGATAACGTAATCTGGCACTTCGAGCGCACCGAAACGGAAGGCGCGTTCGCGGTGTTGGACGCCTATAAGGAAATGAAAAAGCACGGCGTCGAGCGCAACGACTGGCTTGCTTACGTTCTTAAAAAAGCGAACCAAAAGAGGAGCGTTACCGACCCTATGGTACTGCCGCTCTTTTTAAAGGTCGCCGCCTATACAAAGGACGATAGCTTCATAGAGCGGGCAAAGGTGATGTTAGAGGACGTGCGCGAAAAGAACGACGGCTACTACTATATGGGCGCGATTGTGAATCCCGCCGGCGACCCGATCGCTCACCGCGAGGCGGGTATGATATATATGAATATCTATTTAGATATGTTCGACATCACGGGCGACGAGCTGTACTTGCAACAAGCAAAAAGGGCGGAGGTGTATGTCGAATCCCAATTGATTTTGCAAAATATAGCGATGGAAACGGCCGGCTCGACGGGCTACGAAACGTTAAGCAACGGCCGCTTCCGTGAAATCGGCACGGTGGGCAACGCTCAGGTAAAGCCCTACGGTTTAAGCTGGGTGTCGGGGCAAACCGCAAGCGCGGATAACGCCTCGGCGTACGCCCTACCCGATATTCTGCGGCTTTACGAGCTGACAAAGGAGCAAAAGTATCTGGACTTTGCCAAGTACCTTGTGTATAACTCCACGCTGTATTTGAACATGGGCGACAAGACGTGGCTTATGGACGATATCCGCTGGTCGTCGGGGATAGGCTTTCAAAACGAGTATTTCGGTATTTCCGCCTCGAGCGACCCCGTTTCGGCGGGACGCGGCACGATGCACATGAGTAATTTAGGGTGGAATATGTATATCCTG
>BNZQ01000225.1 GCA_026001225.1 Clostridia bacterium
GCCCGAAGTCCGATGCAAGCGGCCGCCGAAGGCGGACATTTGATATCGGGCGAGGGGTAATGCAATATCTGTGTCCCGCGCCGACAGGCGCGGCGAACGGCGATAAGCCGTTCGGGGTTCGCTATAAAGCGAACGACACATATATTATACCATATAACCAGTCGAATATCATATAGATTTGTCTGATAGAACAACAAGAATTGTCTGATAAAACGACAAGAAATGTCCGATATGAATGATCGTTAGCTTGACAGTCCGAAAAAAAATAATGTATAATATAAGCAGCGATGAAAACCGTGTCTTCAAAGATACCGTCGGATAAAAAAACGACGGTCAACGAGGAATATGAAATCCTCAAAATTTTATTCGAGCACAACGACGCGCTGATCTATGTCAACGACCCCGTTACGCACGAGGTTAAATACATGAACGAAAATATGGCGCGATTGTTTCAGACCGACCCCGAGTCGCTGAAAGGGCAGATTTGCTTCGACCACGTGTGGCACGACGACAAGCCCTGCCGTTGGTGCCCCTTGTCCAAATTCAGCGACGAGAACGGCAACTACCGCAAGGGCCCTGTCTTTGAATGGGAATGGAAAATTCCGCGCGTCGAACGGTGGTATTGGCGCAGGGACTCCATCGTCGAATGGACCGACGGCTCGTTGGTTCACCTGCAAGTTTCCACCGATATCACCCTGCGCAAGGATTACGAGGAGCAGTTGAAATTCTCGGCCTCGATGGACGCCATGACGGGTACGTTCAACCGCGAGTGGGGCTATAAATTGCTCGAACGCGCTTTCGACGAAGCCCGGATTTCGGGCACATCCTATTCCTTGTGCTTTTTCGATTTGGATTGCTTGAAGCTGACCAACGACACGTTCGGCCACGACGCCGGCGACGAAATGATCCTGGCTATCGTCGGCGTCGTCCGCAAGGCGATCCGTAAAAGCGACCTGATCTGCCGCTTCGGCGGCGACGAATTCATCCTGCTGTTGAAGTGCGATCCGGCGACCGCCGAGGGCATTCTGCGCAAAATCTTAAAAGACATCGCGGAG
>BNZQ01000226.1 GCA_026001225.1 Clostridia bacterium
CTTCGTACCGCCAAGGACGCGGGCGCGGAGGAGAAGGACTGGCAGAGGTTCATCGAGGAGATGAACAGGAAGAAGTCCGAAAAAGCGGAAGGTGATAGTTAGGAGGAGGTGACTATTTCCAATGATAAAGCTGTCAGTTTTTGAGGAGCTGCATAAATTCATTGAGGGCGGCGAGCTGCGCATAAATATTCATAGTATACGCAAGGCGGCGCGGCAGCTACTCAATGCTTTTGATACAACCATTTTGACGCGCCCGAAAAGGGTCGAGGTCGAGGAGCTTGTTGAGCGGCTGGGCTTTCATCTGCGCTTTGAAAGATTGTCGCGCGGAATAGAAATACTCGGCGTTACCTGCTTTGGGTATATGAACATTCCCGTGGTTAATGCCGACACGGGGAGCAAAGAGCCGAGGCTGATTTCCGCAAATACGGTAGTCATAAACAGTCTGCTGCTCGATGAAAAATACAAGGGTCGTTACGCTTATACCGTCGCGCATGAAATCGGGCATATCGTATTTGATAATCTCAAAATGCGTGAGGCAAAGCAGGCAAACCGCCAAGAGATGTTGGAGCAGCTTGCCGACGGTGACGGGCTTTCGGTTTCGGCGTTTTTGGCGAAACATAGAAAAGAGGACAACGAAAAGCTAAGGCAGGAGGAAAAGCGCATCGAGCGTGTTTGTGATAACTTCGCCGCCTGTCTCTTGCTTCCCGACGAAACGGTCGAGATGCTTATTCGGGAGGAAATCTGCAAATACCGCCCGACGAATGCCAGTAACTGCCTTTACATTCACGGCGGAGAGGACGACGTGAAATTCGTGAAGGGACTGATAGATAAAATCTCGGAGCTTTACGGCGCGTCGCGTGAGGCGACCGTATACAAGGTGCGCGATACACGGCTTATCCGTGGCGCGGGCGACATATTGGAGGTGCTTATGAAGAATAACTACGGCTTTACATAAGCCTGCACGGGTATTTTTTTACCCTGTCCGTCAACAATATGCAAACAGCGAAATGCGTCAAATAACTTGGTATATTAAAGAGGTAATATGGAGAAAG
>BNZQ01000227.1 GCA_026001225.1 Clostridia bacterium
GCGGTCTTTTCACCCGCGGTGCGTATTATTACCGCGTTGGCCGAAATGACCGCGCCGCTGTCCATGTTCATCGTCGGCATTCGTTTAGCCGATCTTAAACTGAAAGAAATCTTTTCCGACGGCAACGCCTATCTTTGCAGCGGCTTAAAGTTGGTCGGAATGCCGCTCCTGATGTTTCTGCTCCTGTGGCCGCTCCGCGCCCTCGGCGTGTTCGGCGCGCCCGGCTCGGATTTTTATTTGAATTTCGGAAAGGCGGCGGTTATGGTACTGCTTGCTCTGTCCGCGCTGCCCTGCGCGGCGAGTACGATCGCCTTTTGCGAAAAGTTCGAGGGGGATTACAATTCCGCCGTCAAGGGCTTTATGAACTGTACGTTGCTGTCGGTTGCGGTGTTGCCGTTTGTTTTGTGGCCGCGAGCTCTTTGCCTTTATCGTCGCCTTTCTTGTAAAAGACCTGCGCGCCGCGTTGCGAGCTTTGAGGAAAAAAGTTCATATGCACGCTGACGACGATCGCGGGCTTGGCGTTGTCGATGACCCGTTTGCGGGCCTCCATGTCGCGGCGTTTGCGCCCCGTGACCGCCAAACCGTACAGGCCGCCCGAGCTCTCGCGCGTCATAACCGCCCCGATCCCCGCCGTTTGAAAATCCGATTGCAAGCGGCGGGCCACGGCGAGATTGAGGTCGCTTTCCTTGACGCCCGTGACCGCGCCGGTCACGCCGCCGTCGATCCCCCCGTGTCCCGCATCGATCACCACGGTGATTCCCGTTTGGGGCGCGCCCGCCGCCCGCACCGCCGCCCCGATCACGGGCAGCAGGAGCAACAGAACGAACAGCGCGGCCGCGCCCGCCGCAATCAACAATGTCTTTTTCTTAATGACGAGCATCATATGCGATTGCCCTCCCCGAACGCAACACCGTTTCTTCAAAAATACCGGTTTCGACAAGCTTATGGGTATAGCTATGGACTTATCCACAGAGTTGTCCACATAAGTGTATATATATCTAAATATATGTGTACAAGGCGAGGATTAG
>BNZQ01000228.1 GCA_026001225.1 Clostridia bacterium
GCTTTTCATTCTTTTACGACGACAAGACGGGCGAGGAAAAGCTGTACCTTTTGAACACGGATTTCGACGTCGCGGCCGACGCCGCCGTGAGATACGCCGGACGGGAAACGACGGTTAAATTGAAGCCGCTCGAATTAAAGAGCGTTGAGCTTACTCCCGCCCGCAAACCGTAATCTCGGTTTTATGAACCCGTAGGGGGCGACTCATTGGGCGCCCCGTGTGAAAACCGTCAAAATATAAAGGAAAGGATAGTATAAAATGGCTTTAAAAAGCGGAAAAAAGAAAGCGTTATACATAAGCATGTCGGTCATTTTCGGCATCTATGCGGCTACCCTGATTTTTCCTTTTCTGTTTATAATTCTCAATTCCTTCAAAACGAACGGAGAGTTTATCGAAAGCATCTACGCCTTTCCCGTTAAGCTGTTTCAGCAGAGATCGCCTTTTAAAAACTTCGCCGGCGCGTTTGCCGACGGCGGCTTGGTCGCTATGTTTGCGAACACGGCAATTTTAACGGCGGCGGGCACGGCCGTCGGCACATTTTTCCCGGTCGCGGTCGCTTACGTGCTGTCAAAATACAAATTCAAATTAAACGCCGGTAACGACCGCGTTAAACGAAATGTCCTGTAAGCCCGTGGACAGCGTATAGGTCTGGGGCATATACATATACGGAGTGAAATAATCGTTCCAAATCCCGAGTCCGACAAGCAGCGCCACGGCGGAAATGCCTCCGCGCGCCTGCGGCAGCATGATTTTAAAGAACACGGTGAAGTCCCCCGCGCCGTCGATCAGCGCGGCCTCGGCATACGACCACGAAACCCCTTTGAAATATCCGTACAGCAGCAGGAAAAATCCGCCGAACGGCGCGGCATAGAGCGCGATCACGCCCCAATAGATATCAAGTAAATGCAGATTGATAAACAGCGTATACGTCGCGACCGTCGAGCCGACCGACGGAACGACCATAAATATGACGGCGGTCGTAAAGATAACGGCGTTTAATTTGAATTTGTATTTTGACAGCACGTAAG
>BNZQ01000229.1 GCA_026001225.1 Clostridia bacterium
AAATCGCTCTTTTCCATGATCGCGCCCGTGGGATTGTTGGGAAAGGGCAGCAACAGGATTTTAGAATATTTCGTTACCGCTTTTTCCAAATCGGCGGCCGTTAAGCGAAAGCCGTCCTCCTTGCGTCCGGGGATTTCCGCGACCCTTCCCCCCGCCATTTTGACGAGCGGGCCGTAGGCTACGAAGCTGGGGACAGGCAACAACACCTCGTCGCCCTCGTTTAAGAGGGCGCGTAGGGCGAGGTCGATCGCCTCGCTCGCTCCCACGGTGACGAAAATCTCCGAATCTGGCCGGTAAGCCAAATTGAACCGCCCCTTCATGTACGCGCTTATATTTTCAAGCAGAGCGGGCAGGCCGCGGTTCGAGGTGTATTGCGTATAGCCCCGTTGCAGGGATTTGATTCCCGCGTCGCGGATTTCCCACGGCGTGATGAAATCCGGTTCGCCGACGCCGAGCGAAATCGCGTCGGGCATTTCGTTCACGACGTCGAAAAATTTCCGTATTCCGCTCGGCGGTATGTCCCGCAAGCGGGAATTAACATATTTAGAGTAATCCATATTTTTTCATTCATGCACCGCGATCCGCTTCAACGTTTCGCCGCCCGTAATGTTCACACCGCCGGCCTTGTATTTCTTCAAAACGAAATGCGTCGCCGTGCCGGTCACCGTGTTCATCGCGGACAGCTTTTCGGAGACAAACATCGCTACCTCTTTTAACGACTTGCCCTCGACGAGCACCGCCAAATCGTAACCGCCGCTCATCAAATATAAATCTCTGACCTCGGGGAATTGATAGATTTCCTCGGCAATCGAATCGAAACCCAGGGACTTTTGCGGCGTGACCTTGACCTCGATCCACGCTTGTACCTTGCCGCCGTCTAATTTATCGTCGTCGATCAGCACGTTGTACTTGACGATGATTCCCGTCCGCTCCATTTCCGCGATCGCTTCCGCGACGATCCCGCGCTCCTTGCCCAGCATGACCGCGATCCGCTCCGCGGACGTTCGCGAGTCGTCGGAGAGGATTT
>BNZQ01000230.1 GCA_026001225.1 Clostridia bacterium
CCAAATGCAGCCGGACGACCGCCGCGCCGCCGTCACGCAAGCCGCGCAAAAGCTCCCCGTTTTCCGCAGCCGTCACGCGGCCGCCGCTCAAATACTCGCATTCGAGCGGAAAGCCCTTCGCTTCGCCGTACTCACCGAGCCAACTCGATAAAAACCTCATCGCCGGTTTGGACGTGCCGTTTTTTCCCTCCTCGCCCTGCGCGTTGAAGGAATCGAGGCAATACATCATCACATATTTGGGAAGCTCGGGGGGAATTTCCGCGCGGTCAAATAAAAAAACGAGGGCGTTTAAAACGCTCGTCGGCCCGCAGTCGTATTCCGTAATTTGCCGGTTTAAAGGCGGTTTCATATGTAGTCAATCCGAACGGTGTCGCTAAATTTTGTCGAAAAAATTTTACCACATATCGAATAAAAAGTAAAGTATTTTTTTGAGCGGATCATTTATACGGAGACATTCTATAAATGATATTCGATATAACGCGGATTTCAAAAGATCGGAAAAAGGAGATTAAATATAGTTTCAAATTGAATTGCCGTGCCCGGTTCTAATAATAAGTGATTCGTTCGTATAGAAGCAATGGCCGATAACGCCCCGAATAACGGCGGAAACACGGTAAAAAACATAGAAAAAGACGGGAACGACCCGTCTTTCTCCTCGGCTCCTTTATATAGTGAGCAATCCGTTGGTCTGGGTGACAAGACTTGAACTTGCGGCCTCCAGAACCCCATTCTGGCGCGCTACCAAACTGCGCCACACCCAGAGATATTCGGAAACCTTTATATTATAGCTTGTCGACGGAAAAAAAGCAACTAAATTTTGCGCCGCATTGCGCCGCCCGTAAATTTAATGCCGCGTCACGCAGCCCGTCGCGCCGTCCATCGTGATCCGATCGCCCGTGCAAATCAGAGAGGTCGCGCCGGCAATATTGGACACGAGCGGCAGAGCGTACTCGCGCGCGACCACCGCGCCGTGTGACAGCGCGCTCCCGACTTCGGTGATCAAGCCCTCGA